>NZ_JBEFZI010000006.1:0-542727 GCF_040195695.1 Paenibacillus wuxiensis | reverse complement strand
TTGGTGTCGCAAGTGCGCGGGAAAGCATGGAAAGCGCAGGAGCATCAGGACATCCCGTTTGAGAAGATCGTGGCGGCACTGCAGCCGGAGCGGTCGGCGAGCTATGCGCCATTGTTTCAGACGATGTTTACGCTGCAAAACCGTCCGAGCGAGCTGCCGGTGGACTCGGAATGTCGGATGGATACGATAAGCAGCTTTATGTCGGTCGCGAAGTTCGACTTGACGGTAGGCGTGCAAGAAGTCGAAGAGGGGATGCGCGTCAGCTTCGAATACAGCACGGACTTGTTCGACGCGTCAACCATCGAGCGGATGGCGGTACACTTCGAGCGATGGCTGCATGAAGTGGCGGAGCATCCAGAGCGATCGATAGGCCAGATGCAGTTGATTGGTGAAGCAGAAACGAAGCAGAAACTGGAGCTATGGAACCGGACGGAGACGGCGTATCCACGGGATCCGGTAATTCAGGAACTGTTCGAGGAGCAGGCGGCGGCAAGGCCGGAAGCGGTGGCAGTCGTTGACGAGGATCGCCAGCTGACGTATGGGGAACTGAATGCGCGGGCTAACCAACTGGCGCACTGTTTGCGAAAGAAAGGCGTGAAGCCGGAGACGCTGGTCGGGATCTGCATGGAACGCTCGGCGGATCTGATCGTCGGGATCCTGGGGATCTTAAAAGCTGGGGGCGCGTATGTGCCGATGGATCCGTCGTATCCGCAGCAGCGTCTGACTTACATGGCCCACGATGCAGGAATTGAGTTGATGGTGACCCAGAGCGAGGCAAGCGGATGGGTGCCGGAGCCGATTACGCGCATCTGTCTGGACAGCGCTGCGGATCAGGAGATGCTGTTACAGGAGAGCGACCGGAATCCGTCAATCGCCACGACGCCGCACAACATGGCCTATCTGATTTACACCTCAGGAACTACAGGGAATCCGAAAGGGGTTATGGTCGAGCATCACACACTGATCAATATGGTGTTCTGGCATCAGCAATTTTATCAAGTAACGGAACAGGATCGTGTGAGTCAAATAGCAAGCATCGCATTTGATGCTGCAGTTGCAGAAATATGGCCCTGCTTGAGCAGAGGCGCCAGTTTGTATGTGTGCAAGGAAAGCGTAAGAACGGATCCTGAAGCGTTGCAGGATTGGGTCGTTGACCAGCAAATTACGATCAGTTTTATGCCAACGCAGATGGCCGAAATCATGATTCATCTGCCCTGGCCGTCGCATACATCGTTACGCTGTTTGCTGACGGGGGGGGATTTGCTACGGCAGTCTCCGCCAGCTTCATTGCCTTTTGCACTCATCAACAACTACGGTCCTACAGAGTGTACAGTCATAGCTACAGCAACAGAGGTCAGCCCTTTGCAGGAGGGCGTACCGCCGATTGGAGGGCCAATAGCGAATACGAAGTTATACGTATTGGATCGCCATCAACAACCTGTACCAATCGGTGTCGTCGGGGAGCTGTACATTGGCGGGGCAGGGGTTACCCGTGGATACTTGAATCGTCCAGAGCTGACGGAGGAGCGATTCCTTGCGGATCCTTTCAGCGGTGAGTCTGGAGCGAGAATGTACAGAACGGGAGATGCTGTTAAGTATCAGCCGGACGGCAACCTGATCTATGTAAGCAGGATCGACGACCAGGTGAAAATCAGAGGATTCCGTATTGAGCTCGGAGAGATTGAAATGGTGCTAAGTCAGTTGCCGACGATCAAGCAAGCTGTCGTCATCGTGCGGGAAGACAGGAAGGGGGAAAAGCAACTGGCGGCGTATCTGGTCGGAGAAGGCAGCGCACAGGAATGGCGGACATACTTGAGCGAGCGATTGCCAAGCTATATGGTGCCGACGTATTTTGTGCAACTGGACAGTTTGCCGTTAACGCCGAACGGGAAGATCGATACGCGGGCACTGCCGATCCCGACAGTGTCGTCGCAAGAGGGCTATGCGGCGCCGCAAACGCCAGCGGAGGAGCTCGTATCGGCGGTATGGGGTCAACTGCTTGGCGTGGAGAGGATCGGTATCTATGATTCCTTCTTTGATTTGGGAGGCCACTCGCTGCTAGCGGCGCAGGCGGTTTCGCGTCTGCGCGAGGTATTCGGCGTGGAGGTGGCGGTGCGCGACCTGTTCCAGCACCCGACGATCGAAAGCTTATCCCGCCAATTAACGCTGTTAGCGCAAGGGGGAGAAGGGGAGAAACGTCCGCCGATTCAAGCGGTGGAACGAGGCGTGCATATGCCAGCATCGTATGCCCAGCAGCGGCTCTGGTTCCTCGATCAACTGGAACCGAACAGTCCGCTGTACAATATTCCATGCGCATGGCGGTTGCAGGGAGCTTGGAAGCTGGAGGCGTTGGAACAAGCCTACGATGCGCTGCTCCAGCGTCATGAAGCGCTGCGCACCGTCATTGGCGAGGCGAACGGCGAGCCGGTACAGATCATTCGCGAACACCAGCCTGAGCGTCTGCCTATGACGGACCTTCGCCATCTGGCAAGCGAGGACAGAGAGCGCGAGATGAAGTCGCTCATGCAAGCGGAGGCAGACAAGCCGTTCCAACTGGCTGAGGGACCGTTAATCCGGGCGCAGGCCATCGCGATGGGCGAGAACGATTGGGTGCTGCTGTGCACGCTGCACCATATCATATTTGACGGATGGTCGTTGGACATTTTCGTCCGGGAATGGCTCGCACTATATGAGGCGTTTGCGGGAGGGCAGCCAGCGGCATTGGCACCGCTATCCTTGCAATATGCCGACTACGCGCATTGGCAGCGGAACTGGCTGAGCGAAGACGTGATGAACCGTCAGTTGGCGTACTGGGAGGAAGAGCTAGGCGGGGAACTGCCAGTGCTGCAGCTGCCGACGGATCGTCCGCGTCCAGCGCAGCTAAGCTACCGGGGAGAGCTGTATGAAGTGGATCTTCCAGCCGCTTTGCTCGTCAAGTTAAAAGCGCTCAGTCGTCAAGAGGGAGCGACGTTATTCATGACACTGCTCGCAGCCTACCAAGGTTTCCTCTCCCGCTATACGGGACAGACAGATATCGCCGTCGGCAGTCCGATTGCGAACCGGCATTACGAGGAAATTGAGGGGATGATAGGATTCTTTGTCAACACCTTGGTGTACCGTGCGGATGTGTCGGCCAATCCGAGCTTCCGGGAGTTGGTGTCGCAAGTGCGCGGGAAAGCATGGAAAGCGCAGGAGCATCAGGACATCCCGTTCGAGAAGATCGTGGCGGCGCTGCAGCCGGAGCGGTCGGCGAGCTATGCGCCATTGTTTCAGACGGTATTTACGCTTCAAAGCCGTCCGAGCGAGCTGCCAATGGACTTGGAACGCCGGATGGATACGATAAGCAGCTTTATGTCGGTCTCGAAGTTCGACTTGACGGTAGGCGTGCAAGAAGCCGAAGAGGGGATGCGCGTCAGCTTCGAATACAGCACGGACTTATTCGACGCGTCAACCATCGAGCGGATGGCGGTACACTTCGAGCGATGGCTGCATGAAGTGGCGGAGCATCCAGAGCGATCGATAGGCCAGATGCAGTTGATTAGCGAAGCAGAAACGAAGCAGCAACTGGAGATATGGAACCGGACGGAGACGGCGTATCCACGGGATCCGGTAATTCAGGAGCTGTTCGAGGAGCAGGCGGCAGCACGGCCGGAAGCGGTGGCAGTCGTTGACGAAGACCGCCAGCTGACGTATGGGGAACTGAATGCGCGGGCGAACCAACTGGCGCACTACTTGCGGAAGAAAGGCGTGAAGCCGGAGACGCTGGTTGGGATCTGCATGGAACGCTCGGCGGACCTGATCGTCGGGATCCTGGGGATCTTAAAAGCTGGTGGCGCGTATGTGCCGATGGATCCGTCGTATCCGCAGCAGCGCTTGACTTACATGACCCAGGATGCGGGAATTGAGTTGATGGTGACCCAGAGTGAGACAAGCGGTTGGGTGCCGGAGCCGATCACGCGCATCTGTCTGGACAGCGCTGCCGATCAGGAGATGCTGTCACAGGAGAGCGACCGGAATCCGTCAATCGCCACGACGCCGCACAACATGGCCTATCTAATTTACACCTCAGGAACTACTGGGAATCCGAAAGGGGTCATGGTCGAACATCACACACTGATCAATATGGTGTTCTGGCACCAGCAATTTTTCCAAGTTACGGAGCAAGATCGTGCGAGTCAAATAGCAAGCATCGCATTTGATGCCGCAGTGGCAGAAATATGGCCCTATCTGTGCAGAGGCGCTAGTTTGCATGTGTGCAAGGAAAGCGTAAGAACGGATCCTGCAGCGTTGCAGAATTGGGTCGTTGACCAGCAAATTACGATCGGTTTTATGCCAACGCAGATGGCCGAAATCATGATTCATCTGCCTTGGCCGTCGCATACATCCTTACGCTGTTTGCTGACGGCGGGGGATATGCTGCGGCAGTCGCCGCCAGCTTCATTGCCTTTTGCACTCATCAACAACTACGGCCCTACAGAGTGTACAGTCGTGGCTACAGCAACAGAGGTCAGCCCCTTGCAGGAGGGCATACCGCCAATTGGAGGACCAATAGCGAATACGAAGTTATACGTGTTGGATCCACATCAACAACCTGTACCAATCGGTGTCGCTGGGGAGCTGTACATTGGCGGGGCAGGGGTCACTCGTGGATACTTGAATCGTCCAGAGCTGACAGAGGAGCGATTCCTTCCGGATCCTTTCAGCGGTGAGTCTGGAGCGAAAATGTACAGAACAGGAGATGCTGTTAAGTATCAGCCGGACGGCAACCTGATCTATGTAAGCAGGATCGACGACCAAGTGAAAATCAGAGGATTCCGGATTGAGCTCGGAGAGATTGAAATGGTGTTAAGTCAGTTGCCGGCGATCAAGCAAGCTGTCGTCATCGTGCGGGAAGATAGGCCGGGGGAAAAGCAACTGGCGGCGTATCTGGTCGGAGAAGGCAGCGCACAGGAATGGCGGACATACTTGAGCGAGCGCTTGCCAAGCTATATGGTGCCGACGTATTTTGTGCAACTGGACAGTTTGCCGTTAACGCCGAACGGGAAAATTGATACGAAATCTCTCCCGAAAATCGACAGTACACTGCAAACACCTGCAAGTTATATCGCGCCTCGTCATGCAACAGAGAGAAAACTTGTACAGATTTGGTCAAGCGTGTTAGGGATGAAGGAAACTTCAATTGGCGTCCACGATTCCTTCTTTGACTTAGGCGGGCACTCCATGAAAATTATGGAGGCATTGGCAAAAGGGCTGACAGAAGGATGGCATGTAACGGTTAAGGATTACTATGATCTGCAAACCATACAAAAAATCGCGCAAAAGATTGACCATGGTTCAAAAAAATACTTGCATTCCGATACATCTAGGCTGCAATTTCTCAAGCCTCCGAAGAAAGACATCGCTCATGCAACCTACGACCCTATCGGTAATGTATTGCTTACAGGGGTCACGGGTTACCTGGGTATACATTTACTAGCGGAGCTGCTGGATGGAACCAATAGCAGAGTATACTGTTTGATTAGGGGAAGTGACCCGCGGAATCGGTTGCTGGAACAGATTTCCTTTTACTTTCATGACAAGCTTGAAAAGTATAAAGTTATGCTAAGCAGCCGGGTTGTTATCGTAAAGGGGGATTTGTCTGAGAAACAATTCGGCTTAAGCGATGCTGAATATGCTCAACTTGACAGTACGATCAGTAGTGTCATCCATTCTGCCGCGTTGACCAAACACTTCGGTAATTACGCTGATTTTGAAAAAGCGAATGTAACAACGCTTGAAGAGCTTATATCGTTCGTAGGACGTAATAAAAGACTGCATTATATGTCCACGATGAGCGTATCAGGTCATATTACATTTGGGGAAGAGCAGCATGTATTTACCGAAAATGATTTTTACGTTCAACAAAATTATGAGGATAATGTGTATGTGAAAAGTAAATTTTGGGCGGAACATGCACTGTTCCAAGCGATCTCGAATGGGGTGGACGCTGCCATTTACCGGGTGGGCAATCTGACCAACCGGCACAGTGATGGGCAGCATCAACATAATATCGCGGACAATGCATTTATGAGCCGCTTCAAATTTATGTTGCAACATGGGGTTGCATCGAACCAATTCATATCTAATGATATAGAGTTTACTCCTGTTGATGCGTGCAGCAGAGCCGTCGTTGCCTTAATAAAAGCAGATGCAAGCGCTGGGGAAAACTACGTTTTCCATTTGTACAATCATCATAAAGTTGGACTTGGCGAGGTCGTGCAATTGCTACACAAGTCGGGGCATGAGATTGCTTTGTTGGATGGTGCGGCGTTCCATGATCTCATGCTTCGATTATCTCAGGATGATAAGCACATTCATGACATTCAAATGTTAATGGCAGCAGGAGAAAAGCTTGAAGGCGATTATGCCATTGTCAAGCATGATTCGTTACAAACACAAATCGCCTTAAGCAAGGCCGGATTTTATTGGCCGAAAATTGATGCACTGTATATGCAAAAAATCGTGACCTACTTGCAAAATTCCGGATACTTACCAGTGAATGAGATGAGAAGCTTGATCCAGCACGTGTAGTGCTATGGCTGTGTAACTTGGTTTCGATCTCAACCATGATTCTAGGATTGACATCTAAACTGAGCATATATGTAACCTCGCAGCAGCTCCCTTGTGATTGGAGCCTTGCTAAACTCTCGTCAAGTAGACATCACTAAAGAAGCAGCCTTTAAGCAACCTTAGTTCGGTATTGAACCGGACTAAGGTTGTTTAGTCTCTTTGGAAAGCGCTCGTTGTTATAGAACTCATAAAACCTCTATCATTTACGTATGGCTTATTGTCTTTTCCATATAAATGCTTACAATAGGTCTTGTACCATTTGTTATTTCGAGGAACATTTTGTAAACGAAATTCATCTAAGGGAAAAATAAAAATGAAAATAACATTTCGAATTAGACTTCTATGATCGAGAACTCTGGAAAAGATGAAAATCGCCTAAAAACTATCTACGCTACGCATCGGGCTAGAAAGGTTGAAAGAGATGGAAAAAATCAAAGCTATAAAAACCGAATTGGGTGAAATTCATGGAAGAGACGCGATTTTCCTTGATGATATTCAATTCAATTATCAAAAGAAAGAAGTTACATTAATTGGCGAGATAAGCGGAGGATTATGTACAGAATCAGATGATGAAGAGTTTATTAAATACGAATTGCTATTCAAGAAAGTTTATTACTTTAATATGGTCGAGTTAGATGTAAGTTTACAGATGTTTGATCATCCATATCATGAAAGTAGTAGCTTCGTAGAAATAGGTAATACAAAAATACTTAGAGATATAAAGAATGCAAGAGGTCTGGAGTTAAAGCAATATGTAATATATACATATGACGAGGTTTTCGTTATCGCATGTCAAGAATTTGAATTACGTTTAAAGAAATAAGAGCTTTAAGCAACAATTTAGATTCAGAGAAGCCGAGTTGTACTTTCATTGTTGTTATCAAGAAAGATAATGCTACATAATTGAGGTGCTATTAAATGGTGAATAATTTCATTGAGCTGGTAGAAGAAAGTGATGAGAGATACAAATGCTATGGCTTGAAAAATACAATACGAATATTTAAGCAATTCATAAAGGATGAAGATTTAGATGAAGTGCGTATCAATATATCCACGAATACGCAATTAGATTCAATTATGAGTAATGTAGAGTCGTACATAAATTGGTTTACGGAGTGTGAGACTGTTTTTCGAAACTATTATGAAAACGAACTTCGTGAACAGGTACATAAGGATTGGTTTAAAGAAATTGAAGTATATAGTGTAAATATAACATTTAATAGCAAAGAGGATTACGGAGCAACAATAACTTGCGGAGACAATGTATTACAAGATCACATATTGATAGTTGATTTTGACAGAGAACAAATCGAAGCAATCAACTTAAATGGATAAGGTCTAGGTAGGTCAAGAATAATTAGCAGCGAATTGATGATGCGTGATATTTTCAGATTTGATATACTATCAAGCTCTAACTCTGGAAGAGATCATAGAAGAAGGATTGAAATATAAAACAATAATATTGTGAGGGTACGGCAACTCAGACGTGAGATAAAGGAGAGTTTAAATGAAAGAAGAATTTGATTATAAGTTATTTAAGAAACTATTAGTATCACATTATCTGAAGGTAATAAAAGAGTTTGCAAAAACAAGTGATAATAAGGATGTATACGTCCTAACATTAGTTTTAAATGGGTATATAACATTAGATTGGAACACGTTATCAGAACTGCATTTTAAATATGAGGATGCTTATAAAGGACAATATGAAGATAGATGTTCACTGGAGGATATAAAGTTCAGCATAGGTGATTTTGCATTTGAGGAAATGATTGACTGGACAGAAGAAATGGATCAACTGATGACAAAACATCAGGATTTTTTCTCGGAAGTGGAGGATGTTTCTGATGACTTGTACGATTATCACAATAAGCAACTAATTGATTGTATGATTGACGTATTGAAAGAGTTGGAACCAGCATTTATTCATCTGAATCGAACAAGTGATTTTGTTGCTTATGTATCCGATTTTAATGATGAGGATGACTTAAGATATGCAAAAGCGACCGTTCCTTCCAAACTTTATCAAGAAGTATTTGGAATAGAAGCTGGGTGATATTTGCCATAGAATCGGATTTCGAGGATGCAATACAACAGGTCTTTGGCCGGGGCTATTCATCCAATCCTTCATAACTTGGGAATGGGTGTTTTGCCCTTTTGCGATATTTTCTCCAGCAGAATTGTATGTGATCCCGAATTCCTTCAACATATCGCAGGGTGATCCATGTGTTGGAGAATTATGATCAAAGTAATTGTTGTTGTACATGTCCTGTGCCTTAACCATAGCCACATTTGACAATTCCTCTCTCCTACCCAAGGAACTTAATCCTGTTTTGGATCTTTCCTGATTTACTAGATCCAGAACCTGCTGCTCGAATTCGGATAAATTATTATCCACAGTATCATTTTTACTTTCCCCTGTTGGTTCTGTTGAACCTGTCGGATCCCTTTTTTCAATATTTCCTGTGGGTTACTGGTTTGCTGGATTTCCAGCCGGTGTTCGCAGCATGATCATGAGTTGAAATTTGTTTTTGCTTAGGAGTCACTTGCTTTTGCATCATATTGTTATGGGACAAAGAGCCTGTCACCAATAATAAGATTGCTAGAACGAAAAACTTTTCCATTTGCCAACCTCCTAGATCCGGTAATTAATGAAGTTACCGGATTTAGGTTTTCCTGTACGCCCTTTACTTATTTCTCAGTATGATTTTCTCCTTATCCAGAGTACCTTTTTGTGATCAATAGCACTTAGATAATTTTGTGTCTCTAGGAAAGCAAAGTGTGTTGTCGAATGGTTATGGATAAGGAAGGTCTCGGGTTATATATTCATCACGAGATACATGTTATATATTTCATTAGGATTCCTAACGTAATAAAAAGATATCATAAATGATGACTGTGGGACGAAGACTTTGCAGGGAGGGAGAATCACAATCATGTATGGAGTTGTTGCGAATGTTGTGATAGATAAGCAACTTAGAAATGGAGCGAAAGTGTATATACTGTATTGTCATGGGATGGCAAGGAGCCCTAAAGTATTCGGCATGGCAAGAGGTGGTGAGAGAATTGAAAAATATATTTCATATAAGAAACTAAATAAATTTAGAGCACAATGGCTCCCCGAACATATTAGATCGAAAGTGGTTTGGAAATATGTTGATAGAAGAGATGCTGAACGATTCGCTAAATCGTTGGAGTTGAAGTGGACTAATGTTCGTTTACTTGACGAAGAAGGAAATATTATTAGAGAAGGTATACCAGAAAGTGAAGCAGATAATATAGTAAGTAATATAAGGTTTATTAAGAAGGAATTTGTATTCAGCCAAGAAAGTATTGATAACAATAATAATTCATAGGTTTCTCGAGGAACGCGTTTTCATGATTTTAAAAACAAGATAAGAACACTTGTACGCAGGTGTGAATAAAGGTAAAATATAACTACAATTGAATCTTGGGTGGGCATGGTTTCCCTTCGAAAGGAGGTGAGGCCATGGAAGTAAAAGATGCAATAACGATCATGCTCCTTTTTGGATCGTTCATTCTTGCTCTTTTAACATACATTAATCATAACAACAAGAGAAAGTAAAAAACCCACCCCAAGGTTGCAGCCAAAGGTGGGTTTATCTCCGTATTGACTAAGAAGGGATTACCCATCCAAGCCAATTGTATTGACCAAGTGTTCGCAGCACTTGGTCTTTATTACATATATAGTACCATAATCGAAAAGATGTATCAAAGGTCTGAATTGTTGAAATGTTGAAATAGACAAAAGACATAGTCGTCATTATCGATATATTCACCTCCTTTTCTCCATAAAGCCTCTTGGGTATAAGATGCAACAAGTAATGAGAAATCAGCGGAAAGAAGAGGGGACATAGTTTAAGGTAATTACACTTTGTGGCTCTATAAAATTAAAAAAACAATTTGAACAAGTCAATAGATACTTAACGCTTCAAGGGAACATTGTTATTAGTTTGGCGTTTTTCGAGCAAAGCGAAGGGATTGAGATTACTACGGAACAAGCAGAATTGTTTGCAAAAATACATCTCCGCAAGATAGAAATGTCGGACGAAATAATTGTTATCGATGTTGAAGGTTATATCGGTAGTAGTACGAAAAATGAAATTGAGTATGCAATTGAAAATGGGAAAACGATTAGATACTTTTCTAAAAGCGAATTAGTATAACGCGATTTTCCGCTATCTCAACTTTTCGGTCAGGAGTGAATGTGCTTTCGGAATATTCCCTTGGAAATAGCATGCGATGCAATGACTGGGTGACCGGCGATTAGAACCCCTTGGGACAGTATAAAAGGAACTTTTGGGTAGGAGTGATCTCGAACTCAACCATAAAGTATGTTTCATTATGATTGGACATGATGTGTAGGCGAGTAAGAAGCCGCATCTCTGCTATATGTACATAAAATGACTGCAAAAGCGAGTGCGGTGCTCGGAAATCACGAAATATGCATGAATAAGGACACACACCTCACTTTCATCTCCTCTAAAGAGTGGTATAATAGTGCGTCACTATGTGAGGTCAAGGGGATCCTTGGCACAATACACGAAGAAGAGATGATACGGTGAGTACAATTGTTCCCAGTATAAAGAGAAGAACGACCTTCCTGTTGAATAAATATTTCACAGGAGAAACGCTTGATTATAAGCAAATTATCGCGATTATTATTCCGATATTTGTGGATCAAGCTTTTATTATTTTGATGAGCCTGCTGAATACGGCCATGATCAGCTCCTCGGGGGTAGCGGCGGTTAGTGCGGTCAGCATGGTGGATTCGTTGAACATCTTCTTGGTCAACGTGTTTGTAGCTGTGGCGACGGGGGGAACCGTCATCGTCGCACAGTATAAAGGCAGGGGCAATGCGGATATGGTTTCGAAGTCAGCTGCTCAAGCCATCTCGGCAGTTGCGCTGCTGTCGATCTTGATCAGCGCGGTCGTTATTATTTTTCATAACCCCACACTAGACTTACTGTTCGGTCGTGCAGAAGCGGATGTCCTGGATAATGCAAGGATCTTTTTGATCGGGAGCTGCCTCACGTACCCGTTCATTGCGATTTTTCAAGCTGTGACGGGGGCGTTGCGCGGCGTGGCAGAGACGAAGGCCTGCTTGGGTCTATCGTTCATTATGAACTTGACCTACCTGTTTCTGAATATATTGTTCATTACGGTACTCGATATGGGCGTAGTCGGATTGATCATTTCCATGCTTACGGCTCGTGTGCTGGGAATGGTGATATCGTTAATTTATTTGTTGAAGATCAATCAGACGTTGCAGTTCCGAATTCAGAATGCACTAAAGTTGGATTTTTCGATTTTGAAAAAAATTATGATTATCGGCGTTCCTTTTGCAGCGGAGCAGATGTTCTTTAACGGCGGGAAGCTGCTGACGCAGACGTTTATCGTTCAGCTCGGTACGCTTGCGATCACGGTCAATGCCATAAGCGGCTCCATATCGCTTGTGTTCCAGATCGGAGCGAATGCCTTAAGCATCGCGATCGTCACGGTCGTAGGCCAATGCATCGGACGACGCAATATTGAGGATGCGAGGAAGTTTATCAAGTCTTTCCTGTGGCTGTCCTCCATCATATTCGTTATTGCGGCAGTGATTCTCATGCCTTTATTCCCTTGGATCGTTAGATTGTTCTCTCCTCCGGCAGAGATCATTCCGGAGATCTTTAAACTTACGGTGCTGATTGTGATTACCCAGCCATTTTTATGGTCGATCAGCTTTATTATGCCATCGGCTCTTCGTGCAGCGGGTGATTCCAACTTTACTTCGATTACTGCTATGCTCACGATGTGGTTGTTCCGTGTCATTCTGGGCTATGTACTCGGGATACCGCTTGGCCTTGGTATCATGGGGGTATGGATTGCAATGGTCATAGAGTGGGGGATCCGCGGCTCCGTCTTCCTCTGGCGCTTCCGCGGGGAGAAGTGGTACAGCCGGAAGTTGATTTGATAGTTTCATGAGCCATTACGTTAGCTCTTAAACAAAGAGAAAAGACAGCGAAATCCTATTTAAGGAGGAGTCACGCTGTCTTTTTTTTGCTCTCGTACACTGGATGACTCCCGGAGAGGAAGGAACAGGAGGGCATTTTGCAGAATATTCTAAATGAACTGTATTTACATATGATAGTAGCAGCCCAGTCATACATCAGCAGTTTCGTTTATCCGCATTGTGCAGCCCCATCTATTGTGCAATTTTACACCCACCTGACAACCACTTCGTAATGTTCTAACCGTTTCATCACAACAAGTAATGAAAGGGAGGTTTCTATGGAACTGGAAGAAATCAAGCAAAACTTAAAGGAAACAAGAGACAAACTGTTCGGAATTCTGAAAGGATTAAATGGAGATCAATTAAACGAACGAAAAGATGAGGATAGTTGGAGTATTGGTCAGATATGTCAGCACCTTGCCAAGGTAGAAGAAATATATGTCGTAGCCATTAAGAGAGGGTTACAGAACACAGAAGAATCATCCGTGGAACACAAGCCAATCGATTCTTTACTGGACAGAAAAATAAAGCTAGCGGCTCCGGACATTGTAAAGCCAACGGATGAACGTTACGAATATGAAGACATCATTGCAAAACTAAACAGTTCCAGACAACAGTTTGTTGAAATGCTAAACGCATTAGAGGATCCATCGATACTGAGTAGAAGACATTTTGTTCACCCTGCCTTTAAAGAGATGTTATTGATTGATTGGGTGAAATCGACGTACGTACATGAAGAAAGGCACATTCAACAAATTCAAGACATAATAAATGGGGTTAGATAAAGACTGGCATGCGGAAGATGCGGTCAATTAATTCCGAACTATACAGGTGAAGTCAATTCACTAGCGAATAATAATTTCATACGAGCAACAGCCGGTAATTGAAGCAAAGTTCCGCTTGCATTCGATTGCCGGCTTTTTTAGCTTTTCTCATAAAAAGGGGGATGTCCATGTACAAATTAATACTCGTTGATGATGAAGAAGATGTACGAGAAGGTGTGCTGCATGAAATGGACTGGGAGTCATTAGGGTTTACGGTCGTGGAGACGGCAGAGAATGGTCAAGAGGCAATGGAGTACATAGAAAGATTGCAGCCGGATATTGTGGTGACCGATATTCATATGCCTTTCATGAATGGATTGCAGCTCGCGGAGTGGATTCGTAGTCATGATCCTTCGATGAAAATAATGATATTAACGGGCTACGATGAATTTGAATATGCGCAGAAGGCGATCAAGCTCCATATAGACGAATACGTGCTCAAGCCATTTTCCGCTGCTGAATTGCAAGCCGCACTGGTGAAGGTCAAGCAGCAGATGGATCAGGAGGTTGCGGAGAAGAACAATCTACTAACGCTACAGGATCATTATCGAAAGAGCTTACCTGTATTGCAGCATGTATTTTTATCTTCTCTCCTTACAGGCAAGTGTTCATTGGAGGATATTCATGAGAAATGCGAGCGTTATGAGATGGACTTATCGGGTTCCGCTTATTTGGTCTCTGCGATTCAAATGGATCATAGCAAGGAAGAGAAGAACCGTTATTTATTGCAATTTGCAATATGCAATATTGCTGAGGAGCTTGTGCTGAAGCATATGCCGGGACGGGTATTTATTCACCATGATCATGTCATTGTGTTAACGATGAGCGCAAGCCGAGAGGGAGATAGGATGAGTCAGGAGATGATCGGGATACTAGAAGAGATTCTTCAGAGTGTCCATCGATTTCTCAAAATAACGGTAACGATTGGCGTGGGAACTGTCGTGAACGATCTGTCCGAGTTGGCATCTTCTTATCAGGAAGCGGTACAAGCACTGCATTATCGATTGATTCACGGAAATCATCGCGTCATCTGGATTGAAGATGTAGAGGCGAAGCGGGTGAATCCACTTGTATTCGACGACATAAAAGAGCAGGCCTTAATCCGCTGTATGAAGGTAGGGACGATAGAAGAAGCGCAAGCGATGATGGGCGAGTTATTTGATGTCGTGGAATCCTGCACGGTTTCGCTGCAAGATTTTCAAATCTATTGGATCGAAATTTGGACAGCCATGATGAAAGTGGCGAAAGATATGGACGTCAACTTCGAGCAGTTCCTCGGGGGTGCCGTACATCCATTGATGGAAATCTATCATTGCAATAATGCGTCAGAGGCAAAGAATTGGATGCTTCATCAATGTATGAAAATTATGAATTGCATCGCCGTCGAGCGGCAGACTGGCTACAAGAAGCTGGTGGATGACGCAAAAGCGTATATGAAGCTTCATTATGCGGATCTGGATATTTCGATTCATACGGTGTGCAGGCATTTGCACATCAGCACAGGCTACTTCAGCCATATTTTTAAGAAGGAAGCCAAAACCACCTTCGTGAGCTATCTACTAGAGCTAAGAATGGAAGCGGCGAAGGAACTGCTGCGGTCAACAGATCTCAAAGCGTTCGAGATCGGTGAGAAGGTAGGGTATGCGGATCCGAATTATTTCAGCTTCAGCTTCCGCAAGCGCTACGGATTGTCGCCCAAGGAATACCGCAATCGGGATCGAGGGTGAAGGTCGCATGATCAACGTCAGGAGCATTCAGTTTATTATCGCAAAAACATTTATTTTCATAACCGTTGCGGCGGTGTGTATGGTCAGCGTCATGCTGTATAACAAATTTTCCAGTACGGCGGAGACAAATGCGGACTTGAATATTCAGCAGGTCGTAGAGCAGGTCAATTATAATTTGGAGATATATGTGAACAACATTACAAGTATCTTCGACGTCGTTCAAGACCTGATTCGTAGGAGTCCTTCCGTGACGAATCCTATTTTAGTAGAGCAGCTGAAATCTATTATGAAAACAAGAGAAGATTTGATTTCGATCGCCTTGTTTACCAAGCAAGGAAAGCTGGTCTTCAACACTCCTCAACTGACCATGCGGAGCAATACACAATTAGAGCGGCAAAGCTGGTTCGAGGCCGCTATGGCGCGCCCAGATCAATTATCGTTCTCCTCGCCTCATATTCAGAATTTATTTAAAACCACTTACAAATGGGCCGTCTCCATCAGTAAGCAAGCTGGGTATCGTACAGGGCGGGGGCAGCCCGATCAGGGTGTGCTGGTTATCGATATGAACTTCAAGACAATCAACGAATTAAGCAAGCAAGTATCTTTTGGCAAGAGGGGCTATATCTACATTATCGATTCTTTCGGCAACATCGTCTACCATCCGCAGCAGCAACTGATTTATGCAGGGTTAAAGTATGAGAACTTAGAACGCGTCCTTACCTACGCATATGGAAGCTTCCAAGATAACAGCAATGACGAGAGCAAGCTGATTACCGTCAAAACGGTAAATCCGATCGGCTGGAAAGTTGTAGGCGTCGCCTACAAAGATGAGATCGTAACAACCAAGTCTGAACTAAATACCTTTATACTGTGGTTTCTCGTCATCGTCATTCTGATTGTTCTATTCGTGTCGATCGTTGTATCTGCGAGAATCTCACTGCCCATTCAGAATCTAGCGAAATCGGTAAAGAGCGCGGGGGAAGGGGATTTTACAGTACCGATCTCGACGATGGGCATCTATGAAGTGGATCAATTGTCCAGCCGGTTCAACATGATGCTTCGGCAAATTCGGCAGTTAATGGATCAGATTATTGTGGAGCAAGAGGCGAAGCGCAAGAGTGAGCTTGATGTGCTGCAAGCACAGATCAATCCACACTTCCTATACAACACCTTGAATTCGGTCATCCGGCTTGCGGAACGGGGAGAAACAAGGGAGGCCGTTACGGCAATTACATCTTTATCGCGATTTTTTCGGATTAGCTTGAGTAAAGGGAAGAACATCATCACCGTACAAGAAGAGATTGAACATGTCAGACATTACTTAATCATTCAGACCATCCGTTATAAACGCAAATTTCAATATGCAATAGATATCCAGGATGAGGCATTGGATTGCATGACCATGAAGCTTATTTTGCAGCCAATCGTCGAAAATGCGATCGTGCATGGGATTGAGATGATGCAGGAGGAAGGGATGATCACCATAACAGCCGCTATTGTAGAAGATAAGTTGATGCTGCAAGTAACGGATAACGGCTTAGGCATGAGTCCTCAGATTGTGAACAGTCTTCTAACGAAGAAGGTAAGAAGTGAAAGTGG
Organism: Paenibacillus wuxiensis; assembly: GCF_040195695.1. Taxonomy (NCBI): domain Bacteria; kingdom Bacillati; phylum Bacillota; class Bacilli; order Caryophanales; family Paenibacillaceae; genus Paenibacillus; species Paenibacillus wuxiensis. The sequence goes on along the minus strand of NZ_JBEFZI010000006.1, from coordinate 525,952 downwards.
GTCAGGCGTTGGCGTGAAAAATGTACATGATCGGATCCAGCTATGCTTCGGTCAAGGTTACGGACTGGAGTTCGAGAGTGAGCTGGAAGAAGGCACAACGGTCAAAATCTGGCTTCCCATTGTCCGGGATGAAAGGGAGGCAGAGTCGTGAATCGAAGAATGAATCTATTGTTAATCGTGATTTTGTCACTCTCCTTCTCGCTGTCGTCTTGTTCCATTCAGACCAATATGATGTCGGATAATATGCTCACCATTGACCTGATCGTCAAAATGAATCAAGGCGATTACTGGAACACGCTGAAAAGCGGGGCTGAGGCTGCAGCCAAGGAATTCAATGTGAAACTTCAATTCTTGGCTCCGAATCATGAAGATGATATTCCAGGTCAGATTGAATTAGTGAATCAATCCATTCAGAACCGTCCGGATGCCATCATTCTTGCGGCAAGTGATTATATGGGGTTAGCACAAGCGACTGATCGAATTGCCTATCAGAACATACCGATCATATCCATCGACTCAGAGGTTGGATCCGCACGCGTGAAAACGTATGTCGGTACGAACAATTATGAAGCAGGGCAGCTGGCCGCGAAGCGAATGATCGAATTGATTCATGAATCGGGTCAAATTGCGGTCATGAACTTTGTAGAGGCAGCCAAAAATGCGAATCAACGGGAAGAAGGGTTTCAAGATTATGTGGCCAGATTTCCTAATGTTCGTGTAGTGGATATTCAATATTCACAGTCCAATCAACGAAATGCGGAGGAGATCACGCGCAGATGGCTCGCCCAATATCCAAGCCTGGACGGGATTGTTGCATTAAATGCAGAATCTTCAATCGGCGTAGGGCGTGAGGTTCAACGATCCGGCCATGGTGGAAGAGTGAGGGTGATCGCATTCGATAGTCCACCCGAGACAATGGGGTTGTTGCAAGATGGAGTTGTTCAGGCGTTGGTCTTGCAGAATCCATTTAATAACGGATATCTCGCCGTGAAGTACGCCGTCGACATTATTGAGGGGCGGAACGTACCTGAAAGAATAGATACAGGCGTTAAGCTAATTGATCTGGACAATATGCTGTGGCCAGAAAACCAGAAGCTGTTGTTTCCGTTTGTAAAATAACTCAGTGCGCAAGGTGATGAGAATTTCGATAGAACTCAGGAGGATTTTCGATACCGGATCCCATGAGAATCCATCATAATGAAAGCGTATTCTTTTCTAGGGTATTCAGGAATGATGTTGAGGAGGTCTTGATCAAATGAAGAAAGTATCAGCTTTGATTCTGGCGAGTGCATTAATTGCGACAGTTGTTAGCGGCTGCGCAAACGGGAAAAGTTCAGGCGGTGACGGCGGCAGTGAACCCCTAGTAGGTGTTGCGATTTATAAGTTCGACGATACGTTCATGACAGGCGTACGGAATGCGATTTCGGATTCAGCGAAAGGGATTGCCCAAGCCGATATCGTGGACAGTCAGAATTCACAGCCGACCCAAAACGATAAAGTGGATTTGTTCATCACGAAAGGGGTTAAAGCCTTGGTCGTTAACCCTGTTGACCGTACGGCAGCGGGTGTCATTATCGATAAGGCGATGGCCAAAGACATTCCGGTTGTATTCCTGAATCGCGAGCCATTACCGGAAGATATGAAGAAATGGGATAAAGTCTATTATGTCGGTGCGAAGGCGGAAGAATCCGGTACGATGTCCGGTCAGCTCATTGCGGATTATTGGAAGTCGCATCCAGATGCGGATAAGAACAAGGATGGCGTATTGCAATATGTCATGTTAAAAGGGGAGCCTGGTCATCAGGATGCTGAACTCCGTACGAAGTACTCAATCCAAGCGATCGAAGACGCGGGGATTAAAGTTGAGAAGCTGCAGGAAGATACCGGGATGTGGGATCGCGTAAAAGGGCAGGAGAAGATGGCGGCGTTCTTGGCTGCACATGGCGATAAGATTGAAGCCGTCTTTGCGAACAATGATGATATGGCCTTGGGCGCCATTGAGGCATTGAAGGCGAATGGCTATTTCAAGGATAACAAATTCATTCCTGTGGTAGGTGTAGATGCGACAGCACCGGCGCTGCAGGCATTGGAAGAAGGCACATTGCTTGGAACCGTTCTGAATGATGCAAAGAACCAAGGAAAGGCTGCGATCACGCTTGCAAGCGTGCTGGCGAAAGGCGAGAAACCTACGAAGGAAAATGTCGGCTATGAGATCACGGATAATCATTATATCTGGATTTCTTATAAGAAAATTACGAAAGACAATATGGCTGACGCGAAGTAATGTGAACCGTTGAACTATTGGCTTCAAGTTGGGGAGGTAGAATGATTCGTTATTCGTACCTCCTCTTTTTACGAAGAGACTTAGGGGGCGAAAGGGATGGGACAGCATGAATTCGTGCTCGAAATGAACAACATTTCCAAGGAATTTCCCGGAGTTAAGGCGTTGGATCAAGTGACGCTGCAAGTGCGGCCCGGAACCGTACATGCACTGATGGGCGAAAATGGAGCGGGCAAATCAACGTTAATGAAATGCCTCTTCGGGATCTATACCCCTGATGAAGGCGAGATTATGGTGAATGGCGAAGCTGTGCAGATTCCGAACTCCAAAACGGCATTGAATATCGGGATATCGATGATTCATCAGGAGCTTCACCCTGTACCTTACCGAAATGTGATGGAGAATATTTGGCTGGGACGATTCCCGACGAGAGGGATTGGCCCTCTACGATTTATCGATCATAAGCGCATGGCGCGAGATACGCGTGATTTATTCAAACAGCTGGACATCGAGTTGCAGCCCGAGACAATGGTTCATACGTTATCGGTTTCCAAAATCCAATCCATCGAAATTGCCAAAGCGGTATCGTTTCATTCCCGTATCATTGTGATGGATGAACCGACGTCATCGCTTACCGATGTCGAGGTTGAGCAGTTGTTCCGAATCATTCGAGAGTTGAAAAAAAATGGCGTCGCCATTATTTATATATCGCACAAAATGGAAGAAATCCTTCAGATATCAGATGAAGTGACGATTATGAGAGATGGGAAAAAAATCGGGACGTGGCCGGCATCCGAATTAACAACGGACCTGATTATTTCTCGAATGGTTGGACGCGATTTGACGAACCGATTCCCACCACGGAACAACGTGCCCGGCGAGGTCGTGATGCGCGTTCAAGGACTGACCTCCCCTCTACCCAAATCGTTCAACCATGTGAGTTTTGACTTGCACCGTGGTGAAATCGTTGGGATCGGCGGATTGGTAGGCGCACAGCGCACTGAATTGATGGAGGCCCTATTCGGACTCCGGGACATCCAATCGGGTACCATCTCGATTCAAGGCAAGGAGGTACGGATCGATTCTCCCGTCATTGCGAAGAAACATGGTATGGCATTGTTAACGGAGGAACGACGCGTGACAGGCATTTTCCCGGTGTTATCGGTTCATGAGAATGCGGCAATCGCGAATTTGGAGCGCTATCGCAAGCCTTATTTCCTGTTAGACGGGAAAAAGAAGAAGGCGGAAGTGGATGCGATGGTTCAGAAATTGAGAACCAAAACACCGTCTACGCGCGAACTCATCATGAACCTGTCTGGCGGGAACCAGCAAAAGGTGCTGTTTGCACGCTGGCTCCTGACGGAACCGGATATATTGCTGTTGGATGAGCCTACCCGCGGCATTGACGTCGGGGCTAAGTATGAAATTTACTCGATCATTGCTGAACTGGCCTTGCAGGGCAAGAGCATTATTATGATCTCTTCGGAAATGCCGGAGCTCATCGGGATGTCAGATCGCATTATGGTCATGTCCGAAGGGCGGTTGACAGGGATTTTGAACGGGAAGGAAGCGACGGAAGAGGAAATTATGCGGCTAGCGGCGCAGCATTAAGCGGCAGAGAAAGGTGAGATCTACGATGAACGCGAAGCGAATTCAAAGTTTTATTTCCCAAAATGTCATCTATATGGTTCTGGCTGTTCTTATCATTGGAATTGCGATTTACGATCCTTCATTTATAGGATTAAATCCACTCCGGGATATCCTGAATCAGTCATCTACACGGGTCATTATCGCCCTGGGCGTTGCATTTGTGCTCATTACAGGCGGTACGGACTTGTCTGCAGGCAGGATTGTGGGTTTATCCGCGGTCGTATCGGCGTCCATGCTGCAGACAACCGATTATGCGCGCAGGTTTTTCCCCGATCTGGAGGAACCGCCGTTATTCGTGCCGATTCTACTAGCAGTCGTTGTAGGCCTAATATTTGGACTCATTAACGGGGTAATCGTCGCTAAGTTCAAGGTGCCTCCATTCATAGCGACTTTAGGTACGATGGTGGCTGTGTATGGCGTCAACTCCTTATACTTTGACACGGCTCCGAATCATTCGCAGCCGATCGGCGGCTTGCGGCCTGATTTTAAAGAATATTTCGGTACAGGGAGCATCGGATATGGCGGTGTATCCATTCCGATTATTGTGGTGATCGCAATCGTAGTTGCGTTTATCGTATGGGTTGTGTTCAACCAAACGAGATTGGGCAAGAACATGTATGCAATAGGCGGGAATCAGCAGGCAGCAAGGGTATCAGGCATTAACGTGGGCAAAAACCTTGTGTATATCTATGCCATTGCCGGCGCGCTGTATGGCCTGGCTGGGGTTCTCGAAGCGGCAAGAACCGGGGGAGCGACGAATAACTACGGAAATATGTACGAATTGGATGCGATTGCCGCCTGCGTTGTCGGCGGCGTGTCGACCACTGGGGGCATCGGAACGGTTCCTGGTGTAGTGACGGGCGTGCTTATTTTTACGGTCATTAACTATGGTCTGACCTTCATCGGCGTAAGCCCGTATTGGCAGTTGATTATTAAAGGATCGATTATCGTAGCGGCTGTTGCCTTCGATATGCGGAAATATGCAGCTAAGAAGTAATGGTATTGATTTGTGTAGGTTGAGACCCTTCCTTTCGGGAGGGTTCTTTCATTTTTTATTTCGTGGAAACTTTTGTAGGGGATTGAATGTATAGTAATGGGAGAGGTGTAAATGTTCTTTGGTTTGACTATGTGTGATTTTATTTAAAGGAGGACAAATCATGAAGCAACTAAATCTTAGTGCCATCATCTGTTCATTCCTTGTGGGGCTTTCTCTTGTTGTTAGCAGTGTCATTATTAGTCAATCCTCGGACAGAGAAGTAATGAAATACGGATCCAGACATAAACCGCTCTTGACGATCGGAGAAGCGGCTGAGTATTTACATATTACTGAATCCCAAGTAAGAGCCATCATTTCAAGTGAAGAATTAATGTTAAGGAATGGTGTAGATACTAGTAGATTATTATTTCCGATTGTTAGGATTGGAACCGACAATTTTATTAGTACAGATGGGTTACAAGAATGGTTGAAGGAGCCACTAAAACATCGATTGCAATATTAAAGAATATGCTTCGATGAAGGAAGAACTTAGACGGCAGCGTAAACTGATTAAGTCAAAAAATGAAGAGTTGAGAGAACAACCCTGCGAGGCTAAGTCCGTCAGGCTCTGCGCTTTCGCTCCCTTAAATCACTTAGGCTTGTAGATACAAGAGCATTAGCTGAAAGTCCCGAGTATTGGAGGTGTTTTTGGTGAAGGTTTGGGTAAAATGTCAAGATCCTAATAACAAATATGGAGCAAAATTTACGTTAGGGAACAGAGATGTTGAGTTGCCTGAAACAGCTATTATATCAGTAACACGTGGGGAACGATTTAATATTACACGTATGATCATTAACGGGATTGTGAATGAAATTGTAAAGAAGCAGCTTACAAAGAATGAGAATTTGTTATATGCAGAGCTTTCAGGTCAACTTCAAGGAGGGATCGGTCAGACCGTAACTGTATGGAAAGATGCTAGTTCAATGAATTATTTTAGAACGAATGGAGCACATAAATTTGCAAAGAAGTTTTTTTCATGGGTGTTTTATAGTGGTGAAGTAAGAGCATATTTTTTAACATGGAAAACCGGAAATAGAATCCCATTAGATATAGAAATAGAAGGGATAATAAAGAAATATGGCAAATATTTTGACGGTGGAAAGCTTATAAGACATGCTCAGCAACCACCCGATAATTCCAGATGATAAAGTAGATCGACTCTGAAAGTGCAAAGGAGATACATATAAAAGTGACTTGGAGTTTGGATAGTGTTGTAGAAAGACATAAGGAAGCGCCCTATACGTTTTATGTACCTAGTGAATACGTGTTGAACAAGATTGAGATTGGCGAGTTGGTCAAGCTTATTTTTTTATGCGGGGAAGAAGATGCAGAATATTGTGGGGAAAGAATGTGGGTTGAAATCATCCATCGATCAGGTGATGAACTGATTGGAACATTACGGAATGAGCCGGTATCTATTAAGGATCTGGTTTTCGGTCAAGAAATCCATTTTAAAATCGAACATATTTGCGACACGATGCATCATGATCCTAGCGCTGTCAATTGGGATTATTATTTTGAGAAGAAGGTTGTTGTAACGAACGATGTACTGGAGCGAAATGAATTTAATTTTATGGTAAGGGACTTTCCTAATGAAGGCTCGGAATCGGATACGGGATGGAGTTTCTTTACGGGGTATGAAGAAGAAAACGATCCTGATGATATCGATAATTATCAATTTATTTCGATAGGGAAGGTATTGAATATAGATGATTCGATTCTTTCTTTTATAGATCGGGAGCCTCAATGTGCCTTTGAGAGAAATCTTGAAACGAAAGAGTTTTATGAGGTATTTGATTATGAGTGGGGAGAATAGATGAACGCTGTGCTGGATATCGCACATTCGATTTATAGAAAAAATGGCTGATGTCACAGCAATGAAGGAGAGGAATATGGAAAAAATTAATTTCTTGGAAACGAAGCCTGCCACTCGATTTGATGAACTTGATCCGAATCAAGATGGAAATAAGAACACCCGATTCGCAGACTTGATTATTGACGGAAGATCTATCTATCAAATGTTCAAAAAGCATGATTTGGTTCCATCTCTTGGTTGGGGGAGCGAGGCGAATCAAAAACTTATGATCGATTATTTTTTGTTGAGAGAACAACATGAATATATGTACAATAGATATCCGATTTTAGTATGTCCCTGGTGTGGCGACGAAGATTGTGGATTTATTTCGGTATTTATTGAGAGGGAAGAAGATATCGTAATCTGGAAGGATTTCATGAAAGATCATGATAATAAAACGATTCCTTTAGGGCCTTTTTACTTTAAATGGGATAACTATAAACAGGTAATTGACAGTACGTTTGGAACCGCAGGTATCCAGTAATTATTGTGTTCGTAATTCATGACTACTGTGACTGCAAATCGGCTTCCGATTGTTAGTTTGTTAGGACTGGCTATGGCGGCTTTCATATGCATTCTTACGGAATGCCTGCTGGCAGGTTTTTTGCCACAAATGGAACAAGATCTGGGGTCGGGTTGATTTGCATCGGGGGACTATATATGAAGCAATTGCCGACTATTGAATTAGAAAGATTGCTGCTGCGACCATTTCGTTTAGATGATGCGAATGTAGTTCAAGATAGCAGGTGATAAAAATATGAACTGAGTATATGCACGTATTTTTAGGAAAAATCTTGCAACTGGTCACCGGAACAGATAGCGGAGAAGACCGGTTCAAAAGCAGGCCCTTCGTCTGCTTCAAAACCATCTATCGGTGGATATACAATGGACGGTTGGCAGCCGGTGATTACGACATAAAGGCAAGCGTCAGAGGCCTCTGGAAGATGTCGGTTCAACCGATTAGCAAGCGCCCTAAAGAGGTTCGTAAGCGTGAAACCTTCGATCAATGGGAGCTGGATACCATTGCCTCTAGCCGTGGCAAAAGCAAAGCTTGTGTAGTCAATTTTATTGAGCGTAAGACACGGCACTACTTAGCCTTGAAAATGCCCGATCTTACCGCCTATTCGTTGGAGGTCGCCTTTGGTGGTTGCCAGTCAGTATCCTCAAGCTGCCCTTCAAACCACTACAGTAGATCGTGGGAAAGAGTTTGCTTGTTATGCCAGCCTTGAGAGCTTTCATAATCTAGAAGTATACTTTGCAGATTCGTATTCTTCCTGGCAGCGAAGCTCTAATGAGAACGGAAATGGTATTCTTCGGGAATTCTTCCCTAAAGGCCATGATTTTGCTTCGGTCACCGATGAAGATTTGGCTAGGGCTATCTGTCTCATTAACAATCGTCCTCGTAAATGTCTAGGCTGGATGTCTGCTTACGAAGCTTTCATGGATGACCTGTCGCACTTAGCTTGACAATCGATTCATGAATCAAGAATTGCCTTACACGTCCTTGTAATACAAAATAACAATTCGTAGGAACATCTCCTTGTCTAAGGAGCACTGTTCCTTTTTTATATTCCTCTAAATGAATAGATTCGAGAAAAATCCGCTGTTCCACTTTAGTAAGGGATGTATATTTCGCCATGTACTTCACCAATGATTCTTTCATGCTTCTCCCACTGATCACTTGGATTGATGAAATTAATAAATAGGAATAATCCTATCGCGAACCGGCTCACGTACCTAAACGAGCTTGTTCGCGATTTTTGTATGGCCGTAACGATAATAATACGCAACGTTTCCCTCATTTTGAATCGCCATAAAGTAATTAAAATGCTGATGAATGAGAATAGGGATAATAAGATTAGGATTCAAATTATAGAATACCGTTATCATGTTCAATACAGAGATAACCAAGAAAAAGAGAAATGTGACAAAAAATAACAATCAAAGTTATTGCCTTTTATTTACATAAAGAGTACATAAGTATTATTTTCCCGTTTAGTGACAAAAAAACAGGTCGTAAGACATGTGTTCAGGTATTCAGTAATGATATTATTATCCCGATTTTAAAAAAAGAAGGAGAAAATAGAGGTTCTACAATTGATTACATTATTCGCCATTTGCCCAGGGAAGTGGAAGTGATGTGGCGTGAAGTTGGTAGAAACGGTGCTAGCTATATAGGAGCTCGTTGATCCCTTCAGGCTGGCATTCGAATGGAAAGTAATATCGTAATCGATACAGAAATAATGGAGACCAAGAAGAAAATTCCAAAAAAAACGACAAAAATAGACAACTATCGTTATTTTCTTTTGTTTACAGAGGTATTTTTCATCGTACTTCGGTATTGTTTCCTCGTTTTGTGACAAAATTTTAGGTCTGAAGACATGATTTTTTAAGTGCTCAGCAATCCTTATCCGTACAAGCATTTTCTACAATTCACTACACCCAAAACCCACAGCAGCGATCAAATAGAATAGGGCTGTAACGCTAATAATACGCAACGTTTCCCCACATTTGAATCGCCATAAAGCAGTTAAAAAGCGGATGAATGAGAATAGGGAAAATAAATCAAATTATTGAGTACCTTTTTCATGATCGATACAGAATTAATGGAGCCCAAAAATTGAGCAACAAAAAAAGACAAAACTAGACAGTTTCCGCTATTCTCTTTTATTTCCATGAGTATTATACTTAGTGCATTGGTATTATTTTCTCATGTTTCGACGAGAATTTAGGTCTGATGACATGATTTTAAGTACCCAGCAATGATGTTATTGTGTCCCGATTTTTAAAAAAGAGGGGATGTAGGGTCAGAGGTGAAGTGATGAATTCAATTAAAGAAATGGAGAGGCCGATGTCAGGGAAACCAGGAAAAGAAAAGTTGATTTCGATCATTATGGCAGTAATGGGTATTATTCTGATCGCAGGTGGAGTAACGAAGTTATAGGGAAAGGAATGGGCATGGAAAAGTTATCTTTAGTCATAGGATCTTCGGAACAAGATTATTTGGAAATGTTAATGGGTTATGTTCGACAATCTGAATTTGTATCATCAATTTCAATTAAGGCATTTTCAAATAAGGAACATTTCATCTCCTATCTTAATAAACCCTCGTTGACACATATCACTCTAGTAGAGCCTGATTTTATTGATGAGGCTGAGATGAGAGAATCATGGGGAATGTTAATCTTTCTTACAAATAGCCAGTTTTCTAAACAAAGTGAAACGTATCCCTCCGTTTTTAAATATCAACCGATCCATCAATTAATTTCGACAATTACGACTCTATATCTAGAACAACATGAAGTGATCGCAGAGCAAAGCGCCGGTAATGGAAATGCGAAAGTCATCTCGTTTTACTCGATGGTCGGTGGGTCTGGGAAGACAACGGCCGCTATGAATTTATCGAGAGAATTGTCCCTTGCAGGCATGAAAGTAATGTATATCAACTTAGAAGATATCAGTTCATTACCGGTATGGTTCAATACGAAGCCTGGACATGGCTTTGCTGAAATATTGTATTATGTAAAATCTAATAAAAAACAAGTGATCGCAAAGGTGAATCAGCATAAAAAAACGGATATCGAAACGGGACTTGTGTACATAGAGCCGATTACGAATCATAGCGAGATTGAAGATATAACGCGCGAGGATGTTATAAGCCTTATTGAAGTTATTGTTCATTCGATGGATTACGATTACGTCGTGTTGGACTGCGAGACAAGCTTCCACGAACGGATAATGGGTGCTCTGGAATGCAGCCACCATATTCTCTGTTTCATGCAAGACGATATACAGTGTATCTACAAGACAGAAATCGGGTTGTCATATATGGAGGCTAGTGATCCGAATAAGTATTCGCATATTCTCTCCAAAATGCATTTTATACTGAACAAATATACGGGAACGGTCAGTAATGAGATAAATTTCACAGAGCTAGGGATTGAAGGATATTTGCCTTACGTTCCAAAGTGGAAGAACGTAAAGAGTGGCGAAGCGCTGCTCGCATCGCAGGAATTTAATACTGAGGTGCTGCGATTGGTCACATTATTTGCCCAGGGAAGTGATAGGGCGTGAAATTGGAAGAAACGGTATTAGCCATTAAGGAGCATGTTCGGGGCAGACTTGATTTGTCCAGCTCAACTTCTGATGAGGATTTGCTCCAAGTTATTGAAGAATCGGTATTTCAATATTCACAAGAACAATATTTAACGGCTCGAGAGAAGAAAGAGTGCGTAAATCGCATTTTTAATTCGTTTCGAGGACTAGATGTGCTTCAACCGCTAATCGACGATAAGAGTATTACGGAGATTATGATCAATAATTTTGACGAGATTTTTATCGAGCGGGAAGGACATGTGCATCGATATTCTGGCAAGTTCGAAAGTCAAGAAAAGCTGGAAGATATCATTCAACTCATTGTCGGGAAAGTGAATCGGGTAGTCAACGAAGCATCGCCTATTGTCGATGCTAGGTTGAAAGATGGATCTCGGGTTAACGTCGTATTGCCACCCATTGCATTAAAGGGACCTACCGTAACCATTCGGAAATTTCCGGAGAAGCCAATGACGGTTGAAGATCTCATTCAGCGAGGGGCTTTAACAAGGGAAGTAGCTACTTTTTTGAAGAATCTCGTCGTTGCGAAATATAACATCTTCATCGGCGGAGGGACGGGGTCAGGGAAGACGACTTTTTTGAACGCATTATCGAATTACATCCCAGCTGATGAAAGAATCATTACCGTGGAGGATTCCGCAGAACTTCAAATTCAGAGCGTCCCGAACCTAGTAAGTATGGAAGTGCGGAATGCCAACACGGAAGGCAAGGGCGAAATTACAATGCGAGATTTGATTAAATCTTCATTGCGGATGCGCCCGAATCGAATCGTCGTCGGGGAAGTACGCGGATCGGAAGCGTTGGAGATGCTTCAAGCTATGAATACAGGTCATGATGGATCATTATCAACGGGACATGCTAACAATACTTATGATATGTTGAGCCGGCTAGAAACAATGGTGCTTAGCGGTGTTCAATTGCCTGTTGAAGTTATCCGCAAGCAGATTAGTTCGGCGATCGATATTATGGTTCATTTGTCAAGATTGAGAGATAAGTCCCGTAAGGTTGTAGAAATTAGTGAAATTGTTGGTGTAGATCAAGGTGAGGTGCAGCTAAATCCGCTCTACGTGTTCGAAGAAGAAGGAGAGACACCAGAGGGCAAAATTATCGGGGGGTTAAAACCTACAGGAAACCCGCTGAAGAACATATTCAAGCTTAAAATGTCGGGTATTCAGATGTGAAAAATCGGTGAATGAGGAGGGGAATAATGAACATTATTCTAATCGCTTGCGGCGTTGGAGTAATTATCTGGCTTGTATATCTGATTTTGGATCGAAGGAAGCGTACATCAGTCAATGATCTATTAAGCAATGAAGGGTCTAAGGATATAAATGATCATGTAGAGAAGAACAAAGCGAGAACCCAACAAGAGTCGCACAAAGCTCGCAATGAAGCACTTATTCATTATGCAGAGTATACGTTATCCGCGAGGGAACGGACTGAAGCTATCGTAATTGGATATCTATTGTTCTTCGCTCTAGGATATTTGTTTTATAACAACCTCATTTTAGCAGGCGTAACGGGATGTTTTGGTTTTGTTAATCCGAAGTTCAAACGTAAAAAGTTGCTAGAGAAGCGAAAAAATGAACTGAATTTACAGTTTAAGCAAGCGCTTTATTCATTGTCATCATCACTAAGCGCGGGAAGATCCGTCGAGAATGGATTTGAGGAGACAATTAAAGATTTGCGCTTATTATATCCGGATCCTACGACCTATATAATACGTGAGTTTGAAATTATAACGCATCGTATACAGAACGGTGAACCGATCGAACGGGCATTGATGGATTTTAGTGAACGAGCCCAGTTGGAGGATATTGAGAACTTCACGGATGTCTTCATCAGTTGCAAAAGAACGGGTGGAGATCTTGTAGAGATTATTCGCAGAACATCCAATATTATCGGGGATAAGCTGGAGATTCAACAAGAGATATCCGTCATGGTGGCTCAGAAGAGATTCGAATCTAAGGCGCTGTCGATTGCACCGGTAATGATCGTTGCGTTCCTAAGTTTTAGTTCTCCCGATTACATGGCTCCGATGCACAGCGGAATGGGATATCTCATTATGACGATTGCTTTGGTCGTTTTGGCAGCCTGTTATTGGGTAACGCAGCGAATTATGAAGATCAAGGTGTGAATACATGATAATTTTATGGATTGCAATGTTGATAGTGGTTGGATGTATTGCAGCATCATTCCTGTTAGCAGGTCAGCGGTATAAGGAGTTTCTAGCAGAATATACGGGCAAATTCCAATTGGAATTCATGGCTCCAGCATCCTTGTATATCATTGACCGGTTTCAATTAATGGATCGGTTACATACGCGAATGAATGGTGCACATCAGAAAATAATTATGCTATACGGGGTGCAGAAAGGGCTGCAGCACACGAAGCTATTCATGGCGCAGCTCCTATCACTGATCATGCTCGTATTGTTGCTCGCCCTGGGATTATCCATTGCAGCAGAAGGGGAAATGATTCTAGCAGTTATGGGTCTATTATTCGCCGTTATTACACCTGTGCTAATGGTACGAGACTTGGATACGAAGATAAAGAAGAGAAAGCAAGAGATTCTTCTTGAGCTTCCAGAGTTCTTGAATAAGGTAACACTACTTGTCAATGCGGGTGAGACGGTACAGATGGCGATTCTTCATTGTGTTGATCAAGCCAAACAGCCAGAACGCAGCCCGCTCTATATGGAGCTTAAGGAGGTTGCGAATCAGCTTCGCAACAATTATTCCTTCGCGCAGGCGTTGGAGGATTTCAGCAAGCGCTGTTCGATTCAAGAAGTATCCGTGTTCACGACGACGGTACTATTGAATTATCGCCGTGGTGGCGAGGAGTTCGTCGTTGCGCTTCAAGAGCTGTCGCGCAATTTGTGGGAGAAGCGCAAGGCGATCTCACGCACATTAGGCGAAGAAGCTTCTTCGAAGCTTGTGTTTCCGATGGTCATTATCTTTATGGTTGTGATGGTAGTTGTAGCTGCCCCCGCAATTATGATGATGAAATAAATTATATGTTGGAGGGTCAATATGAAACGATTCACAGAAGGATTGAAGCGATTTTGGAAGAACGAGGAAGGGATTGGGACGCTGGAGATTATTTTGATTATTGCGGTTATCGTTATTATTGCAGTGATATTCAAGGGTTATATTGTGGAATGGGTGCAGAAGCTTCTTGGTAATGCTGACAAAACAATTAAAGATTTTGACAAAGCACCACCAAAACCATGAACATCCACAACCAATCTAGAAGGTTCTTTACGAACCAAAAGGGAAGTTTCACGATTGAAGCTTCCCTCGTTTTTCCGATCATATTCCTTGTAACAATCTTACTGATTTTTTTAAGTCTATATGTCTATCAGAAGTCGTCCCTGCACTATCTCGCAGATCGCACAGCCAAGAATGCTGCATGGACTTGGGATAACACCTACAAGGATGGACTGTCAGGAGCGTATGATCCATACGAAAAGGACGCAGGTACACAGCAACAGAAGCAGAACGATGGATTGTATTGGCGGTTCAGCGATTTCAATCTGCTCGATGTGCTGACTTTTCAGTTCTCGCGAGTTGGCTCGCCAAAGATTCTGACTGTGACAGGAACGGATCGTTCACAGCCTGCCAGGGGCGGGGATTTGGTTGCTTACAAGCTGCAGCGTGCCGTGAGCACGCTGCCTCCAGGTGTAACTGGATCGATCGAGTACAAGAATAATTTCTACAAACGGACTGTAACGGTTCGCCTGGAGAACCCGCTGCGCATGCCCGAATTTATTAAGGTACTATTCAGGCAGGATAGCGTTGAAGCGGAAGCGAGTTCATACATTACAGAGCCGACCGAGTTTATTCGAAGTGTGGATTTCGCATTGTATGCAGGCAAGAAGATGGTGACGACTTCCAAAACGACGATCATGTCGATTCTTAAGAAGAAAAAATAAATGTTATCGGATAAAGGCTGAAAAGGAGAGAGCATGAAGTGGTTCCGCAAAAATGAAAACGGTAGCATCACGTTGGAAGCGGCGATGGTGCTCCCTTTATTTCTTGCTTTTGTTATTTTGTTGATTGCTATTATTCGTCTTACGATTACGCAAATGGCACTTCAAAATGCGACGACGGAAATGACAAAGCAAGCTGCGACACATATTTATCCCATATCTTACGCGTTTAATGCATTTCAGGGGTCTCCGCTTGGTGAAGCTGTTCAGCAGGTGTATGAACTGGCGACGGATTCAGATGCACGCGTTGATAAAGCTGGAGAATTTATTGATTCGAAGATTGATGGTCTCGTGACGGATCCGATTGTTAATGGATTGCAGAAGCAACTGGAACAACAGGGGCTAGATCCAATGATTAGTCAAGTTATGACGGATTTCGTGAAAGATCATATATTGTCAGCTGCCACAAATGAATTGAAGGAAGAAGTTAAGAAAGAGGCAATTCCTCCGATTAAAGAGGCTAGCGAATCATTAGAAGAATATACGAAGCGTGTCGAGCAGCAAATGAAGGATCGCGTCAATAGTGCAGTGAACAATGCGGTAAGGCCATTCGTTATGAGTTTTGTAGATGAGAGACTTATCGATAAGAAAAATCTGAATATCACCAAATTAACATTGCCGAATCTCACGGATAAGCATCCTAAATTCGGCGTTAATGTCGAGTATACGGTCCGCCTCATTGTTCCATTTATATCTTATGATTTTAAGATTAGATCGAAGGCAGTGGAACGGGTATGGTCTGGTATGAGTTAGTCCCACAGCGAAGAGAGGCGTTAAGTCGTGCCCATAGAGTTCTATTTGTTAGGTGTATTTATCCTTATTGCGTTCTATACGGATGTAAGGTATAGCAAAATTCCGAATGTGTTAAATGTTTCAGGCGTTGCAGTAGGCTTGGCATACCACGGATATCAAGGAGGAGTTTCTGGTTTCCTGCACGCATGCTTAGCGGCAGTGATTGGATTTGCAATTTTACTGATTTTATATTTCTTGAAAGCGATGGAAGCGGGAGACGTGAAGTTATTCGCGGCGATCGGCGCGCTGACGGGCGTTGAATATGTGTTGTATTGCATGATGTACGCCATTTTGTACGCAGGCTTAATTGGCGTGTTCATTTTGCTGTTTCGGCGTGAATTTATGAAGCGAATCAGCCGCATGTTGAAGTATTTTCTCGGTGTGATAGTGCTTCGCAGCAAAGACTCCGTTAAGCAAATTGCGAAAGAAGACAACATGAGGTTTCCATTCATGTATGCGGTTCTACCAGCAGCAATAACGACTTGTTACTATTTCATTCAATAAAAGATAAAAGGGAGTAGGAACTTGCACATGAATCAACAGATTTATGGAATTACATATGAGTTGTTGCAAGATCAAGGAAATGTTCTTGTGTTCGGTCACGATGGACAGTTGAGTGGTTCAGCGCTTATGAACCTTCAAGTTCAAATGCTCCAATCGAATTCGATACCGAGATTATTGCCCGTAAGCATAGAAGAATTCAATTTATCTGCACAGTTACGCTATGATGTCGCTTCCAAGCGTCCACTTCTACAAGTGTTGTCGTCTGCTCCCATTCGCTTACTCGAATACTATGAATTGCTCTTCCAAATCGTATCAGCGCTAGAAGATAACAAGACGTACATGCTGCTGGAGCAGAATTATGTTCTGCATGAGAATTTTATTTATGTCGGAACAAGTATTCAAGATGTGCATCTCTGCTATCTTCCTGTGAAAGAATTAGCGAATAAACGCACGGTTGCCGAAGAGATTCGTGATTTGGCCATGAGCTTAATCGGCTATGTAAGAGAAGTGAAGGGTGAAGGATTCCAACGAATTCTGAACTATTGTCGAACTGAAGCCTTTCGTATAAGCGATCTGAAGAAATTATTGAAGAATAATATTCAAGAGATTCATGAGGAAGCGTACAGCAGCCCAGTTCATCAGCCGAGTCCGGCACCGAGTCAAGGTGCTAACGGCCATCCTAGCGCAGAGCGTGAATATGCTGCAGCACAAGAGGGGTCTCGCCTGAAGAGAACGACTCTTCAGGCGAGCGAAGTACCGGCAGCACAGACAAAACCTAAGTCGATGAATCAAGAAGAGGTGGGTTCATTGCTAGAAGTTCGAGCATACGAACCGTTGCAACAACGGGGGAAGATCGTTCTCATATTATTGCTGGTTCTAACGAATGCCATATTATTGAAATTGTATTTGGATGATTCTCGTGAAGGCATGATGTTAATCTGCCTAGGCTTATCGCTGCTTGCGTTCGATGCGGCCTATATCTTCGTTAAGTTTCGGCATTTATGGTTCGGTGCTAAGGTTCAAGGTCAAGGAGAGAGCATCAATTCGAAGCAGCCTCGTCCTAGCAAGAAGGTATCCAAGAAGGGCAAGAACGTAGTTGTCCATTCAGAAGATGTGGAACCTAAACAAATTCAATTCGAGAAGAAAATAAATATTCAAGAAGGAAAGGTACAACCGGATTCAATCGATCCGCAATATTACCAGAACTTATCGATGCAGACGACGTTGCTTAGACCAGATACATCGCAAGAAACAGTGTTGCTGGATCAAGGCATGTCACCATTGCACGGTCAAAAACCTCCGATTCTTGAAGTTCGAAAAGGCGATCATGTGATGCAGCAAGTGATTCATATGTCATCTTATCGAATTGGACGGGATGGAACTGCCGTTCAACATGTTGAAGATCTTGCCGGAGTATCGCGTGTACATCTTGAAATCAAGCGTGAAGAGAACGATTGGTATGCAGTGGATCTGAATTCAAAGAACGGAAGCGTGTTGAACGGGGAAGCGATGACGGCTAATCAACCTTATGTATTGCGAGATGGGGATGTTATTAAGATCATCACTACGGAATTTGTGTTCAGAACGGAGTAGCGCGATTGATAAGACATGACTGGGCGTACGGATTATCGACAGATGAAGGTCCCAATAAAAGGGTTAATGAAGATCGCTGTTTTCTGAGGATTGAGCGAAACCAAGAAGGTGATCAAGATGTGCTGGCCGTCATTGCAGATGGCATGG
Source organism: Paenibacillus wuxiensis (assembly GCF_040195695.1). NCBI lineage: Bacteria > Bacillati > Bacillota > Bacilli > Caryophanales > Paenibacillaceae > Paenibacillus > Paenibacillus wuxiensis. The sequence goes on along the minus strand of NZ_JBEFZI010000006.1, from coordinate 507,989 downwards.
GTGGGTACGGTGCTGGGGATTACGCGAGTCAATTCGCCATAGAACAAGTGAGGTTATGGTGGGACTTGCGTTACGCTGCATTGATTCAGGCTCCGAACCCACGAAGCGCATTCGACGAGGAGATCGCAGTGTTATTCGCGCAAATTAACGCATCCTTATGTCGCGTTAGAACGACGCAAGGCAAGTTACCTGGAACAACTTTATCTGTTTTGATTGTACACCGGTCTCGTTTTTATGTGTATCATACCGGCGATTCAAGAATCTATCAATTATCATCTCAAGGGATGCTTAGTAAGCATCAACACCTCTTTCATCTACAACAATTGACGAAGGATCATTCATGGGTCGGACAAGAGGTTGCAGCCGGTCGGTTAGCGCGTACAGAGATGAATGGTCACCCTATGCGTCATGTATTGACCCATTGTCTAGGAATTAATCAAGAGTTGGAAATCTATCGCGATTGTGGAGATATCCGGCATGATGACATGTTCTTGTTATGCACTGATGGGTTTTATTCCATATTTCGTGACGATGAATTGGTTGAACTTATTCAATGCCATCAATCTCAATACGATTCATTGCAGGATATAAGCGATCAATTAGTTGCATCTGCCTGCAAACGAGATGCGATGGATAATGTCAGTGTCGTCATTATGCAAGCGCGGGAGCAAGTAGTTGGTCGATCCCGCCGTTCATTTTGGCGAAACTTGATCAAGAATCAGCGTTAGTCATCACATGAACGATGTATGGATAGGGTGGTGATAAATTGTTAAGAACAGCGATGTTCACAATCGGATTCATTGCATTGTTGATTGGTGGATTCCTATGGATGAGTCAGCAACAGAAAGGCTTGGATCCTGCTCTATTAAGTATCGTGAAGAATTATGTTGGCAGAGACGGTCTCGTTCATGATGTTACAAATGACATTGGCGTAGAGAGCGTCGAGGATGTGGGTTTTAAGAAGAAGGGTGACGTTCTGGAAGTGTTCTATGGCAAGATGAATTTCAACATTCAGATGGATGAAACCTTGCAAGAGGCGGTTCAGAACTTGCGCAAGCTCGGAATTGTATTAAGCACGGACGAAGCTGGCAACGTGAAACTGACTTATAACGGGGAAGCGGTGAAACAGTTTGAATAAGAAAGCAGCGATAGCCATGTTAAGCTGCTCACTATCGCTTGTATTTTTATTTATTTATGTGCGGGAATCCCAGCAAGTGACGGCTAGTGAAGATCAAGTTACTTCCAAGATGATCGTAAAGGAAGCGATGACGGATCAAGAGCACTTCGTGAGTTATGTGATGGGGGATACCGTCTATATGGAGGATTTGGTCAAACAATCGATTGAACCACTAAGAAAAGCAACTGGGGAAGTATTCCCGGCTATGCATAGAGTAAAGGGAACTACTGTGATTAAGAATTTCACTTATTTAGCGAATCAGATGGTGATAGATCCGGCAAGTCTCCAGATTGGAATGGAGAAGTCGATTCCTTATACATATACAGCGACAATTGAACAGAGCTCAAAATATATTGACACGTTGTTGTATGACGGTTGGGAGCTCATAGGAAGCTATAATGATCATCGTTCTATGGATATGTATTTAAGAAAGAATGGACGGATGGCCAGAGTAATTATTCTTGAACGCATGATGAAGGTATTCGATGACGTCAAGCGGGAACTTCCGGATTCCAAAGCTTTCGTAAAGTAGATCGATTTATACAAAATGACTTATCAGCGGGGGAACAGAGTCCATGAATATTGAGTGGAATTGGCGGACCATTACGATCGTTGCGGGTATCGCGATTGTCTTTATTGGGACGAATGTGGGGCAATATTTCCTGATTTGGGGGCCGAAGCAAGAAAAACTTACCGCATCGTACAACCAAGAAATCGCTACATTGCAAGCAACGATTGACAGATTGGGCCCTATGGTAGGGATTTGGACCATCAAAGATGGTGTGCAAGGTTTATATCCAGGTAAAGAAGTCGCTGAGACTGACTTGGAACTTCGTCAGCTTCCGGAGTCGCTCGTGAATCAAAGTTATGTGCTCGATGCGGAGTCGATTATCGGGAAGTATTACAGAATCGGTCTTACCCCAGGTACAGTGCTTAGTAAAGACATGGTAATGGAAGATAATCTCGATGATACGACGCGGGAATATGATGTCGTCGCAAATGTCATGCCAATCGGACTAAAAGTTGGGGACTACGTTGATTTCCGAATCGTGTATCCGCTTGGCGAAGACTACATTGTGTTGACACATAAGCGAGTTGAGGCGATTCATGACAAGACGATTAAATTCAAAATGGACGAGAAGGAAATTCATATGTATCAAGCTTCTCTCATTGATTATTTCTTGCAGAAGAAGAACGGATCATCCTTATACTTGGCGAAGTACGTTGAACCGGGCATTCAGAAAGAAGCAATTCAGTACTATGCAGTGCCGAAGAATATTCTAGCTATTATGGTCGCGGATCCGAACATTATATCTAAAATCAACACAGATCTGAATAACTCCACTCGGAGCATGATCGATGCCGGCATTTCGAGGGTAAGTCCAGAGGCGGGACAAGATATCTCGTCAGGTCGCAAGGAGATTGAGGGGAAGGTTGACGGCGGAGCGAATCAATTGAAGAGCGAGGAGAAAGCTCGGAAAGACGCGGAGGAACTGGCGAATCCAGGCGGATCGGAAGCGGCAACGGAAACAGCCCCAACGCCTGCTCCGACGCCTACTCCATCGAGTTCAGATACATCTCCGAATAATGCTCCGACGGAAGCACCGACTTTAAATATTGAGAAAGGTGTTGTTGAGTAATGCAAATCGGCGTATACGGTCATACAGACAAAAGACCTGTCATCTACGCTTTGATGAAATTGCTGCAAGCAACGGGAGATGTAGCGTTGTTCAGCAATCATCGGCATTACAAGAGACTCTTGGAGCATGGCGAATCGCAAGGGCATATGGCGAATATCATGATTGCGGTATCGGATGCATCGCCGGACGAGATTTTCGAAGAGATTGGCTATACGGTAGATGATTTCGAACACATAATCTATGATCTGCAGGATACGATCCCTGAGAATTTATCGCTCGTGATATACGTGAAGAGCTATCCTCCAGGGGAGGAAGAGCAATCAATCCTAGATCTTATCGGCGATTACCACACGATTAAGATGACTTACGACGGTAGAAGAGAGAAAGGGGCGATTAATGTATCTCCGATCTCGCTGATCTGGAAGCGGGTCGAAGAGTTCGAGGCGTTTCATATCCTTGCCCCGATGCCGTCGAATGACTTGAACAAAGGACTTGCGACGCTGATTGCTCCGAGCCTCAAGATGACAAGCAAAACGGCATTCAAGCTGCTGACAAGGAGGTGGGATAAATGAGGATATCGGTTATTACGCCGGACCGCAAGCAAGGCGGGACGACAGTTAGTGTCCTGCTCGCGTTAGCGATCGCTCAGACGCAACAGTTGACAACTTGCTTAACGTACGCGGGGAACGATAATAAATCGATTTCCAGCTTCCTCGGATTGAAGGCAATTGAAGATAGGACGCGCAACCTTACGCAAGTCATTAAGCTGTTGGAGGCCAGTGCAATATCAGGTGATGAGATTCAAGACTATTGCCTGAAAGTACCTGGCGTACCGAACTTGCAGATTATCGATACAGCGTCAGAGACGATCTCGGACGAAGATAATGCGAAACTGTTCAAGTTCGTCATGGAGAACTTAAATCACGAAATCATCATTACGGACGTCGTAACGGAAATCTATGATGAGATAACGAAGTCTGTTCTAGAGAATTCAGATTTAATCGTCATGGTACTCACCCAATCGAAGGATGTAGGGGACAGACTGAAGGATTGGGAGTCAGCAGGCATCATGAAGGAACTGAATCATAAGGGTCTGATCTACATATTCAACCAATATGATCCTTACGTCGAAGCTTTCCGAGATACGACGAAGCGCATGCGCTTGAGACATCGTCGTTGCGCCAAGATCAGCTATAACGCATTCATTCGCCGGACAAGCAACATGGGGAAGCTGCAGACGATCCTTCCCTACATTCTAGCGAAAGATCCGAGAGTCGTTGAACTGAACAATGATCTCAAAGAATGCGTCATGACGGTACTCGCGAACTTAGGTCGTCGAACAACCTGGCCGCAGGAATAGGGAGGAGAAGACGGATGGATTTAAATGCTGTGCTCATCGTCGTTACCTCGCTATGTATTTTAGTCTTGGTCGGGGCTCTGTATTTGCGGGCGAAGCGTGAGACGCCGGATGTTGAACTTTCCGATAAACTTACGCTTGATAAATTGCTGGATATCGTGAAATACAGCTTAGCCGATCTGGTGAAAGACGAGAATTTCTCGGGTCTTGCAGATGAAGAATTCGAATCCATGTATAAGCGGAGGGCAAGAATTCTAGATGCGATGCGCAACTGCGTCTATGGGATTGATTCTGCGAAGCTGATTGTACAGGATCTGATTCGCAGTATTATCTCTGATACCTTGAAGACAGAGGAAGAGGTACTGGAAGTCTATGATTTCCATGCGAACTATATGGAACCTCGGATCAAGTTCGAGATTTTGATGTACTTCTATAAGAAGCAGTTCGGCAAGGATGCCTTATCCGAGATGATTCAGGAGTACAATCTGGATCGTGAACGTTTCGAGATCGAAGACAAGTCGCAGGCATCCTACTTGATAACGAATGAAGATATCGATGAGATTTACGCTGAGAAAAATTTCGAATTAACATATCCCGTCATGCTCGATATTTTGTCCATTATCATTTATCAGAAATATAAAGGGTTCGGCATTATCGATACATTGCGCGAGATGAATATTAACGGATTTAACTGTGGTACATCGGGTTCCATTCTAAGTGCACTCCTGAACAAAGAGAAGAAAATCATGAAGGCTCCTAGGTCTGTCTGGTTATATTTTAACGGTAAGTACATTCATCTAAGATTCTTGAACTTTAACTCAGAAGAAGAACTGAGACGAATCGTACAGCTCTTATGTCGTTATAATAACCCCGGCCCACTAACGGAGAAGCGTGGATATCTTGTTAATACCATGTACGATAAGTCCAGGGTATTGGCATTAAGACCGCCAGCTGCTGAGTATTGGGCTGTTTTCGTTCGTAAATTCACGCTAAGCGATTCATCCTTGCCGGCATTGATTGATAAGCCCTACGTCAATAAAGCATTTCTCGCGATTCAATTGGTGCAATACCTCATGATGGGACAAGTGACCTGTGGGTTCACGGGGCGACAGGGAGCCGGGAAGACCGTAATGATGACCGCCGCAGTTAAATATATCGATCCAAGGTATACGATTCGCGTGTTGGAGATGGCTCCCGAGATGTACCTTCGGGAATTGTATCCGGAGCGGAACATCCTATCCGTTCAAGAGACGGAGTATGTATCGGCTTCGGAATTGCAAGATGCTTTGAAGAAATCGGATGCTGCCGTCTCGATTGTCGGGGAGGTTGCAACGGATCCAATTGCGGCGCGAATGATCCAAATGGGACAAGTTGCCTCGATCTTTACGATATTTTCGCATCATGCGAACTTGGCGGAGCAATTGGTCTATGCGATTCGGAACTCTCTCGTTAATGCTGGGGGTTTCTCAGGAAATATGATTACCGCAGAGCAACAGGTCATCGATGTCATCCGCGTGGATATTCACCTGAATTATACGACGGATGGACGAAGATACATCGAGCGAATCTCTGAGATCGTGAAACTCGACGTGAGCGTGCCGTATCCGGATTACGATAAGGGTGATCCGGTACATTCCATGAATGAAATTACGAAGGAATATTATACGCGACAGACGGATCGCAAGACGTTCACGACGAGGGATATTCTTAAGTACAACTTGGATACGAACACTTACGAGACTTATGACTGGTTCACGACGGAGTTAACGAAGAAGATGCTGGATGTGATGCCATTAGATCACGTGAAGGATTTCAAGAAATTCATTCTCGATAATTGGAGGTTATAGTCACTATGATCTTTCTACTTATTGGGATTATCCTGACTGCGACAGTCGGTATCACGATGATTATCGTCTCGGATCGCAAACGTTCCATGGCTCGGCGGAAGTTGAACGCACCGAAACGGAAAGGCATCATATCGTTATCTACCTATTATCGGTTAAGCAAGTTCTTGGACGAGTTCTTCTTGACTCGTGGAAGCTACAGGAAGGTGAAGACGAAGATCGCGGAGCTGTCCGTCTACACGAACCAAGAGATTAAAGTGTATTCGGTTCGTTCATATCTGATTGCAACTGTCTCATCTATCGCACTAGTTCTTGCTGGAGCTTTGATCTTCAAGGATTTATTCTCTACGCTGCTCGTGGTGATGTATGCGATCATCCTAAATACGGTATTGGTGGACAAGCAGGTTGACAGCGTGCATTTCAAGCTCTTGAAGCAGCTCTCGATGTCTTTATCCTCGCTTCGGCAAAATTATTTGCGGCTGAACTCGATTCCGGAAGCCGTGGCGGAGACGGAAACAGGCTCAGAGCTCCACCGTGCGTTCGAGGAGATTCATGCCATTCTTACAGATGTAAATGGGCGCAAACGATTGGATGAATTCTATGAGACGACGCCGTTCAAGCTGTTATGTACGCTGGCAGGCGTATGTTACATCTTGAACAATTCCGGTGATACCAAGCTGCGCGATGGTTCTTCTAACTTCTTGCAAGCAATGGGGATGATGTCGGATGAAGTGAATTTGGAGATCCGCCGGATTTCGCTGCAGAAGGCACGATTCGGAATGCTCGAATATTTGCCGGTGGCCCCGCTTGCGGCAATCGGTATTATCGAGAGCTTCTTCAGTTCAATCATTCCTGGTACATCTGTGATCTACAATGGTGTGCTCGGTTATATTTTCCGTATAGTCATTCTACTCGCCTCGATTATTGGTTATACGGTGATCGTGAAGGTGAATAGCGCAGTCTCCGTGAAGAAGGATGATCGTAATCGCATTGTGCTATATCTTCTTCGGAAAGAGTGGTACGCGAAGATCGTTCGGGACATTATGCCGAAGAAGCAGTTCAAGAAGGCAAGGAAGCTCCGAGTCATTAAAGGCGCGCTGAGTATGACGGACTTGAAGCATCTGTATGCGAGCAAGATTCTGTACTCGGTCTTGGCGTTCGTCATCACGATAGTCTGCATGTTCTTCGCCGTTAATCTCGGGAAGGAATTCGTCTATAACAACGTACGTGAAGTTTCTCTCGTTGGCGGTGAGCAGTTGACGGCGAAGGATATTCGGATTCGGGAAGAAATGGATCGGCAGTATTTGGCGGAGCCAGTCATGTTAAGCGAGAGTAGGACGAAGGAACTGGTAAAGGCTAGATTGCCTAAGTTGCCGGCATTTGACCAAGATGCACAAGTGAAGCGTCTGCAAGAGAAATATACGAGTTACTACAATACTTATTTCAAATGGTGGATGGTTCTTATTGCATTCTTTGTCGGTCTGATCGCTTACAAGGTTCCCGAATTGATGCTTCGGGGAAGGGCATGGCTGCTCAAGACAGAGAGTGAGGAAGATGTGCTGCAACTGCAGACGATTATCTCGATTCTCATGAATACATCGACAGATACGCTGGATACATTGTACTGGCTGGAACGGCAAAGCCGCGTACATAAGAACGCGATTCTGGATGCTTATCATGAATATCCTTCGAATCCTGACTTGGCACTCAATCGGTTAAAAGCCAAAGCGATTTTGCCTGGATTCAAAAGGTTAGTCGATAAGCTGATTCTGACGATTCATCAAATTTCGCTCGCAGAAGCGTTCAGTGATCTTGTGACAGAGCGGGATCATGTTATGCGGATTCGCGAGATTTCGCAGAATGCGACCCTTAATAAGAAACGGTCGATGGTGAGTCCACTGGCGATGGCGCCGCTCGTGCTTACCGCAATTCTCTACATTCTCGTCCCGCTCGGGATTCTCGGGTTCAAGGAATTCATGGCGGCGTTGAAGCATGTCACGTAGCACGAGGGGAAGAGCTAGAGTCGCAAGAAAGGGGGTGAGGCGCGCAGCGCAGTTTGTTCGATGAACATGTATAGGATAGGGGTTCTTCAGTAAAAAGATGCCTAGCATCAATTATCAATCAAATTTGAGGAGTGAATAATCAATGGAAGGCGAATTGGGATCAGGCGCACGAATAGCGATTGCGTTAATTGTCATTGGGGTTATTATTTCGGTTATCTTTGTCATTCTAGGCTTTACGCGGGGGACGACGAATCAGGGGATTACGACGGTGCAGAACTCCATGGATTCTATGGCATTGGCACAGTTCGATGATTACGATCAGAAAATTCTATCTGGTACACAAGTAATATCGGCGATTAAATTGTTTGAGGGAAGACCGGTTGCGATGATAACAAAGCCGAAAGCAGCTGGTAGTTCGGGCTATAACTATGGGGCTATTTTGAAAGATACTACACCTGGTACGGATATTGCGGGTTCCAAAACATTTATCAATAGTAATTTAAAGAAGGCACAGTCTACAGACTCATTCTACACTCAAGATTTTGCAACAGACGGCATTACCAAACCTAATATGGTCTATATCCCATTAACTCAAACAGGAACGAATGCTTATGTAAGACCAACTGCTAAATTTCTAGCTGAACTGATTAAAGATAACACGGGGACAATCGTGGGAGTTTGTTTCACGCAGCAATAATTTCATTTTTCATACTGTTAGGATCCGCGAACTGCATGCGATGCCTTCGCGGATTCTCATAGAGTAAGAAACAAAGGAGGGAATGTTATGAATGAGTGGCCAGCCGCCATTTGGGCTAGCATTAGTGCGATGACGGCAGCATTGGTTCTTAGTTTCATCGTCGTGTTGGGAGGATTAGCTAGATATAGTGCAGGAATTATGCAAGAGGATGATAATGCAGTAGCGCTCGTGAAGGAGTATCGACAGTATAGGCAGTTTAATGGTACGACGGTGTATTCACAGGATATCATTACTGCGATCGGAGAATCGCGAGGCATGCCAGCCATATGGGTTGATACTTCCCCAGGACCTGACGTGAACTTTGATCTAAAGTGGACGGAAGACACGAAGAGAGAACATTTCGCAACGCTGTATTTAACGAAGCTCTTCGAGGGTGTAACTGCAACGTATCAAGCTCATCTCGAATACGATCTGAACGGAGCACTTATCCGAATTGAGTTTAGGAGAGATTAGCAGCCTATGGATAATGAAGTCAGCAATAGTATCCATGTGATGATCACACTCATCGTGGTCGCCGTAATCATCGGAATCATTAGCCTGTTCTGGGCGATGAGTCAAGGGTTCAGCCGCGAAGCGGTCACAAGCGTAGAAGAGGCTCAAGCGGAGACGTTCGCAACCGAATTAATCAACACGGCTCATTACGGGCCAGTTCCCGCCGCATCGGCCTTCATGATGCTGAAGAAGAATGCGAATGCCGTGAAGTCGCTGTCAGGCAATGCTTATGGTATTAACGTGACGCAGATCGAAGATCTGACTTCGATGCTCTCGAAGAAAATAAGGTTAAAGGTCATTGACGCGGATAAAAAACTGGATGCGTATGAAGTCATCGTTATGGAAGAATTCGATAAAAAGTAATCCTTTAAGGAGGAATTCGATGAATGAAGCAGATGATGCATTGGATCTCATGACATTGATTATGGCACTCGCGATCTTCACCCCTATTATGATCTATTGCGCGGTTCCGTTATTCCAAGGGCATGTAGGGGGGTTCGGCGTTCAGATTGAAAAGACCGCGCTGGAGACGGAGAGCGAGATCATCCCGACAGCACGAGTGATGACAACGAATGATGTCCTAATGATGCTCGTCGTAGCAGATCGATATACACCGGAGCCGAAGAAGCTACGTCTGAATATGATGGGAACGCCAAGGGAGTTTGCGATTGATGATGTTTTTTTAACGAATAAAGAACTCATGTTGCAGGAAGCAAGGTCACTATTGCCGCTGTCGACACCAGTACAGCTCTCGCTCTTTGCGGGGCCGCGATCAGACCCGTCAGGGACCGGGATGAGATTCTGGGAGGTTCACCGTTAAGGAGGTTATTACATGAGACTATTTGGTCTACACATTCCCCTGTACCGGAAAGGGGTGACCGTCCTAGTCGCAGATCCGACATTCGCGCGTGGACAAGCTGCAGAGCTAATCTTCAAGTATTTGGATCCGAAGGACAAATATAAGAAAAAAATGTACGGTTCGCTCAAGAAAGGGGCGAAGGGGAAGATCGTATCGCTGATGAAGTATCGGGATGAGGCTGGTCATGTCTCGGTCTATTACGGCGTGCTGATAAAAGATATACTGTTCGCTATCGAAGAATCCAGATTAGCCCGGACGTAGAGAGAGGTTGGAAGCATGACGGACATATTCAATAAAATATTGGGGGTATTATTAGCGTTTGTAATATTGGTAGGGGGACCGTTAATTATCAAATCGATGGGCAAGGATCTAACCATGAATCGAAGCATACTGAATGAAATGACGAACTTCATTGATAAGGTAACAGACAATGGGCGCTTATCCGAGGCAGATCTTGAGGATTTCTACCTAGGCATCTCCTCTTATGGCATGACGATGGATGCGACAGTGAAGCGATATATGAAAGTCGTCAATCCTGATGGGAAGCAAGGAACGTATACGTCTTATGTGCTGAATGATGACTTAAGTAAGTGGAATCAAGGCGATATTATCAAAGTGACGGTCAAAGCGGTTGATCATACTGGTGGACAGCGTCTTCAATATCGAATATTGCATCTTGCTTCGCCGAAATTCGAGCAGACCTTAGCGGGCATGGTGAGGAAGTAGGTGGCAGATGAGTCGTCATTTTGGATTCGTGAACATCGTTGCAATCTTGTTCATTGCTGCATTGTTGCTTGGTTATATGCAGTATGTTTCTCAAGAGAAAGATGAGATTGAGCGCTTGAAGCTATCTTATGCGATCGATTATGCGACGGATGCTGGAGCGATGGCGATGTTGAATACAGGGAATTTGGATATGGATTATACGAAGCAGAGAGCTGTGACCGTAAATCCGGCTCTTGCCTTAGATACCTTTTTGGACGTATTTGCATTCAATTACGATCTGTATCCGTCTGCAGAGAATAAAGCATTAATTAAGGATTTCATCCCTGTTGCAGCGGTAGCTGGGTATGACGGGTATTATCTTGCTTCGCACCAATTGGTGACGAATGAAGCAGGAAATTATCCGGAGACACCCGCAAATGAAGTGGAGTGGGATTTGGTGTTCGGGATGAAAATGCCTTATCTCTATACCTATGGGGGAACGAGTTATGGATTGAATATGGGGATGGAGGAGACGCTCGCCTTAACAGATAGCACCCTATCGAAAATACAAGGGTTGCCGCCTACCTCAACCGGAAGTCTTTCGAGAGGTGAAGCGCAGGAGATTATTAACAATAACATTTCCAACGATATGGCCTATCAGATTAACGAGACGAATACGATTAATCCGTATTGGAAGAATTTCTTCTACATTCCCAGTCAGCTGACAACCTTTAGCGGGGTTAATCCTATTGAAGGACCGAGTCTGCTCGTCCTTGTGCAGAATGTTACGTTAACGACTTCTAAGCCGATAAGCGGGTTCAGTATTGCAGGTTCGAAGATTGATCGTGCCCGGATGGTACTGGGCTATACGAGAAACGGAATGAAATATTATGCGTTCGCGGATAAAGCGCCTGTCAGTACGGAAGTCGATCCCGTGAAAGGCATTGTTATTGAGAATATTTATTCCACAGCGAAGGAAGCAGCGCTAGCAGGATACTATTTTGATACGGAAACTGAATTGAAAAAGTAGGAATAAGGCTTATAAAGAAAAGAGCGTGTCAGATGCGAAAGTTCATACGAGATACACGAGGAACGGTTTCGATCTTCCTCATTTCGATCATTGCTATCATTTTCTTCTTCAATGCGGTGCTGATCGATTATGCCAGAATTCAGGCAGCGAAGCGTCAGACGGATGCGGCCGTGCAAGCAGCGGTGCGTTCGGTATTGGCTGCGTTCGATCAGGAGCTGCAAGGAAAGTATGGTCTATTCGGTGTAAAGGAGTCCGAGGTGAAGGAACTGTTCGAGCAGATCATCGAAGAGAACTTGAATAAGCCGGAAGACGGCGGATTCCAACTCATTACGCCGGAACTGCTGCGAGGTTCAGCACAGATGAAGACGACGGGTGACTTAGGCAACCATGTGATCTTGCAGCAGCAGATTTTAGAAGACATGAAGTACAAGGCACCGATCGAGATTACGCTGAATATGCTGGACAAATTCAAGCCGCTCGCGAAGGTGTTGAAGACTGCATCGGCTGCGACAAAATCGGCGAAGAAGATGAAGAAGCATTATACGAAGCGGGAGAAGAAGCTGGAAGACTTTTGGAAAGAGCGTCAGGGACTGCTCGGTAAGAGCAGTTCATTGCTAACCGACATCAGTAAGATTCGGCAAGCAGGCGGGCAGTATAGCACGATTCATAGCAAGTACACAGATACGCAGTCCATGGATTATGAACGTGACCGGCTTGATGGTACTCGGTCTAGTAAACAAACGGAGAGATCCTCGCTAGAGTCAGAGTTAAGCGCTCGGATCGCCAGCGCGCCAGAAGGTCAATCTATCAATACGTCATCGTTAGAAAGGCAAATTGAATTGCTCTCGGGCCAGATCAGCTATTTGGATCAGAAAATCAGCGAGCTGGATGCGAAGATCAGCCGGAATCTTGCCGTCATTAATCCATATCTATCCAGTCTGCATCAGACCATGAATCATGCGCTTAAGACTGTGAAGGACATGGAGAAAAGCTATGCGACGATGAAAGAAGCAATCGAGAGTGCGAAGCAGTCGAATCAAGAGATGAAGGCGGCATGGGAGAAGGCCAAGCAAGATACGCAGCAGCAGAATTATGAACAAGTGTCGAATGCACCTGAGACGGAAGGTAGAACATCTACGGATCCGCAGTTAGGTGCTGTTGAAGAGCAGCTGGATAAAGTCGTAAAAGAGCTGGAAGCGTTAATTCTGCCAGATAGCTATTTTGAACGGATTGAGCGGGAATTGGCCACGGAACAGCGTCAACTGATGGAGACGAAGGCGGGCATAAGCCAGCTTCAGAGTATGATGCCTACGGTCTATCACCGGACGACGAATCCGCCGGAAGTATCACCCGTGCAGGGGTTGACAGGCAGCACGCATGCGAAGCATGAAGCGGTGAATGGAGAGATTGTGCAGCATGGCAATCCGAACAATTATCCGGAAGAAGAGAAGCGTCGGAAGGATAACGAAGTCTATCAAGCGAGAACCAAGCAGAGTCAGCAGCAGGATGGAAGCAACGGGAGTGCGCCTTCACTGGAGAAGCAAGGTGAGTTCGGCATGAAGGATATGTTCACGATCATTAAGATGGTAAAAGGGATTCAGACAGCAAGTGAGGATTATGTCAAGTTGGATGGATTCTATCAGAGTTATCTTGCATCCGGCGGGGTGGGGGGAGGCGAGTCGAATACCCCAATCACGGACGATGGGGGAGGCAAGTCGAGCATCCCAATCACGGACGATATGGAAGATTCCGCGGAATCCGCGATGGGTGCAATGGACAAGCTGTTCGAAGGGTTGAGCAACTTATTAATGACGATGCGTAATGAACTCTATGTGAATGAATATGCTGTGCAGCGGTTTAACAGCTTCAAGCCGAACTTTGGCCCGATACTCGCATCGCCAAAACCCGATATGGATAAGATCGCAGCTGAGTTCACGAAGATGATGAGTGTAAAAGGATCTGAACTGGAGTATATCGTGTATGGTCTGGATACACCGGGAGGGAATATAAGTGCGGCGTATGGAGAGTTGTTCTTATTCCGCTTGGCGCTGAGGACGTTGGAAGGGTTTATGGATAAAACCGTACGAGCCCTAGGGCATCCAATATTAGTTATGATAGCTGCGATTGCGTATGGGGTTGTTAAAGCAGTGAAAGATATAGGAATGTTTTTACAAGGGAAAAATGTGCCGATTATTGGGTTGCCAATTTTACAAGAAATTATGTTGGGTTATAAAGATTATTTACGAATATTCTTACTTCTACATAGCAATGAAGAGAAGAAATTATCGAGAATGCAAGCATTAATTCAGTTTAATACGAAAAAGGATTTAAGTAAACATCAGACCTATGTGAATGGCAATGCAGAGTTTTCAATACGGCTATGGTTTCTACCCGGGATCATGCGGGCAATGAATACGACGGTTCAAATGAATGGAAGAGTTGAAGGGAATCGGTATATCTATACACATGGCGATCGTGCGATGTCATATTAGTCAATTAAAATACAAAATTCGGAGGTTGCAAATGAAAAGAACATGGAAAGTAATAATGATGGCATTAGTTTTTGGTTTGATTGTAAGTGGATGTGGAAGTAAAGGGGAAACGACCCAAAGCGACGTGAATAATTCCGCTGTCTCAACAAACACGGAGCAGAAAACAGAAAAGAGCGATAGTAAGGAGAACAAGCAAGATAATGATTTACTTGGAAAGATCGAGTTCATAGGAGAGAAAACGAAGAAAATCGGGCGGTTCGAAATAACGTTGGAGGAGGGAGTGGCTCTGCAAAAGCTTGAGCTTTTAGATGAAGGTAACCTTCGTCCAAACCAACAGCAATTTTTAAAAATTAAAGCGAAAATAACAGCTATCGATCCAAAAGTTGATGAGATATCTGAATATTATGAATTTAGTGTTTATAAAGTGGATGAAACGAATTTTGGTGACGATAACTATATCGGATATGCGACAGGTGTATTTGGTGAGCAACTCGAAGCAAGTTTAAGAGCAGAGAGGTCTTATGTGAAGAATGTTCCTAAAGAAGGTTATTTGTACTTCGACGTTCCAGAGGGAGATGAATTTCGAATCGTATATCGGGATGATTTCACGCAAATGGACTACTGGGATATAAAAATCACAAAATAATAAATACAGGAGGCATTTATGAATAGAGTCATTCGATTAGCACTTGCTATGTTTCTACTATCCAGTTCAACGATCTATGCAGAAGATGCCTCTGTTTTGTTGCGGATGTATGGCGTTGCGGTAAGCGATGCTGCCGAGGAAGGGAAGAAGCTGAATAAGATGGAAGAGGCGTATCATGCGGTAGCGTATCAAGTGAACGCGAATACGATGCTGGCTGTGGCCGCTGGGCTGCATGATGCGAATCAACAGAGCATGCTGAAAGAGATGGATCTAGAACTGTACGCCTTATCCGATACGTTGAATGAGACGATAACCGCTATGGAACAGAGTAAGGATCAAGAGGTGGAGGATATACTGGCGCTGGATGCGAAGTATCGCTCCATTTCGAATGATCTGAAGGCGAAGCAGCAGCTGCGCAAAGATTGGGTTGCGCAATATGTGCACACGTATGAAGTCCCGGCACAAGATATGGCACAAGGCGAGAAAGAGCTGAAGAGCTTGGAGAACAAGGTCGAGCAGCAGCGCGAGAGAGTGAAACAAGCTACGACGTACCCGGAATTGGGAGAGGTAACGACATTCAAATCGCCGCTCGAGATTCCGGGCGTCATGACATCGCCTTTCGGAGTACGGCTTGATCCAGTGACGCGCGAAGCGATGACATTTCATAAAGGCATGGACTTCAGCGCTCCAGAGGGGACGGCAGTGCTATCGGCATTTCACGGCGTCGTAGAAGAAGCTTCGAGCAACTACGCGATCGGCAAATATGTCAAGATCAATCATGGACATGGTATTACAACACTATATGGGCATTTATCGAGTTTAGAGGTTGTTCCGGGGCAGAAAGTTGCACAATACGATGAAATTGCGAAATCTGGCAATACCGGAGCCCAGACGACGGGGCCGCATTTGCATTTGGGCTTGTTCATTCGAGGAGAAGCCGTGGACCCGGGCAAATTCATAACACACGAGTAATAGGACGGAGGTAACATCGAATGATCGTCTGTTCGAAAGAACGATATATACCAGTGACTATCAACACGCTCGTTCTTCACAAAGAGGATCGATACTACTATGTTCATCGCGATGTGTATGATCAAGCAGTTATTCTAACGGATCGTTATGCAGATTTGGACCATTTATTGGAGTTGGTGGGCGGAACGAGCGTGAACCAGGAGATTGTCGAATGGTTTTATCAGCAAGCGCCAAGACCGCTGCATATTCTTGCTCCTTATTTAAGGTTGGTAGACGGAGCTTTAGAACGAAATATTGAGGTTTGCTGTGGAGTATTGCATGCCATTACGGCCATGATCAGCGTGAGGAATTTCATTCTGAAACCGCAAGAGATTCGGAAGAGCGTATCCTTCTCCCTCACCGCAAAAGAAGAATATGAGATGGCATGGGATCGATTCTTTCTATCTGCCATCCCTTATGAAGAACGCTATCAGGCTGCGCCGACGTATCGAAGCATGACTGTTCAAGAGGGACAAGTAGAGCTTGCGAACAGCGAGAGGCTAGCGGCGCAGGACTGTATAGAACAGCAATTGCAGCAGCAACCGATTGTACGAGATGCAGCACCTAAGCATCAGCCTATGGAGAATGTAGAATCGATCGAGACATCGATGATGGCAAAGGCTAAGCGAGAGCATCTCGTAGAAGCGGCGATGAAACCAGCGGCATCGACCCAAGAAGAGCGTAGAGCGACGAAACAACTGCTACTCTAGCAACGTTAAGATACGGGGCAAGCAAGTAAGGAGGAGAGCATGAATACAGATACAGAAAGTTACGAGCATCCTCGTGATGTAATGGTAATGATCGCAGAGGAATTAGAGATCCTTCATGGTGAGGTGACGGCGTTGATTGAAGTCTATCACAATGCAGCGGAATCTAGCGATTTGACATTCATTAAGATTCTAGAAGAGAAGTATGAACAGATGCAAGGTGAAATTGCGGAACTAGTTGACGTGGTCGATCAAGTTCAGCAGATGATTGAAAATCCTACGGGAGACCCTGTTCTAGTTCAGTTGAATAAGGAGGACGCGGACTATGGGCGGTAAGACGAATTTACTCGACCCCGTACAGCTCGAGACGCTCTATATGGCTAGTCGCCAGTTCGAAGACAGAGCACATAAGAGTATTCAAGGAATCCATAAGAAGTTAATGAAATTGCATGAAGAGTCCCTGCATCTCGACCTATCCAATGAGGAAGGGCGCACGATGAAAGAGGGTACAGCAAGCATCAATCAAGCGGTTGAAGCGTTAATGGAGTCTCTCGGTGCAACGAGTCAATTCATTGATGGGAGGCTTGCAGGGGCGGTGCAATATTCGCAGAAAATGAGAAGGGGATCCTCTGCGATGAAAGCTGAGCAAGCATGGATTGCTCGATTGAAGAAATGAATCTAACGATATACGAGGAGGAGGACGAGGATGCAGATTGCGACGAATAATGCGTATCCGATCCACATTGCATAGAGCGGTCGACGGCTATGCTTCTCTCTTGTCTCATAGTCTTCCAGCGTATCTTGAGCGGGAATAACAATCTCTTCCTGGAATTCGCCGCAGACCAGGCTTAGGAGAACCAGTTCTTCCTCATATGAAATGTCTGTCGGAACCGAAGCATCATTCGTGACGATTTCGATGGATTTCCGATGATTGTCGCGGATGATTCCGATACCATTATCGCAGAAGAAGTAAGAAAATGAACCGGGTACAATGCGATCCGTGCCGAATGCCGCAGAGAATTGTGCGGCAGTAATTTCTTTGGTTTTCATGATGCAGTCTCCTTCGTCGGGTTGATCAAGATCGGGATGAATCATTACAACGGATAAGCGGTGATAGAATGACCTACTATTCAATGGCCTTTCTTTTGACGGTGCTCGTTGGATGTCTAGCTCTGCTCTCTATACTGGCTCGAAGTCGAAGAAAGTCAATTCCAGATCATATTTCTTCGGATTTATATGATTTTCTAGAGCGGGCAGACGATGCTTATATTCTCACTCATGAGTCTATTGAAATTAGCTATTTTAGTCAATATGCAACGAGCACGCTGTGCAACGAGATATTGGAATCAATATATAAGAATCCGCCCAAAATGTTCGGTACGCGCAAATACAGAGTTCGAACGTGGAGCGTTCTGACCTACGAGGATCAGGGTGTATTGCTGCGCAAAGAACTTACGCACATACCGATCAAAGTAAGGCGGGGCATCAAAGTCGCGCTTGGCGACGATATGGTGGAGTTCTGGAAGATATCATTTCTTTCTAACGGTTATAGGGTAGAGGAAGTATGGTAGAACACAAGGTGAATGGATGAGAACAAGGGCGGTGAGAAATCGTGCTACAACCTGGAACCATATTGGGGAATCGATACCGGGTAGAGACGCTTATAGCCAAAGGAGGTATGGGGGCAGTATATCTGGTTCATGATACGAAGCTGAATAACAAAGCGTGGGCTATGAAAGAAATGGTGAAGCATCAAGGGGCCGAGATGTTTCTAGAGGAAGCTCAGTTGCTATCGCGTCTGTCGCACCCTTATATTCCCCAGATCGCGGATTATTTCGAGCCGGATTCAGAGGGCCGCTGTTATCTCGTGATGGAGTACATTCAAGGACGAACGCTGCAAGAGATATTTCAAGCGGCAGCGAATCAGTTGCCAAGGCATCGAATTTTCAAATATATGCTGCAATTATGCGATATTTTGGACTACCTGCATCAGCAACCGAAGCCGATCATATTCCGGGATTTGAAGCCTTCGAACATGATGATCGATGAGTTCGACAATATTCGGTTAATCGATTTCGGGATTGCCCGCGCGTACGATCAAGATAAATTCGCGGATACAGTTCAAATGGGGACGGTCGCATTCGCGGCACCGGAACAGTTCGAGCGAAGGCAGACGGATCAGCGAACGGATATTTATGCGATGGGGGCTGTTCTGTATTATTTGCTCTCGAAGGGTAAGTTCTACTTCCAACATCGGGAATCGATTCGAACGACACTAGGTGATGTGACGCAAGAGACGCTGGATGTCCTACTGAAGATGCTAGACCCGAACCCTGATCGACGGTATCAGCGTGTACGTGAGGTACGAGAAGCATTGTTACAGATTCAGGTCATGTATGCAAGCGCACAGGTGACAGAGACGATCTTGATGCGAACCGAAGCGGTAACTCCGTCACAGCTGGCAGCGTATCCAGCGAAGTCGAGGGTACGTGAGCATGAGATGGTGCAGCGTGAGCCGTATACGACGCAAGCGACCCAGAGTCATCCGGCGCTAGTTATCTATCTGCTCGATGTGAGTGGCTCGATGACACTGACGGATGGAGGTAGGCGTCGAATCGATGTGGTGCGGGACGCTCTCTATGTTGCTTTAAGGCAAATGGTATTCCGATCCACGAAAGGGAGCCGCATCTCTTCGCGCTATCGCGTCGCTATCTTGGCTTATAGCGATGAGGTGCATGATTTGCTAGGCGGTATTAAACGAATCGATGAAGTTATGGGGGCCGGCGATTTGCCGAATTTGCGCACGTATCGATATACGAATACGGCCGAAGCATTCTTGTATGCGGAGAAGTTGTTGCAGCAAGAGCTGCCGTTCATGCAATCCTGCCCGGCTCCGCTCATCTGCCATATGACGGATGGCGTATATTCTGGCGAAGACCCGGAACCGATTGTACGCCGCATTCAAGCGATGTCCGTGCCTGATGGCCATGTACTTGTCGAGAACATCTTTATCTCCGATGATGTGCTGGAACATGCAATCGATGAGCCGAAACGTTGGTCTGGCGTACACGATGATACCGTATTTACGGATGAATACGGCGTTAAATTGCAAAAGATGTCCTCTGTGATGCCAGAGAGCTATCGCGAAATGATGCTTGATGCGAACTACAATTTGACCGAAGGGGCGATGCTCATGTTCCCAGGGACGAATCCAGATCTGGTCTCGTTAGGATTCCAGATGTCTGCAGCGACGCCGGTGCGCTAATGAGGGATGTATGTGTTCATGTTCCGCAAACGTCGGAAACCTTGTTTCGAGAAGAGATCAGGTCAGGTTGGAGTTATCGGTACGGTTATTCGCGTTCAGCGGAGTCGCGAGCATCGGGAGATACCGGTCAAGATTATTGCACATTCGCGGAATCGGATCAGTCGATCGTATTCGTGCTTTGTGACGGCATTAGTATGTCGTATTATGGCGACTTCGCTGCGAGATTTGTAGGTGACCGCCTGTTGGAGTGGCTGGCGTCATTAAGCAGAGCATCGCTGGATGCCTCCATGCTCGAACGTGAGTTGGCAGTGGTTTTGGACACTGCAGCTGCTCGAGCGAGGAAGGAACTCGAAGATCATTCGATTCCAGAACATATTCAGGGCATGCTTCGCGAAGTATTACAAGCGAAGAAAAGACAAGGCAGCGGCACGATGTTCGCTTGCGGAAGAGTAGATCTGCCGAGCTTATCTAGGCCGGAAGGAAGCATACGTCTCGCTTGGCATGGCGATCTTCGGATACGACTCTGGCAGGGTGCTGAGGAGACAAGTGAATTGCTAGGGGATCAATTCCATACGTCTCATCAATGGAATAGTGAATCTGGCATTGTCCATGGAAAAGCTCACATTTATTGTGCCTCGTTGCAACAGGGGGATATCGGCAATGGCGGGGAAGTTCTACTCTATACGGACGGATTGCATGTGCTAGATTTTCATAATCCGGTGACGCCGGCATTGTTATCTCAGGTGATTAAGCAGGAAGCATTGGATGCCTCGAGTGATGATATGGCATTTTTCCATATTCGATGGGGACGCGACCTGTGGGACGGGCTATGACTGCGAAGTTGTACTAGAGAAGTGTAAGGAGAATGAAGGATGGGGTTTCAACCGGAAGTTAATGCGCTGCTTGAGATGAACGGCGAATGTTACAGCATTGGGGAACACCCTGGTGCAGCGGGTATTCCTTACGGCCAGGAGGGGCGTCAAGGGATTGTGTACCTGCTCTATTCGGAAGATCGGCGACAGAAGAAAGCGATGAAAGTCTTTCGCACGAAATTCGTGAATCCGATGACGGTCTATTATGCTAGCCAAATGGCCCAATTTGCGAAGGTTCCGGGCCTCGAAGCATGCAGTAGATCCGTGATTACGCCTGAGAATGCGGCTTTGCTTAGCAAGGAGCCGGATTTGCTCTATGCCGTTGTGATGCCTTGGATTGAAGGGCCTACATGGATGGACGTGCTAATATCGGAGGAAATGTTAAGCAAGGAACAGAGTTATGTAATTGCTCTTGCATTCGTGAAATCGCTCGCAGCCATGGAGCAGCGCGGTCTAGCCCATTGCGATTTATCGGGACCGAACATCATTCTACCGATGATGAACGATCAATTCGAAATGGTGAATACGGATGCATCGATACAGTTCATTGATTTGGAGCAGATGTACTCGACGCAGCTCGAACGGCCCGAATATGTACCTGCGGGATCGCCAGGATACGGATTCCCTCGGTTGAATGAAGCCTCGATGTGGTGTGCAAACGCAGATCGATTCGCAGGCGCCGTACTATTAGGCGAGATGCTGGCTTCATGCACAGATACGTTCGTATCGCAAGTGTGGGGGGAGAGCTATTACGCGCCCGGCGAGCTCGGAACGAATTGCGAGCGGTATCAGGCCATGAAGGAATCGCTTCGCATGGCGTGGGGCGAAGAATTAACCTCCTTGTTCGTTCGAGCGTGGGGAAGCCATGATCTCAGTCAATGTCCGACATTCGGTGAGTGGCTCATAGCGTTGTCGAAGATGGAGCAATTGATTCTTGGCAAGGCACAGCCCGAGGTTGCATTGAGCCAGCCGGAGATTGCAAGTGAACAGGGGACATTGAATGCAGCGCTTCTGAGGCATGCGAAGGATTTCGAAGCACAAGGCATGTTGCAGGATGCAATGGCAGTATACCGATCCTTACTCGCGTTGAACGCGCAGTCTAGCGTTGCAAAAGAGCTGGAGATGGCGATACATATGCTGGAGATGAAGCTTCAGCGAGCGGCAAACACGCGTGAGAAGTCGTCAACGAAACATCAGGACAGGAGCGATTCGACGTCCGTGTCACCCACACGGCATGGGAAATGGATTGTGTGGATCTGTATCGTGGCGATATTATCCGGCTTGGCGGGGTATGGCATTCGAATCATTCAGCCAGGTGCATCCGCAAAGGATCAGATTACCGCAGAATTGAAACAACAAGCGGTAGAGTTCGCTAAGATCAAGCAGCAACACCGCCAAGAGATGGATGTGATGGAAGCCACGGTTCAAGAGTTGAAGGCGCGCATCAAAGAGTTGAACAAGCCGTATGCCGCGAAGCGGGCAGATCTCATAAAGCAGTTAAACGAGGATTATGAGAAGCTAAAACGTGCATCGAAGTCAGAGCCTGGGAAACGTACGAAGGGAGAACAGAAGACGTTCGATGCATCTCAGACATATATGGAGCATCTGCTCCAGTTCGTCGCGAGGACGTATAACTTAGATCAACCTTTTATGAAGCAGGCGCATATTGTGGGCGGATATTATTTCCCGTACATGTATAACGCGGATCGGAATTCGCAATTGAATATACAGTTTCTCAAAGATTATAAAGATAAATTCCAATGATTCAGGTGAACTCATTCATGGGAGGAAGCAGGACACATGATATATGGAGCAGCATTAGGCCCATTTGTTAAGAAAGCGTTAGGAGAGAAAGGGTTTCAGACCAATGTGAAGAAAATGATAGAGACACTTCCACTGGACCCGGCGGTCTCTAATATGGATGCGATCGTGCTTGGACCGAAAGATATGCGGGGGTCCTTGGGACTGCGATTGAACGAAGCGATCCAAGAGCGGCATCCTTCGGTCGGCGTCGTCTACTTCTATCAGAAAGATAAGGATACGGAGCTGATTCAAGGCGATGTGACGAAGGTGAAGGCGGACAAGGTTACTCCCGAAGGCATTCAGGATGCGATTAATACAATTATTGAGATTCGTCTCATTGGATCGGACAACCGTGTGTTGGAATCAGCGGATAAGAAGACGTATGATGCTTCGCTGCTCGAGACGGTCGTATTGCCGCCAGCGCCGCCGCATACACCGGAAGAACCGCCTGTTGAACCCGAAGCGGACTTTGAACCGGAGCCTTCCGTCTTGCTGGCAGAAGCTGAGGTTGCAGTGGCGGAAGAACCCTATGTCGAGCCTTATTCGACGCTGGAAGCCCGAGTGGCTGAGATGGGAAAATTCGGTGATTTTGACTTTTTTAAAAAATCACTGCAGAAAGATACGATTCTACGCGAGTTGATGGACGAGAATACGCAATATGCGAATCTGATGAAGATGCTGGAACTGCTCGATCAACAGATTATCGATGTCTTCAAGGATACGTCGCTCTCGGCAGAAGAACGATTCGAGAAGCTCAAAGCGTTGGGGATTGATCGTGCCGCATACAAAGGACTGGAGAGCAGTATCGTCGCCGATAAAATCATGTCCATTATGGTCGCCATTATGAAATCCGCGGAAGAGACGGTGGATGCCCGGATCGCTGGCGTGAGACAAGCATTGGACGGTGTTGCTTCTGTGAAGCTCGTCTACCAAGATCAGAGTCGATTGCAGTCACTCATCGAATCTCGATTGCAGGTTCAGATGGAGCTCATGGAATTATCGAAGGGAATCATCGAAGTCTATCAAGCGATGGATCAGAGCGTGAGCGAACTGCTCGAACAATTCGAAGAAGAGCTGCCGTCGAACAATGACTATATTAATGCGGTGATGAATCCGTTGAAACCCATATTCACCCCTTCGAATATTGGAGCACTGACGACGAAGATATTAGGAGACTTGCAGCATAATCGCGTATCGTTGTCCATTATGGAAGAGAAGATTAAGAGTTTGATCAATCTTGTGTTCAAGTTATGTGAGGAAGATGCGACGATTATTGAATATCAGCAGAAGTTAATCAATTTGCTCTTATCGCAGCGTGTGGAAGATGTCGTGATCGTGGATAGTGTCATCAAAAATTCTCTGCGGATCTTCGTTGGACCTGAGGGTACGGGGCGTACGGCTACGGCATTAACGTGGGCGGGCGTGGTATCGCGTCGTCAGAATACATTGTTGCTCGATCTCACCGGGGAGTCGAAGTTGCGGCAGTATGGCGTGGAGCCGATGGCGCTGGATACATTCTTGGAGCAGCGGCTGGAGCAGCAATTTGTCTGTGTTGAAGGGAACCTGAATCAGACATTGGAGCGTGTCGATGAGGTCGTCGCTGAATTGAAGACGCGATTGAACTATTATGCGCATATTCATGTGATTCTGGATGCAGGACAATCGGAGTTGCTCAGTCGTCTCGCACCTTCCGCACTATCTGTTCATTTCATCACAGATGGCACGACACGGGGGACGAAGTTGTTGAAGCAGACGATCGAATCGTTCACGGAAGAGAATATTGCGAAGAAAGTGATTCTCATCGATCCGCCGATTGATCCGGTACGCATGATGCACGACCTATCGATTGATCCGTTACTCGCGAAATTAATTATTATTCCTCATCTTCCGCATATTCGCGCATGTGCATACAACCATACAAAGCCGTATGAGAACAAAGAAGTCATGACCGTATTTGAAGAAGCATTTCGGTAAAGTAGCAATAGATTAAAATGTCTACAAGGAGATGTGATAAATATGTTTAAGAAGACTTTGATGGCGATCATTGTGGGTACTACCGTTTTCTCGTCGGTCACTATGGCAAGTGCAGCAACTTCTTTACCTGAGGTACGGAAACCGTCCCTTGCAATTGATCTCATTGTAGATGGTAAGAGAGTTACCCTTCCAGATACAGAACCGTATATTGACAGTGCTGGTAATACAATGGTTCCTATTCGATTCATAAGTGAGAAACTAGGGGCCGATGTTAAGTGGGATAATGCGAAACAAATCGTAACTATTATTCATAAAGGTAATACTATCGTAATGCCGGTAGGTTCGAAAAAGGTTAATGTGAACGGTAGTGAAATCACCCTCGATACGATGGCAATTAAGAAAGAAGGACGTGTAGTAGTCCCTCTTCGCTTTGTTAGTGAAACTCTCAATGCGGAAGTTAAATGGGATGGTGCTTGGAGTGCGGTGAATATTGTAAGCCCAGAGTATCAAATTAAAATTGATAATGGTGCTGTAACACTAGATCGCTGGGGTCGTGAGCTTAGAGCTAATCAAAACTCTGATGAATGGATTCTTATGAGTGATACCCCTGATAACGTGTATAAGATTGGAAAGTATAAGATCTATCATATGACAAGCACTTCACCAGCTACAGAGTTTGGAGACAGATTTACAAAAGAAGAGTTAGATCGAATTGTGAAGAATGTAAAAGAGTATTACAAGCTAGCTCTTAATGTTGATTATAGAACTTTTAACTATAGCATATATTTCAATAATCTATTTAAGTTGCTTGGACACAATGGTTACATTAACCCTGCAGGTTCTCAAAAATACACGAGTTTTGTAAAAGAAAATAAATTAATCGTTGAAGGGTATGCATTCCCAGACCCTACAACAATCTATGATTATTATGGTACCAGTTTCATCAGAACTAAATTTAAGTTCCGGGTCTTAAATGCCACAGATCCCAGTCAGTTTAGCAGAGATAGCTTCGATCCTTCCGAAGTGTCAGAATCTCCTAAATGGGTGAAAGTGGGTCAGTGGTACGAGACCTATTCTGACGTATCCCTATTTACAAATAGTCAAGATTACCGTGCCACACTTAAGACTGGTAATACTGAAAATATGTTTAGGAAAGGATATTATTTACACAAGGAGTTGAAGTAATTGTATAAAAAGATAATTCATCTATTATTCTGTGCTCTGTTGATATTTACAATGATTCCAACAGCTTCTTATGCAGATCAGGATGGTGGTACGGCTGGTACTGGTTCTTTAGGTTTATCGTTTGATAAAGAAACTGGGATTCTACACTATGAAGCTCTCGACACCACAGCGACCACTAGCATACGCTACGTATCGGTAGGATGGATTATAAGAAAAGATTACAAGTGTGACGATCATGGTGGTAACCCTAAGCCCCTTACAGCCAAATGTAATCCTATGTCAGGTAAGAAGGATGTAGATTATATTCAGTTAGATTTAGAGAAGATGCTTAAAGAAAAGAAGATGACGAAGACAAGTAAACCTGAAGGAACAAAGACTAGAACTATCTATGAGATGGAGGCCAAATACATCCAAGATATCCTTAAGGCACGGGATAACTTTAAGGATATTAAAGAGGGCGATCCAGTCTACTTCTCAGCGTACTTCAACGTAACTTCTGGAGGTAAGAAGAAAAGTGGTCCTCATTACAGTTTGGAAGAAATACGAGATGCTGAGTGGTGGAAAGATAAAAGTGGATTTCGGCAATACTTCGACCAGAAGATATTTTTCTATGGTACAGCACCACTGGAGATCAAGATGGTTAACGCTTCAACTAATAAACCTCTAGACAGTAGCAAAGGAACTATTGAGAAAGATGTATCTACTCCAATAGCTGTAGACGATATCAAGCACTCTCAAACACGAGTGAAGAATACGAAAGAAAAAACAGAAGACTGGAGAATACGAACGACAACTACAAAGGTCAATATTCCGAAGACTTACACTGTAGGATCTAAAACTTACAAGTTGAAATGTTCGTACCAAGAACGTATTCCTTCTGATGGAAAGTCGGATGAAAAACTAAATTGCTCTACAGCAGTGAAAGGTTATCCTAACTTTTACCGAGATGGTAATACCACCACAAGGAATCCAAGTATGGTGGTAGGTGGTATGTGGCTCACATTAGTCTATGAAGAAGCTGATGATATTAAGTGTAACTGTTCAACTGAGTTAACTATTCCTAACAATGCTACGATCGGTGGGGAAGTTACGACTGATAAGATTGGTAAGATCGTTCCAGTATCAATTAATGTGAAGCAGTCTGATGAAAGTCTTAAGGATTGGGAGACTGCTCTCAATGGAAAGAAAGATGTCAAGTTCAAAGTAGACGTAAAACGGACTGGTGGAAGTGGAAGTCCGCAATGGACAGGTACACC
This sequence comes from Paenibacillus wuxiensis, assembly GCF_040195695.1. Taxonomy (NCBI): domain Bacteria; kingdom Bacillati; phylum Bacillota; class Bacilli; order Caryophanales; family Paenibacillaceae; genus Paenibacillus; species Paenibacillus wuxiensis. Next base: position 480,914 of record NZ_JBEFZI010000006.1, on the reverse strand, counting down.
AAAGCCGGGTGATGAGTCTATTATAACGGTTGATCAGTTGAAGAAATACTTCTCTGGAAATACCCTGCTGGAGTATAAAGACGATCTATCGAGCTACTCAATAGCAGAAGGCCAGAAAGTGGAATTTGCTTATTCTGCAACTGTGACAGTAACTTACACTGATGGTAATGATAATACGATAACGGTTGCCTGTGACGCGAATGATGGAACAAAGATCACATTTTTTAAGAAAAAGAAGCCAGATCCGAATAGATTTGGTTATTACACATCGCGACCAAGTTATTGGTCAGAGATTAAAGAAGGTACTCCAGGAAATGAATCATTCGATGCCATGGCTGGAACCCCAACAACTAGAAGCCTGTACTTTGCAACAGGTGGTTCTGAATTTATTGTGGACATCGAGACAGAGTATGTTTCAGATGCTACAGCAACTCGTACTTATACATCTAAATTTAATGCAGTTCCTTCTGGATGGAATATGTCTCCAATTACAGGATCGATAGGTCATGAAAGTCCTCCTCCACAGCCAACACCTAGAACTAAGACTGACGTATCTGGAGCATCGTATACAGAGAGAGTTTCATCGCACAGTACGAAACATGTAACGAAACCGGCGGTACCTTGTTCTGGTAATCCTTGTACAGGAGGATCACCAGAGGAGTCACACACAGACTACTGGTGGGTACAAGAAGGCTATAACAAAACAGTAGGTGGTTATTCCGATACTTGGACTCAGACTGTAACGTTCGACTATACGAAGATTAATAAAGTCCATGTATGGAAGATTGATAAATCGAAAGTTAATGGTATGGCAGAGCTGACAAAAACGAATGAGATCACAGCATCTGTCGTTCAAGGAGATCCAACTATATTCGCTAACATTGCTGCTTCCAACACGAGCGCTGCTGGTCGATTGAGGTATTCGCTTGAGGCTAATCAGCACGATAATGTAGTGTGGAATGAAGGCAACTCAGATAACAGAGATGCCAACAGTCCAGATGATAACTATGGTGTTAGTGAAACTGCTAGGTTCAAAGAACGACGAGCTCTGACTACAAATGTGACAGCAGTATCAGACTTCTTAATTCTGCAGACTTCAAGCGGAGATCAATCCGTCATGTATTTTGACAAGGAATCGAATACAGCAAAGACAACAGATCCACTCATTGTACCTAAGACTAGCAAAGTCGCTCAATGGGACAGTAATGTTAACTCTGCTGCGAAGTGGAGCCCAGATGCGATTAACATCGGCTCTTACAATGGTAAGTATGGAAGTCCGACTCTGAAGTATATCGGCTCTGGCAGTGGAAGTACAGTACAAACCGTATTCGATAGATTACCTGCTGGGTTAAATAGACCCGCTCGGCCAGGTGGACCTCTGCGGCTCATGCAGACAGGAATTAACCCAATACGAGTTAATCCAAACGGGCTATACGTAACAGGTAATTCCACCGTATTCTACAGATCGATTCTCGATAAGGGTTCTAACGAAACTCCGTACTCGAATACGAATGACCCGAAATACGGAGCTAATGGTCAATCTTTTACATCAGCGTACTCGCCTACACATTCAAAAGTGAATGATGTAGTATTGCATGATCCAGTATCTACCGAGAAAGCCATAGTAATACCTCTAGAAGAAGCTAGGGATCAGAGAACTAACGATTCCAAACTACTCGGTGGTAATCTGCAGCAGAGCATAACAGAGTATGAGAAAAAGCTGAAGCCTGATTATAGACAGAACCTCATACCGAATGGTGATGCTGAAATACTAGACTTCGATGGTCAAGTTACAGGGTGGCAAACTTGGACTGAAGCGAAACCAGAAGATATCACCTTCACCCACAGGTCTGGCGATCAGTGGGTAATAGGAGGGTCTAGTTCATTTGAGATAAGCACCAAGACGAAAGCTAAAGCTGGCAAAGATATCAAAGGTGTTTACTACAGAGATATCAGTGTCAAGCCAGGTAAGAGGTATCAATTCACCGGAGACCTAGGTTGTCATAGATGTAAAGGTAATTTCTACATTGATGCTAGAACTGCATCTGGGACTATTGTAAATTCGTTCGGATCAGAGGTAGTTACTGGTGTTGCAAAGACAGGAATTAAGATTGATTTTACGATGCCAACAAGCGCATCCATCGCAAGAATTCATATAGTCAAAGGTGAAACTAATGGTTCGGATGGGTCAATGAATGACTACCTCTTTGCTGACAATTTGAAGCTGACCAACCAATCAGATAATGAATGGGTCGGACTTGATCCTGTATATCAAAGAATAGAGGTATCAGATCCTAACTATCAACCGCCTGTTACTGGGATGACTGAGACATTCACCTCTCTCGGATCTAACACCTTTACTGCAAAAGCATCTGGTACTTATACGTTAGAAGCATGGGGAGCAGAGGGAGGTACCTCCGGTTATGGAGGTAAAGGTGGATACGCGAAAGGTACGATTACGCTTAACGCGGGAGAAACCTTAACAGTAATGGTGGGAGGTCAAACTGGAACTAACGGTGGTGGGTCTGGACACGGTCGTGCTACAGATTCCGGAGGTGGTGCCACAGACTTCCGCAAAGGTGGCAGTGCTTTGTCTGATCGAATCCTAGTCGCAGGCGGCGGTGGAGGATATGGTGGAGGCACTACGGCTGGCGGAGCCGGTGGGGGGCTATCCGGAGGGGATGGTCAGAAGAGATACGGCTCAGAAGGTCGTGGTGGTACTCAAAATGCCGGAGGAGATGGCGGTTCAAATGGAGGTTCTTCAGGGTCTCTAGGTACCGGTGGATCGAACACGGATGGAAGCAGTTCCGGAGGTGGCGGAGGCGGAGGTGGTTACTACGGCGGAGGTGCCGGAGGTAACGACTATCCTAGGTACAACGATATGGATGACTCGGGTGGAGGTGGAGGTTCTTCCTACATCGGAGGAGTCCAAGGAGGAACCACGACAGCAGGTATGAACTCTGGAAATGGTAAAGCTGTGATAACTATACCGGATAGTCCCGGAACAGGAGCACCTACCAGAGTGGAAAAGGTAATGCTGAATCTTGGAGGTGCTGAGCCGCCTCCTGACGCTTATGAGTATATACCTAAAGTGTCAGACCCGGAGAAGGAAGTTGACGTTCCTGGGCTTGGAAAGTTTAAGCCGGGTAACTTCATCAATCTCGATTATGGATTCAGTATCTACTTCCCTAACAACGGTGATTTCTACGGTAACGGTGCTTGGGGAATAAGCAGTCCATCTGCGATAGAAGGTAAGGGCTTTGTCAATAATATGGATACAACAGAGTGGACAAAATCAAAAGCAGTTCGATTCGAATATCCAGTTATATACAAGGGTCAGATGTATCTTCAAAATGAATGGATAGAGCTTCCGGTAGCTGAATCTAATTTCGACTTCTATGTGCCTTTAGCGGCAAAAGAAAAGATGAGTGCACTGGTCGAATTTAGGGCAATTGCTATTAATGGTGAAGAAGACAATGAGGTGCCGATTAATAAGGTTCGGTATAATAATCTCGCAGCCAGACATAGTGCTATCAAGAGATTCAATATTGATGTAGTCGGTAATATAGGTAACCTCGTCATAGAGGACACAGGTGATTTCAGATTCTCTAATCTATTCAAAGAACCTGTATCTTCTAATCAATGGTTTATACCGAACCTTGTGAAGAAAGTTAATCCAAATAAGCAGAACAAGATTGTTGGGGATACTATTGACATAAGAGGGAAGGGTGCAAGTGCTGAGACACATTACTTGAACACTTACGGACTACTCCCTCATAAACAACAGATGCCGATAGAATTACCGTTATCTCCGGAGAAGAACAATATAACTGCGTTGCAAAAACAACCAATGCGTCTGGGTTATAACGTTCTTGCTGATGTAGAGACTACAGGTAACTATTACGCTAACCTGCAGATAATACCTTACTACTATCAATTGAATTTACAGACTGGCAAATATACACCAGTGGATGTATACATGCTGGTGAATGGTGAGTATAAGCCGATTAATAAATTCGATAATGTCAAACCAGGATGGGATAACAAAAGTGTCTATCCTTATACCTACTCACTTAAGTGGGTAGAGGAATCGGGCCGTAGGAATTATTCGAAAGCGGAGGAAGACAATACAGACGCAGTAACTTACTACTCCACAATGAGAGATACGAGTACAGCGACAGGGAAGACTTCTCAACCATCAGGTATGAACTACCCGTTTGGTACAGCTCAGATCTCCTCACTAACCGGTCGAAATAGAACCTATATCGGATCTGAAAACACTTATGGATATTTCAAAAATCCTGGCTATAAAATGGATACTGAAGAGTTTGGTATGCAAGCACAACGTTGGCACTTTACGTACGGCTTACCATCTTCGGCTGTAGTAGTAGCAAAAGGTAAACCAGTTACGAAAGGCAATATTGAAGACATGCGTAACAACACAAGCGTTCTAGTGATGGCCGCGGACATCAAGGCTATTGGAGAGGTATACGCACTTCAATACAAGGTGCCTGGCGGTAATAAGGAAATTAAGATAAGCGGTAATAGATATCCGACTACAAGTATTCCTTATCCGGTAATTAACGTGTTCTCCGGTAACAAATCTTCCGCAGATGATTTGGAGATCTCCGGAACGCATTAACAACAAAGTTCTGCTGGGTGTAAAGCTCAGCAGAATTTCTTTTTAAAGGGGATATGTAAATGTATATGGATGAAGCCGGAATTAATATAGCTTTTCATAGGGTAAGTCGAATGTTTGGTAAATTAGCAATAGATTAAAACGTATAAAAGGAGAAGTGATAAATGTGTTTAAGAAAATTTTGATGGCAATCATCGTTGGTACTACCGTTCTTTCGTCGGTCACTATGGCAAGTGCAGCAACTTCTTTACCTGAGGTACGGAAACCGTCCCTTGCAATTGATCTTATTGTAGATGGTAAGAAAGTTACTCTACCAGATACAGAACCATACATTGACGGTGCTGGCAATACGATGGTTCCTATCCGATTCATAAGTGAGAAACTGGGAGCCGATGTTAAGTGGGATAATGGAAAACAAATCGTAACTATTATTCATAAAGGTAATACGATTGTTATGCCAGTTGGTTCGAAGACGGTTACTGTAAACGGAAATACTACCACTCTTGATGCAATGGCAATCTAGATCGGCTACACTTAGTTGGACAGAAAAATTAAGGGCTAGTAGAATTAACACATCATAACAAGGAGCGGATCTACTATGCCAAGAATAAGACGAACATTTACAGATGATTTCAAGAAACAGATGGTTCAGCTATACGAGAATGGGAAATCAAGAGCAGACATTGTAAGTGAGAATGAGTTGAGTGCATCTGCATTGGATCGCTGGATTAAACAAGCCCACCAAACAGGTTCCTTCTCAGAGAAGGACAACCGCTCTCCAGAAGAAAATGAACTTATTGCATTACGGAAAGAAAACCAACGACTCAAAATGGAGAATGACATTCTAAAGCAAGCAGCGCTGATCATGGGACGAAAGTAAGTGTCATCCATCAAAATCGCGACAAATACTCGGTATCAGCAATGTGCGACGTCCTGCAAATAACTAGAAGTACGTACTATTATGAAGCAAAAAACTCCAGCAATGAAGATGGTATTACGAAGCTAATCGTTGAAATCTTCCAGAAGAACCGAAATGCATATGGTACAAGAAAGATTAAAGCAAAGCTTCACGAACGTGGACTTATCGTATCAAGACGTCGAATTGGCCGCATTATGAAGAAACAAGGCCTTGTTTCTTCATACACCGTGGCTCAATACAAACCTCACAAAGCAACATGCAACGAATTGCAACAGGTAAATGAACTGAACCGCAAGTTCCAGCAATCTGAAGCTGAGCGCGTCGTTGTAAGCGATCTAACGTATGTCAAAATCAAAAACAGATGGCACTACATCTGTGTATTAGTTGACCTCTTTAATCGAGAGATCATTGGCTCAAGTGCAGGGCCGAAAAAGGACGCAGCTTTAGTCACACGAGCCTTTGCTTCTGTGCAAGGAAATCTAAGTCAAATTCAATTATTCCATACCGATCGCGGTAGTGAATTTAAGAACACGTTGATTGATGAGACACTTGCTACGTTCAAGATCGGTCGTTCCTTAAGCATGAAAGGGTGCCCTTATGATAACGCAGTTGCAGAAGCTACGTTTAAAATTATGAAGACAGAAATCATTAATCAGATGAACTTCCACAGTTTACATCACCTAGAATTGGAGCTATATGACTACGTAAATTGGTTCAACAAACATCGCATCCATGGAACCTTAGGCTATATGAGTCCAGTAGATTACAGAAGATTATCTCTTAAAAAAGCTGTCTGATTTAGTGTTGATAATCCACAACAAGCTTTTTATCGTGATAATCATTGAGGAGGGAATGACTCCAGCATTATACTTAGATTCAGAACAGATTAAATTTGCAAACGATATTAATGCCGAGTTCGATATTGATATCTATGCTAATAATTCGGAATGGGATTGATCAGTCCAGAATAGGATATTGCAAAAGTTTTCAGAGCTATTCCGTTAGTTAAAGGAGAAAAAATGAAGAAAATCATCTTTATATTAATTGCTGCCTTGATTATTTCTAATGTTATTTGGGGGTACTTATACTTTAAGGTAGATTATCCTGCTGTCCATGTATATAACCTCAAAGGTACCGGAGAAATGTGGGACATTACGGATTACAAAATAATAGTCACTCCTAGTAATATACTACGCGGACATGGAAAGTTAGCGTACAAAGGTGATCCAAAGAATTTTGAGAAGATTACTTCTTATCAAATGAAATTTGAAGAATTGAATTTGGATGGGAATTATGACATCGTTTATATGACTGAAGCAAGTTCTAAAGAAGGGACTGTAGCTATTCCCGCCAATCTAAATGATATAGGTTCTATAACCAGAGAATATTCTTATAATGAACCAAAGAAGGATATACATAACTATAATAGCACTACGTTAACGATTACATGGAATGATAATGATGGTAAGCTTCACTCTGAATCCATACGTCTTTCCATTGAAAATGAGATTAATCTTGATTAATGCATATTATGTTGCGAATGAACGTAAATTTCATTCTACTTCCAGGTTCGGCATCTTGTACTTCTCTTTCGATAGATGCATAAACATGGAAAAATTTAGTATATATACGACCCAGCCTAAGAGGTAAGCTATCTAGGGTTGATTCGCAACGGGGGGACGATATATGAAGCAATTGCCGACGATTGAATTAGAAAGATTACTATTGCGACCGTTTCGTTTAGATGATGCGAAAATTGTTCAAGAATTAGCAGGTGATAAATATATTGCAGAGATGACGCTGTATATCCCGCATCCCTATGAGGATGGAATGGCAGAACAATGGATCAATACACATGCCGTTAATTTTGATGGAAATCGTTCACTCGAACTAGCAATTGTACATAAGGAAGATCAATATGTAATCGGAGCCATCTGTATCGGACTGAATCCCAAGTTTGAACATGGTGAATTGGCCTATTGGATAGGGAAAGCGCATAAGAACAACGGATATTGTACAGAGGCAGCGAAGGGAATTGTCAAATATGCATTTGAAGAAATGAATGTGAATCGAGTTTATGCACGTTTTTTAGGGAAAAATCCTGCATCGGGACGAGTAATGGAAAAGCTGGGTATGAAATACGAAGGAACACTGAGACAACATGTGAAAAAATGGGGTGAATATGAAGACCTCATTTATTACGGGCTTTTAAAGGATGAGTATCTTAATCAATGAAACTCTGCAATAGATTGAAATCTTAGAGATAAGGATGATCCTGTGATGGATATCCCGTTTATCTCGAGATAAGCATTTCGAATTGTTAAGAAAGACATGTCAAGTTTTCAACGTAAAAACACCTCCAAGCTTGACGCCCATATATTACGATATAAGGGCATTTACTTGAAGGTGTTTTAATTTGTCTCACGTTACTTATTTTTTATTTGCACTAAAACTCTTGATATTGCCATCCATAAATTGATAAACATCAAAGTTCCGAAAATATCAGCCACAACTACATTATATCCTGTAAATAGGTTTTCAAAGCGAAATAATGGCGTGTTATAAATGGCTATGAATAAAGATATGATCATTGATAACAGAAACAGTTTTTTCTTGGTTATCATATAAATGCAATACAGGAACGTATAGTAAGCCCAAAATTGCGCGGCAAACCATGCATGAGAGAGTCGAATGCCTGCTTTTGTATGTAGAGTTGTTAAAACCAGTACGAGTAATACAAGCAAAGCGATGAAAGGAGCAAATTTAACGAACTGCAAAAGCTTTATGATAAAGCTTTTTTTTGTGCTTGGATGAGTAACTTCATTTTGAATCATCTGGTTCGATAAATAATGAATGAAAAATAGTAAACCTAGACTAATAGCCAACATCAAAAACATCATCATAATTATTCCTTCTTTTCTAATGTAATCAACTAAGATGTCGTGTGAAATTTCTATCTTATTTCAACTTATATTATTTTATACTTTAATTGTTAATTTTCAAGTTTTTTAGAAGAATAAATGCAACGAGGTGGAATGAATAATCCGATTAGGTGGGGATGCATTGAAGTATGTAATGAGTTTTCTGATTACAGGTTCTCTACTTGTATTGCTGTTTCTTTCATGCGATGATCCTGTTACCACGACAGCTTCTTATATTCACTACCTACGAGTATACCGATATAAACAAGAGGGTGGAACATAAAATATCCATCATAACCCCAAAAACAGTCATAATGATGTGAATGTCTGTTGTTTGCAATGCGATTGGAAAAATAACGTATTTGATTATGATTGGGAAGTATAGTTGAACATTTGGAGGTTAGAAAATGACAGATGTAACCTTTTACCGTGATGAAGCGCTCCCTTTTCTGGAAGCGAAGCGCTGCCATAAGAGTGACCTGGCATATCAGAAGCATTTTCACGAAGAGTATTCCATCGGTTTAATCGATGAAGGCGAAACGCAAGCATGGTGTGATGGCGACTTGTGGCGCGTTGAGAAGGGAAGAATAATCAGCTTTCCGCCGCTTATCCTACATGCCTGTCAGCCTGCGGTAGATGAAGAATGGAAATACAAAATGCTGTTCATTAAGCCGAAATGGTTCGCTCATCTTGAAATGCCTGATATTAATCGTCTTCAAATCCCTTTCTTGCTCGAAACTGGGAGGAATAAAGCTTGCAGCATGCTGCTCAATCGCACCATGGAGGCACTGACTCGCAGTGCTACTCCACTAGAAATTGAAACATCGTTAATCGAACTGGTGCACAAGCTTGTAGATAAGCATGCATACGATCTGACGCTTGAGCCATATGGAATAATGGAATCGAAGTACGTCAATTTGATCAAGGAATATATCCATGCGCATTATACGGATCGAATCACGCTCGACACGTTGGAGCATGAAGCCGGGATCAGCAGATATCATCTTATCCGCATGTTCAAAAAAGGAACGCATTTGCCGCCTCATGCGTATCAAAATCTACTTCGTATCAATCATGCCAAGAAGGAACTGAAGAAACGGCGCTCTATTGCCGAAATTGCCGTAGATGCCGGCTACTATGATCAAAGCCATTTTATAAAAGCCTTTGCCAAAATAGTAGGGGCAACACCTCAAGCTTATGCTATCTCCGTTTAGATAAGCGCAATTTTTTACAATCGTAACCTCCTCTTATCCTGTAGATTGAACCTATAGATAAGAGGAGGTATCATTTGATGATAACAACGACTAATGTGGAAGAGCAATTTTCTAAAACGATGAAATCCATTGCCCGTCGAGCTGATTTGAAGGCTTTTGTTGAACAGACACCCGCCATTTATCAGCTTTTGCAGCGCGCGGCAGCAAAGTATGTGACAGGGGAGAATCGCCAGGATGGCCTTGAGGTAGGACGAAAGCTAGCCGATAAAGGGTACGCTATATCGCTTGAATATATCGGTGAAAATACGACGGATATCCAAGACTGCGAACATGCGGCTCTGGAGCTTACGCTGCTTATTCATACGTTGGCTCAACATGGAATACCAGCTCGGGTATCGTTCGATCTATCTCACATCGGCTTATCGATAGATAGCGAATTGGCCTATAAGAATTTGACAGCAATGGCCGCACTAGCTCGACAGGCCGACGTCGAGCTGTTTGTCAGCATGGAGGAATCAGCTAAGACAGACGCCATACTTTCGATTTATACAAAAGCAGCAGCCGTATATGCGAACCTCGGCATCACACTTCAGGCACAATTGAACCGTACGGCACAGGATTTGAACGATATCTCAGGACGGATTCGCATTGTGAAAGGTGCGTACCAAGAAACGGAGAAGATCGCCATGCCGCGTTCATCTGCCTTAAATGAGCGATATATACAGCTTATAGAGCAGGCCATCCGCACAGGGCATCGTCTGTCGATCGCTACTCATGACGAGTCTATCATTGATCAAGTTATTAAGCGGGGATGGATCCATGAGCCAGGCGTTGAATTCGAGATGTTATATGGGATTCGGCCTGATTTGAGCAGTCGATTGAAGAAGGCAGGTTATCCTGTTCGGATTTATCTGACGTTTGGTCGTGAATGGTATTTGTATCTATGCCACCGGATTGCGGAATACCCGCCAAATGTATTTCAAGCAATTCTAGATATGACGGAGGCTGGAGCAGCAGATCCCGTACAAAATTATGAATAAATCCGTGTGTAGCTTCCACTGCATGTTAGCTACTATACATCCATACGAAATTTGAGAGTAGATAGAGTAATATTCAATAGGTGGAGATATACAAGTAAGTCGGAAGGCGGTATCTAACGATGCCGCCTTTTTTTGCATTTATTATAAATGAAATAGCAGAAAAATAACTGGATAATGACGAAAGATCGTTGAGAATTCCTTTAATCATGCATGCCAATTTGCAACGGTTTTCTATATGCTTAGACCCGAAGTATGAAATCCATCGATAAAGGAGACTTGGCATGATTATAAAAACAAGTACGAGGGTTGCATCCCAGAACAGCTCTAACGAAGTGCCTGCAAACCGTCTTCCGATTGTTAGCTTGTTAGCGCTGGCCATGGCGGCCTTCATATGCATTCTGACGGAAAGCCTGCCGGCAGGTCTTTTGCCACAAATCGCACAAGATCTCCTGATCACGGAGTCACTTGCTGGACAGCTAGTTACGGTATATGCGATCGGTTCGCTGGTTGCCGCCATTCCGTTAACAACGGCTACTCGTGGATGGAGACGCCGACCGCTGCTGCTGTTCTGTCTTATTGGCTTTCTTCTATTTAATTCAATAACTACATTCTCTACTTCCTATGGTCTGACCCTTGTGGCTCGTTTCTTGGCTGGGGTATCAGCTGGCGTGTTATGGGGGATGACCGCGGGCTACGCCCGTCGCATGGTGCCTGATCCACAGAAGGGGAAAGCAATGGCCATAGCCATGGTTGGAACGCCATTAGCATTAGCGCTAGGTGTGCCTATCGGAACCTTTTTTTGGGGACTCACATCGGATGGCGATTGATTTTCGGTTCCCTATCTATATTGACCGCCTTCTTACTTGTCTGGGTACAGTGGAGGCTGCCCGATTACGAAGGGGAACAAACTAGCAATCAACTTCCACTCTTCCAGATCTTCAAACTTCGTGGTGTGAGATCAACCTTGTTTCTTGTGTTCACTTGGGTGTTGGCGCACAACACACTTTACACCTATATTGCTCCTTATCTAGCCGGAACTTTACTTGCCAATCGAACTGATCTGGTGTTGCTGGTGTTCGGCATTGCTTCGGTGCTCGGCTTATGGATTGTAGGGATGCTGATAGACCTATTTCGAGAACGCTCGTGATCATCAGCGTTGCAGGATTCGCGTTGGCTTCGATCGCCATGGGCATTGGCAGCGAACAATCGATCATTATTCTGTCAGCTGTTGCGGTGTGGGGACTTACGTTTGGTGGTGCGGCCACACTGCTGCAGACCGCAATTGCTCAAGCAGGGGGCGAAAGTTCTGATGTTGCTCAATCCATGCTTGTAACCGTGTGGAATCTTGCCATTGGAGGAGGAGTGAGCGGTGCGCTCCTGCTTGAGTTGCTGGGGTCAAATTTTCTCCCAGGATCCCTGTTTATCCTCTTACTTCCTGCTCTAATTGTCGCCTGGTTGGTTCAAAGTCCCGCATTCTGCAAAGAAAAAGCATAAAAATACGAAAACGAATACTGAAAAAGGAATCTGATATGAGGATTCCTTTTGTGTGTTCTGCCTCAGTTAAAATACCGAAACGTACTACGCAAGCAAATTCGTCCCCTCAATTAGATTTTTATATGCAATATGGGATGACATCACAATTAGGGTTGTATAGGTGCCATAAGGGTCGCACTTATTTTCAAACGCTTCTAAACCATGCGTGGAGTCTGTCAATACTTTTAATAAATAGTTGTGTTCGCCACTGATTCGATAACACTCTGCGACTTCAGGAACTGCACGGCAAAAATCTAAGAAGGCATAGCAATCCCTCGTTCGAAAAAGCATGTAGGCCGTACAAGCTCTGCCCACTTTAGGTGGGGATACTACGGTACGATACGCTTCGATAACGCCTTTTTCCTCCATTCTCTTCACGCGCTCCGTTACCGCTGGCTGAGACAGGCCAACTAATTTGCCCAAATCGGTCATTGATAATCTCGCTTGATTTTGCAATTGAAACAGAATGTGATGATCAATTTCGTCCACGGGAAGATCCTCCTTAGAGTTCAACGATATTTTTGAGAATTACCTTTATAATCATCGTATTTCGAAGTAAGAAGCTTTAACATCCTATGTTAAAAGAAGGAGGTTATTTTTATAATAAACGCACAAGCTTGAATGAATCAACAATTACGCCTGGAGAGGAATGAGGATATGCGCAGCATCGAGACAAATCAATTGCAGTCATTCGTAAATAATGTCATTGACCACACACTTTCGGAAAAAAGAATTGTGGGTACTGTGGTTCAAATTGCATGGAAAGGAAAACTGGTATTCAATAGGGCAGCAGGGCTTGCTGATCGAGAGCAGCAGCGGGTGATGCAAGAAGACGCTTTATTTAGGTATGCGTCGGTAACGAAACCTATCGTTTCTGTAGCGGCTTTAGTCTTGATTTCACAGGGGAAATTACAGCTTAGCGATTTGGTGGAAACGTGGCTTCCGTATTTTCGTCCCATCTTGTCAAATGGGGGGCATGCTTCTATAACAGTTCATCAGTTGCTGACACATACGGCCGGGCTAACCTATCGGTTCTTTCAAGAGGATAACGGAACCTATGAATTAGCTGGTGTATCCGATGGGATGGACGCAGCAAGAATCACATTAGAGGAAAATCTGAGGAGGATCGCATCAGTGCCCCTTCTATATGAACCAGGAACAATGTGGAGGTATTCGATAGCAACGGACGTACTGGGCGCTGTAATTGAAAAAGTGACGGGCATGCCTCTCAGTAAAGCCGTTCAAAGACTCGTTACACAACCGCTTGGTATGACTGATACGGCTTTTGTAGCTGTAGATGAAGCGAGACTTACAGCTGCTTACGAGATCATCCAGAAGAGCCTCGGCGCTTACTCGAAATGGATGCCATACCTTTTGTGGAAGGGACAGCTGGTTTTCAGCTTGCTCCCAATCGGGCACTTGATAAGGCAGCGTATCCTTCCGGCGGGGCTGGTATGATTGGCAGTGCGGGAGATTTCCTGAAGCTGTTGGAAGCATTGCGATTAGGCGGTGCACCTATCCTCCCACAAGCGCTGGTTGCTGAAATGACAACCAATCAAATTGGTGACTTGAATATGCCGTATTGGCCTGGAAGAGGATTTGGGTTAGGTTTTACATTGCTGAAGGATCCGCTAATCGCGAACACGCCTGAATCACCAGGGTCGTGGAGGATGGGTGGTACGTACGGTCATTCTTGGTTTGTTGATCCACATGAAGAGCTAAGTGTTGTGGCCTTTACGAATACTGCACTGGAGGGGATGTCCGGTAGATTTACGACGGATATCTGCGAGGCCGTCTATGCCGGTATTCAGCAGGAGAAAAATAATCAAGCTTATTAACGCATTGAACAAATAGTTATTTCTCTAAATAATTTTCAGTCATTCTACTTCCCGATTCGACACCTTGTGCTCCTATTCCACTAGATGTATAATCGTGGAAAAAGCTGTGTAAATACACGACCCGACCTAAGAGGTAAGCTATCTAGGGTCGGGTTTATTTACAAAGGGGGACTATTAGTCGGAAGCTTAACTTTTCACTTATTAATGAGTGTGCTTTTGAATATCCTCCTGGTCACAACATGCGATGTAATGACTGGCGATTAGATATTTGATGTTTAAGCCGAAAAGAGATCATAAAATGTTCGAGTATAACCAAACTATTCGATGAGAGTCTTTGTCTAATAAAGATACGGAGGGGAAATATAAATTGAAATACGTAAATATATTTGCTGAGATTATATCTATCATGCATCAGGATTATGCAGGGAATGAGGAGAAAAAAGGCTGGGATAATCCTGATTATTTTACAGAAAAAATAGAGCGCCTTGAATCCAGTGAATTAATGACGCCACAACAGTTTGCTGAAATTGTGAATGAATATCTTATTAGCTTCCAAGATCGCCATATGTATTTTCACTTACATCATTCAGAAAAGGTAGAAGTTAAAACTTGTGGTTTTACTGTAAGAAATTACGAAGACACCTTATACGTAACAGAGGTTCATGAAGAGAACAGATTTGGAAAAGGGGCAAGAATTGTTTCTATTGACGGACAATCGATTTCTTCGATAAGAAAACAGCAACGTGCAATGCTTAGAGAATCTCATCCGGAGAGAGAGGAATGGGATGAAATCCTAAACAAGGCTACGTATTTTGAGCTTATTAATGAGAATGGAGATGTAGTTGAACTGGAATTGAATTTATATCGACGAACTCCTAAAAAGTCAACTTATGATATTCGTTCTATTAACGAAGACACTTTATTAGTAACCCTTTCTGATTTTGGAGATACCGATCGTATCGTGAATCTAATTGAAAAGCATAAGGATGACCTGCTTGCAAGCAAAAATGTAATTGTTGATGTCCGACATAATAGCGGAGGGAATGCTCATGCTAGTAATTCTTTAGTGAGATATTTTTATAAAAAAGGAGAAAAACCAAGTACTGAACTGAAAGTACGTGAATTTAATTGTTCTGATCGTAATGTGGAACTATTTCTAGAACAGATCGAGCAAGTTCGAAATTCAACAAATGATGAAGATACGCTGAAGATGGTAGAGTTTGCTGAAAATCAATTTAAAACCTATCGAAATCAAGGATTTGTTGCTTTTGACTTTTCGGAATATATAGCAGACAGAGTAAACGATTTTGAAGGGGAAGATAACCCAGAACAGGTAATTATATTAACTGACTGTTATTGTATAAGTGCCGGAGAGGAATTTGTGGGGACTAGTAACGGATCATCCAAAGTAACCGTAGTAGGACGTGCCACTTTGGGAGTAAATGATTATAGCGACATCGTTTGGCACAATTGGGACAAGCAGTTTTCTCTAGGCTATCCCATATCAAGACTTAAACAGAAAACAGAAGTACACCCAATACACGGAAAAGGAATTCAGCCAGATATCTATATCAAATGGACACCTAAACATATTGAAGAAGATATAGATTTACAGCAAGCCTTGAAATTAATTAATAGAAACTAAGGGTTACGATAGACTTTCGAGTCACGTAAAATGCCCGAAAACATCATTATTTTGCCCTTCGAGCGACACTTTGCATATATATGATTAAGAGAGGAGGGACAACGTTGTATCTATCTGAGTTAGAAGAAGGAGAGGTATCCAAGGAGCTCGCACATCAGATTTTGTTTCTGGGAATACGAGATGATGACGCTAAGTGCGATTGTATTGTTGTGCCGTCTAGCAGAACGAGCAATAAATATAGAACGCCAGCTGCAGCTGAGCTGTTTTTCCAGGGACGTTCGTCTAGATTGCTCTTCTCAGGAGGATATAATGGGGAATTTATCGAGTCTGAATCCATGCGATCGTTTGCGATAGAAAGAGCTATCCCGGAGAATGCGATCATTATAGAGACGATTTCAACCAATACGAAGGAGAATGTGATTGAATCCTTAGCTGCATTGGATAATCATATCGGGCTGAATAATATGAAGCGAATTTTGATCTGCACAGCCTTTTATCACATGCGAAGATGTCATTTAACATTTTTAAGATATGCGCCTTCATGGTTTGAATATAGTTTTCATCCAGTATTAGATCAAACAACTAGGCCAGATAATTGGTGGAAGTATGAAAATGGAACGAAAAGAGTTCTAAAAGAAGTCAATGGATTGATACACTACGCGAAGCATGGGGATATTATGGACTTTAATCTTGATGAATTGAGATGAACGAAAGCTTTGATTCAGGTAGATTGTTTAGGCTAAAGGGACACGATAGTTGAATACGTTACATTGTTGAGCAGACTACCGCAGTCTGCTCATTTTATTATGCTGATGGGCAGGATAGTTTGAACGATCTTCAAAAATTGGCTCGTGGTATGTTTTTGAACAGCGGCAATTATTGCACATATAGTCAGCTTAAGAAATTCGTAAGAGTAATGTAAGAAAAAAGAAGATTACGTCCTGTAGGATATTGTTATGAGAGAGAGTGTGGAGAAAAGAGTATGGAGCATATAGTATGAACGATTCGATTGACCAAGGCTTTTCAAGGGTAGGAAGTGGTCTCGAATGTCAATATTGCTATGAAGAAAAAGTATATTTGATATTTTTAGTCCAATGGGAAGAAAGGAAGATAAACTTTGAACACCAATAAGAAGTTAGCTATGATTCTCCTGGCCGCTGCCAGTATCGGACTCGCCGGATGTACGAAAGAATCATCCGCCATTAGTACACCAAGTTCGTCCCAACAAAACTCTTCTATATCGACAAACACAAATGTAAATTCAGAAACATCGGAGATTAGAAATGTCTCGAATGCAGTAAAAGGGGATATTTCTCAAATAGACGTAAATAACATTCATTCCCTAAAAATTCAGAGTAACGCTGCTATCATTACTGTCATAGGCGACAAACAAATCAATCAAGCAGAATTGGAAGTATCCAAGGGCAATTCACAAGGAATGGATACCAACGTGACTACGTCGATCCAAGATGGAACATTACAGATTCTACTTGAAAATAAACTAAAGATTATAAATACGGAGCCATTGCCATCTTTAACGATTCGTCTTCCTTATAAAGAATTCAAATCCCTTGAGATAGATAATGAAGTTGGCAACATATCCGTTGAGTCAGAATTGTCGGTCCAACACTTAAATGTGAGCAGCGGTACCGGCGACGTTACTGTAACGGATGTAATTGGTATGGAAAGCAGTAACATATCTACTGACGTTGGTAGCGTCGAATTCGCTCTGCCTGATCAACCAGCACCTCTATATGTAAATCTATCAACAAAAATAGGAACTATCGATAATCAGGTTGCTCTTGAAAAAGAAACAAATACCACAAAGATTGTAGCCGAAGAACTCCATGGATATGTTGGTAAGGCTCAAGCCGAAAGTGCAACGCTCAACATTTTCACGCAGGTGGGTGAAATTACGTTCAAAAATTAAGTGTCATCATGTACCAGGCTCACCATAATCATCATCACGTGAATGAGAGATAAGAATATAGTTCATCAAGATTATAACCTTCAATATGAGCCAAAAACTAGATTCAAAGCTCTTCGGCAAACGATATATCTGTCATTGGCTTTTGAGTAAAAGGGGATATTTCTCAAAAGAGTAATTAACATTCATTCCCTAATGTAACGCTTCCAGCAGAGAGGGGAAACTTAAATCATGAATGCAAGAAAAAGACTTGTCTCCACAGCGATTGCGGCTATTATGGCCGTATCCGTTCCCGTGTCAGTCATGGCACAGGATGGAGCGAAACAAGCAGCACCATGGTATCAAGATGGAGTACAGACGCTCATAACGAAGGGGATTGTTGACAAAGGGGTACAACAAAATCAAGCGATTTCTGTTAAAGATTTTATCCGCTATGCGGTAGTATCGCTTACCTATCAACATGGCATCGATCCGATGAAGGTTGCTTCCGAGAAAGGGTGGTTGAAGGAAGGAGAATTCACTTCCGTTGACGCTCCAATCAAACGCGGTGAGATGGCACGCATGATGGTGCGGGCACTCGGCAAGGAACAGGGAGAAACGAGCTTGGCCGAATATGCAGCAAGCGCCAAGGCACTTGGGCTCATGCAAGGGAATACAGATGGAAGCTTGCACGAAGATCAGCCAGTGACTGTAGCTCAAGCGGCTGTTGTGCTTAAAAATTACAGCAATAAAATGCTATCGGTGATGGACGAGAGAGGTGTCCCACAAATTTCCGTGGAAGACTTCTTTCGGAGTCCGGGCAGCTTTGGGTATAAGCTTTCTCCAGATGGCAAGTATCTTTCTTATGCGGGTACTTGGGAGAACCGTTCCAATGTGTTTGTAGAGAAAATCGGAGAGAAAAGCGAGCCTATTCGCGTGACAAGCTCGAAAGATCGCGATATCGCCGGCTTCTTCTGGAAAGGCGATAATATTCTATATCGCAAAGATAAGGGCGGAGACGAGAATTTTCATGTATATTCGTCCACTTTTAATGGCAATAAGGAATTGGATTTGACGCCTTACGATAAGGTCAATGTTCAACTCGTGAGCGAATTATCTGGTGTGAAAGACGAAATTCTGATCTCGATGAATAAAGAAGATGCTGCCATCTTCGATGTATATAAATTGAATGTAAAGACAGGGGAAACGAAGCTGATCGCCAAAAACCCAGGGAACATTATGGCATGGGTAGCTGATCGTCAAGGCAAGATCCGGCTCGCTTCTGAAAGCGACGGTGTCGTAAGTACATTGTTGTACCGCGATACGGAGGAAGAGGCGTTCAAACTGCTGGTTACGTTAAATAACGGGGATGCGATGAATCCGCTTGGTTTCTCGGCAGACGGTAAATCGATCTATGCGGTCTCCAATAACGGTCGGGACAAGATGGCGCTCGTCAAGCTGAATGTAAAGGGAGAGGAAGAAGTTCTGTATCAGCATCCGGAAGTTGACGTAACTGAAGCATATTACGATAAAAATCAAGATAAAATGCTGGCGGCTGTTTATGTGACAGATAAAGCGCATTTGGAGTTTTTCGATGATAAATTCGAGGCGATGTACCGCAAGCTGCAGCAGAAGCTTGGCGTCAGTGAAAGTGAAATCGGGCTAAATGATTATAACGAGGATATGACGAAGCTGATCGTTAGTGTTTCGAATGACAAGACTTATGGGATGTATTATTTGTACGATAATTTATCCGGTGAGTTAACATCCTTAGGTAATCTGAGTCCGTGGCTTAAACCAGATCAGATGGCTGATATGTATCCGATCTCTTACAAGAGCAGAGACGGATTGACGATTCACGGTTACTTAACATTACCGAAAAATAAAAAGCCTCAAAACCTGCCGATGATCGTAAATCCGCATGGTGGACCGTGGACACGTGATACGTGGGGCTTCAACCCGGAAGCACAATTGCTCGCAAACCGCGGGTATGCCGTACTTCAAGTGAATTTTCGTGCATCAATGGGGTATGGGAAGTCCTTTAGGGATGCAGGAAATAAACAATGGGGATTGAAAATTCAAGATGATATTACTGACGGTGTGAAGTGGTCGATTCAGCAAGGGATTGCTGATCCGAAACGAGTTGGTATTTATGGCCAATCGTTTGGCGGATACTCAACCTTGACGGGCATTACGAAAACGCCGGAATTGTATGCTGCTGCTGTTGATTATGTAGGTGTATCGAATATGTTCACGTTCTTGGGATCGATCCCACCGTATTGGGAGACCATGAGAAATCTCTTAAACGAACGTGTCGGCGATGTCGAAAAGGACAAAGAAATGCTGAAGCAAGTTTCGCCGATGTTCCACGTCGATAAGATCGTAACTCCATTATTCGTGGCTCAAGGGGCGAATGATCCGCGGGTGAACAAAGCAGAATCCGACCAACTTGTCGAAGCACTCAAAAAACGCGGCGTGCAAGTGGAGTATATGGTCAAGGATAATGAAGGACATGGCTTCACTAACGAAGAGAACTTGATCGATTTCTTCAGTACAATGATCAAGTTTTTGGATAAATATTTGAAGCCGCAGAGCAAATAAGGTATCCATAGGCGAGGAGCATGGCGTAGCCATGAAGCGGAGAGAAGGCTATAAGCGTATAGCAATTCGAGTTGCCGAACGAGGTGTTTATGTAGAACATACTTTGTCAACGCCGAAATCAATGGAGAGCGCCCGCAAGGTTGTGGGCGTCCTTTTTCTTTTTTAAGGGCATTTGCTCTGCAAGCTGCTCCACACGAATGCTAGGTCACTACACTCGTCTTATGATGAATAGCGTGAACCGCTAGAAGGCATGCCTCGATTTTGACTAAAAAAGGATCGTTGGATGGTGGTGTACTCAATAATTGTTACGTAATGTTATTCTGAAAGTTCTGAGGGGTTGATTTTATGTTCGATATGGTGAAGCGGTGGTTCTGGTATGACTGGTTCATGCTCATGATCCGGTTGATTTGCGGCAGTTTTCTTTTTTTCACAATCGTTGAGCGAGCAGCTTATTTCTCGTTGCCGCTTTGGGGTCTTGTGATTTTGCAGATTGTCTCTTTTTCTGTTCCTTGGCTGTGCTTACAGCTCAATTATACATACTACTTGTTTACAGAGATCGTGATCTCGGGCGGATTGTGCTTGTATTTAGCTTCCTTCTTTCCGGAAGCTTATCTCTCGTTCTTGTTGTATGCATTTTTAATTGCCGCTAACAGCGGTCAAAGAGCCTATCTCTGGTCGGGGCCTATATCTGTTATACTCGTACCCGCCATTATTAAATTGCTTGAAGAGGAGAGTGATTTCTGGCTCATGACCACTCATGTTGGAATAGCGTATGTGGTCGGTTTTTCCTTCCATTTATTGATGGTTAGTCATCGTCAAGGCGAGATTATCCGGGAGCAAAATGGGGTGTTGGAACAGTACTTATCGCAAGTGGAGCGTATCACTTTGGCAGAGGAACGAAGCCGGCTCTCCAAAGAGCTCCATGATACCGTTGGCCATGCTTACACTTCCCTTATTATGGGGTTGGAAACCTTGCGGCCTGAGCTTGCGACCGAGACAGGAATGGAACGGCTAGATTCCATGTTGAACCTAGCCCGTCAAAATATGGTGGAAGTAAGAGGATATCTGCATCAGATTGAATCTCCCCAGGAGGCGCTCCCGCTGATTCAGTATTTGCGGAAGCTGGCCGAGGAGTTTCAGGAGCATGCGAAGGTATCGGTTCGTTTTCAGACCTTTGGTGAGGAATATCCAGTAACGAAGCAAGCGAAAACAGCGCTGTATCGCTGCTTGCAGGAATCGCTCACGAATGCTGTGCGTCATGGACGTGCGAAGGAGATTACCGTATCAATGAAGTTCGAGCCTCAGCAGACGAGGCTGGAAATTCAAGATAATGGTCATAGAATGGAACAAGTGCAGGATGGCTTCGGCATAAACGCTATGAAAGAGCGAGCGTTGAATTTGCAAGGTCATGTTGCTGTCTATACCCAATCGGGTGAAGGCACCCTCGTTACCTGCACCTTGCCGCGGCAAACGGAGCTTAAGGAAGAAGTCATCCGCCTGTTAGTCGTCGATGATCAACCCTTTATTCGTGAAAGCTTGCGGACTCTTTTGGAGGAGCAGCAGGATTTGCAAGTTGTAGGGACAGCAGAGGATGGCGAACAAGCCATTGAGCTATGCAAGCAGGTTCAACCTCAATTGGTTCTTATGGATTTGGACATGCCTAACATGGACGGGATCACCGCATCTCGTACCATGAAGCAAATGTGGCCCCAGATACGCATTGTGATTCTTACTATGTTCGAAGATACTAGGCAAGCTCTGGAGGCACTGCAAAGCGGAGTTGACGGATATTTATTAAAATCGATAAAGCCGGCAGAACTTGTTGAGACAATACGCACGGTTTATCGAGGAGGCACCATGATCGATCAAGAGATGTCAAACAAATTGTTCGCACAGCTGGAGGCGGATAAGACTAGGGACGATATGTCGCCAACCCAGATGGGAGCTGCCTATGATTTAACCTCACGGGAGATTGAAATATTGCAGTTCGTATCAAAAGGACTACGATATAAAACAATTGCTTCCAAATTGTATTTATCCGATGGTACGGTTAGAAACTATGCATCATCGGCCTATATGAAGTTGGGAGTTCGCAACCGGGAGGAAGCGGTGCAAAAGGCACTAGAGGCCGGGCTGCTGGAATAACCTTATCGCTCGGTGTAGAATGCCGCTGGACAACGCAATAACTAAAAACAAGCGGCAGCATAGGCAGCCGCTTGTTTCTTACTATATAAGCCTTTCAACTTGGCTAGAGTTCATGAATCGAATTCATTAGTGACGGACGGGTAGAGTATAATAATTAAATGCTTGATCCAATAAGGCACTAGCTTCTTGACGTTTCAAAAGCTCTTGTGAACGGAAGTTCACGGAGCCATCAGATTTAACCTTAGTATCTGGGTCCATGATCCCTTGGGATACAAGCGCTTTGATGGCTTCAACTGCCCAAGCATCCGTAGTGCCACTCAGTTTAACCTTCGTTTTAGGCTCTAGCTGTTTCATGTTTTGGATCATTACCGCCGCCATTTGTCTAGTGATCGGAGAATTAGGATTAAAATTAGGCAGTCCGGCTACCATCTGCTTCTTATTGGTTTCAAGCATGAAAGGCTGTTTATGCCACCCATTGGCGCGAAGCAGCACTTCTGAGAATTCAGCTTGAGTCATCGTTCCTTTTGGATCAAAGATATGGGCAGACTTCCCGCTCATGACTTTCAAAGCGTTTAGATTGTTAATATATGGTTTATACTTACTGCTCGCAGGTACATCAGAGAATGGTGAATCAACGTTAACTTTCTCTGCCATTGAAGCTGCCTCTGGCATATTTACAATATACATATATGCAATTTTGCCAGCTGCGTTTTTCGTAAACGGCACTTTATTACCTAATTCATCTTCGAACAGCGTAGGGCTGATCATTTTCAGCGTATGCTTGCCTGAAGGTGTTTCCGAAACTAAGTGCCCGTTCGAATAAGAAATCTTATTTCTAAAAGCATTAAAACGCATGTTTACATATAATCCGACATACGCTTTGGCTTGCTGCTCACTGAGTGCCGAATAGGTTGGCTTTACCTCTTTCTTTTTTGGATAATAGTGATTCATAAATGCTGTATACACGTCCATGCTAAACGGGACGTTGTCGTCATTGTTGGACATATAAAAGGCTACATTTTTCTCAGGCAGAATAACAACCAGGGATGAATGCCCTGTAACATTCCCTCCTTTTAGAATCACATGTTGACCATTCATCTTCTCACGGAAGTAGCCTTCGAACCCGATTGTTGAAATAGGAAGCGTTTTATCAGCAAAATACTGGTAGGTGTGCATTTGCTCTATGCTTTTTTGGCTCACAATTTCTTTGCCATCATACTTTCCTTTGTTCAGATGCATGATGAGATACTTCGCCATGTCATCTGCTGTTGAGACCATACCACCTTCAGGCTTCTCTGTAGGCATAGTTCCATCCATAGAGATCTTCTCACCCTTCGGTCCATAGTGAGCAGACATTCTGCCTAGCAGTTCAGGAGTAATCCGCACACTCGTTGAGGTCATGCCTAGCGGGCCCAAAATGTTTTTCTCCATATACTTCGAATAGGGCATTCCCGAGACGTTCTCTACCGCATACCCCGCTAGCAAAAACCCAAAATTGTCATAAACGTAAGCTTCTCCCGGAGGCCTCACAACCGTTGGCATATGTGTTTTGAGAACATCCTTTAATGGATATTCTTTCTTAAGATATTCCGGTGAATAATACGAACTGATATCGGGCTTATCAAATCCGGTTGAATAGGTAAGCAGATCATACATGGTCAGCTTTTTCCCCGTCTTATTCGGAATCTTGAATCCTCCTAAGTACTTTTGAATGTCGCCATGTAAATCGATTTTCCCCTTATCGACCATTTGCATAGCAGCCAAGGCCGTGAATTGCTTAGTAACAGAGCCGATCTGGAAAACGGTGTCTTTATCAACGGGAATCTTCTTTTCTTTGTCGGCATAACCGTAACCTTTACTTACTAACACTTTCCCATCGGCTACGAGCGAGAAATTAGAACCGACTGTGTTATGCTTCTTCATCATGTCCTTAAAAACGTTATCTGCAAATGCTTCTGCCTCCTTGGCATCGCGGGGCCCCTCCAAGCTAGAATTTACAGGTGCATTCGTTGTGGCCATTGTTGCGGCAGCTGCCTGGCCGCTAGCTGGCATCCATGCGGTCGTTGCCATAGCGGATAATAGCAGAACCGCGATGGTGCGAGTCTTTTTGTTCATAAATGGTCTCTCCTCAACATGTATTTGCCTCATAACAACCGGCTGATCCGAGTATGGCAAAAGGCTTGTCATATCAACAAGTTTCATTTCGTCACCCTAAATATCAAGACACTTCAAAGTGTCATATGACAATTAGGCACTAGGATTTATGACCATAAAAGAATTATGATTCCCAAAAACGGCCGAATAACATTGTTCTGACGGAGGGGTGCTATCATTTCTACGCATCTACAACATTTACTGAGGAGACACTTATGAAAATTATGGACACCCTAAAGAAATGGACAGTTGAGTCCATTAAATTCAAGCTGATATTCCCCATCGTGCTCGTTCAAATTCTCGGTACGAACATTGGTGAGTTCGTGAATTTCGTCTTGGATACCAGTAAGGAAGTTATCGCCAAGGCAGGAATCCAAAACGAGTTTATGGAGGGCAACATTGGTTTATATGTATCTTCTGTTTTTAGCACACTGATATCGGTACTCGTTGTTGTTTTCATGTATGATCGGCTAGTCCTAAGGAGACTTCAATTGGTTGTAAGATTTACAGATAAGCTTGGAGCAGGCGATTTGTCTTCTGAACTATGCTTCAAGGGGAATGATGATATAAGCAAGTTATGCAAATCTTTAAATACAGGCTCAACAAGTATCAAGAGATTGGTGGTGGAAATTGATAACGCATCGAATAACATCCAACAATCTAGTTCGGCAATGTTGGACGCAACGCGCAATTCAACAGCGAGTATAGCAAGGATTCAATCGAAGTCACATATTCTTGCACAAGACGCGACAAATTTGTTGAACGATACACAACGCGCTAAGTTGTCCCTTCTTAAAATAACTAGATCCAATGATGAATTATCACATAAGGTAAAGGCTTCCTTAGAAACGTCTAGCGCTATAAAGACAAGGGCGACGCAAATGGAAGTCGAGGCCGTTTATTCCCTTGAGAAGGCTATTCGAACGTATGAAGAGAAGCAACAGAATCTTCGGAATGCCATAGAGGCTGGACGCATCGTGGATGAGATTCATGTGATTTCTGCAAGCATCAAGGAAATTTCTTCACAGACCAACATATTAGCCTTAAATGCTTCCATTGAGGCAGCGAGAGCCGGTCAACAAGGGAAAGGATTTCAGGTTGTAGCCGAAAGAGTAAAAAAATTAGCCGGTGAATCAACAGAAGCTATTTCTCATATTGATGAAATGGTCGTACAAGTAAAGAATGCATTCCTAAAACTGGGGAAGAGTTCTCAGGACATATTGGACTATATGAACAATGAGGCAAAAGCGGATTATGAACTGCTTATCAAGACAGGTCAACAATACCAGCGAGATGCTCAAGCCATCCTGTCGCTTTCTGAGGAAGTACATACTTCTACGGAAGTAATGGGTTCTGCCGTAGCGAATATTGAGGAAGTCATTGAAGGCGTCTCCGAGAGTTCTTCTAGGGCTGCAGGTTACACCAGTGAAATGAAGGAAAGCCTAGGAGAAATGAATGTGGCGATGAGTAAAGTCACTGATTCCATGGAGGGACAAGCCGAAATGTCCGTACAATTAAGGGAATCGATTAAGAGGTTTATTATTTTTCCATCTATGTAACATATTTCAGCACATTCACGTCTAGGAGAATAATAAAGATATGCGGAGGGAAACAAGATGAGAAATGTAATGAAAAAGCCATTGATTTTACTCATGTTAATCGCCGTCTTCAGCATGGGCATTAGCGGTTCCGCTTTTGCTCATAAAGAGAACAATCAGAGAAAAGAAGAAGGGAAAGAAAGCTTGAACGCGGCAACAGCAGTGACAATGATCGTAAAAGGCTTGGATTTAAACATCGACAATATTAAATTTATCAAGATCCCGGAGGCAACCGACTATTATACGAAGGTTAAAAACAACTCTTCATACGCGGAAGACTTCATCATCGCTCACTATAACGGGCTAGGCATTGCGAAAGACATTAATCCTTCTGCTAAAGTCACACGGGAGCAATTCGCCAAATGGCTATTTGGGCAAGTAAGCCATAAACGAAATTATGCATGGATCGAAATTTTCCAAAGCGTTTCGGATGCCGACCAGGTGACAGACGGATACATGGACAGTATTCAGAAGCTGCTCATTGCCAAGATCGTATCCCTAGACAGCAAGCAACGCTTCTATCCGAAGAGCTATATCACCCGAGCAGAAGCTGCCGATATGATCCGCAAAACGTTAACATTCATTAAAAACACAAAACCGGAAACACCTGATACTTCCGATCTCAACCAAGTAAAAAGCACTTCGGAAAAAGAAACGGATTCTGTCACCCGAGTTACGTTATCCGCTCTAGTTCCTCACTCTGGATATGGACTCGAGATCACGGGCATCCAATTCTCGAAAGGCGTGGCCACTATTCAATATAGAGTCGTGCAGCCTGATCCTGACAAAATGTACATGCAAGTCATCACGGAGTTAAAAGCTGTAACCTATATACCTTCGGAATACAAAGCTGTACTTGGACTAGTAAAACCCACTGTTCCATTCCAAGGCTAATCTTGTTGAGCAGGCTGCCGAAGCCTGCTCATTTTGCTAGTTACGGGTTGAAAAGTTGAATAAACCTCCGTTGTCACTATTTGTTTCATTTCATTATGATATCTGCAGACCACGGCCAGCCTACTCGGATTACCAAAATATCTGGTTTTTGGTAATAGCATGTATTAACATGGAGATAAGTTATATTAGCAATGGCCAATGTTCCCAAGATAAGAATTGTTACGAGGGGGTTTACTAATCAAATGAATGAAAAAACATATCTAAGTATAGAAGAAATTATCTCATTACCAACCTTATCAGGTACAAATATAAGTGAAAATGGCAAAAACGTAGCATTTGTCAAGAAGACAGCTAACTGGAAAGACAATACATATAGGAATCATGTATGGATATATGAAAAAGATAAGGGGCAGAGTTATCCATTAACAACTGGGGATATAGATAGTACATACCCATTATGGTCTCCAGATTCTAGAGATATCGCATACCTTAGCCCAGTCGGTGGCGGGGATAATAAGAAAAATCAGATCTTTGTTAAATCAATAGATGGTTATAGTAGGGTTCAAATTACTGATGAGAAAGAAGGGGTCAGTATATTCCAATGGGAGCCTACTGGCAAGGGTATTTATTATGTTGCACAGTCAAAAGAATCAGAGACGTTAAAGAAACGTAAGCAACTATATGGAGATTTCCATCATGTAGGTAAGGAACACCAGAATAATTGTTTATATTACATTGAAATAGAAAAAGCGATACAAAATGATAACTATGAACACGGAAATAGCGTTGTTTATCAACTAACTGATGGTAAGGATTTTCATATCCATGAATTTGATATTTCAAATGATGGAAAAAAGGTTGTATTTATGGCTACACCAAGCTCAAATCTGGGAGATTATATGAATGGAGATCTATACATACTAGATATTAAAGCTCGAGAGCTACAAAAGCTGAATATAAATAAGTTGTTGGGAGGGAGCGTCTGTTTTTCTCCTGATGGCAGCAAAATATGTTACTCGGCAAGCATTAGGGAGAAGGATTACTATAAGAGCCATATACAAGACAGTACGCTTGAGATATATGATATTAATAATGGAGAGCTAATTCAACCTTTAACAGACTTTGATAGTACGGTTATTCCATTACGCTGGACAGCTAAAGGAATATTAATTAGATGGCAGAATAAAACGAATTATCTTATTGGGTTGCTATCTGAGGATGGCACTGTGGAAATGGTAAGCGAAAAAGTAGATGGCTTTATAATGGAGGCTTCTATAACAAGGGATGGCAATCATATATCCTATAATAAAGCTATAACAAATGAAACTTTTGAAATCTATGTAGACGATAAAAAAATAACGAATGAAAATAGCTTTTTCAAAGGAAAGCTTACAAGTAACAGGGAAATAATCTCATGGCAAAGTAGTGATGGTCTTGAAATAGAGGGAGTGTTATCGACCCCAGTAGAGTTTGACACAAATAAAAAATATCCCTTATTAGTGATAATCCATGGTGGTCCGGCCTGGGCGTCCTTTCCGATATTTTCGGACTGTTTTAGTGAGAAGTATCCGATTGAACAGTTTATTGAAAAAGGCTTTATCGTTTTAGAACCAAACTACAGGGGAAGTTCTGGTTATGGTAATGAATTTTTACAAGCAAACTATAGAAAACTGGGAATTTCCGATTACGATGATGTTATATCTGGAGTGGATAGACTAGTAGACAAAGGGATTGTAGATAAAGATAGAGTAGGAGTTATGGGATGGAGCAACGGGGGATATATATCAGCTTTCTGTTCTACATATAGTAGTAGATTTAAAGCTATTTCAGTTGGGGGTGGAATTACAAATTGGAGTACCCATTATGTAAATACAGATATACCTTACTTTATTAAGATGCATTTAGGAAATAATCCATGGAATGATCCAGAGATATATACGAAAACATCACCAATGACGTATATTAAATCAGCCTGTACGCCCACCTTAATTCAACATGGCGAAAAGGATGCAAGGATCCCAATTTCAAATGCATATGAGCTATATCAAGGATTAAGGGATATGGGAGTTGATACAGAATTCATTATATTTAAAGGAATGGCATATAGTTCTGACCAGCCAGGAATTAATGTGGCTATTATGAAGCAGAATTTGATGTGGTTTTCACACTATATTCTTGGAGAAAGTATGAAAGATTTTAGGATTTTATGATTAATAAATGGATATCCTCACAGAATAGTGCTCAAGTATATAGTCGTAGGTCAAATATGGAAAAGCGAGAACGGACGGCAGCGAATACGGTCCGTTCTTTTGTTGATCTATAGATTCCCATACCGCTTCTTATAGTGGATCAGCGCCAGAAGCGGCCAGATATAGCGATAACTGTGATAATGAGAATAGAAGTAACCGGGGAGGCCGGCACCTGTAGGATAAGTGCTCTTCCAGTCGTCTTCATGGAGTAATGCGATAAGTCTATGGATTCCTTGATCGACCTCTGGTGTTGGTTGTGTCTGAACAGCGATTAAGGCGTCTAACGCCCATGCGGTTTGAGAAGGAGTGCTTTCCCCTAAGGGCACATAGTGCCGCAGCCGATCGCTTTGACAGGATTCGCCCCATCCGCCGTCCGGGTTTTGGATGTCTAGAAGCCAACGGGCTCCTTGTTGTAAGGGTTCATGGCTAGCTGGAAAGCCGACCGCTGCCAATCCCGTCAGTGCCGCCCAGGTACCGTAAATATAACAAACGCCCCATCTCCCGTACCAGGATCCATCCTTCTCCTGGTGGCGAACTAGCCAATTTGTCCCCCGTTTGATGAATTCGTGCCGACTATCGAGTCTGGCAAAGTTCCCGAGATACTCTAATGTGCGCCCAGTAAGATCAGCCTCCGAGGGATCAATGGCCGCAGATTTGGAGCCGTCTATGGCGAGCCAGGTGAGCAATTCATTGTTAGTATTTTTCTCGAATGCGGGCCAGCCTCCGTCATTATTTTGCATGGATAGAGCCCAATTCAGTCCGCGATTCCAAGATTCCAGGTAAGTAGAATTGGTATTAGATAACCTCCTGATCGCCCGTAGAGCTGCGGTTGTATCATCCACATCGGGATTGATCGTATTGGTCTCCGAGAATCCCCAGCCTCCGGGAATGGTGTCCGGGTTATGAATGCTCCAATCGGCAGTCTTATCCTGCTGTTTGGATAGCAGATACGTGGCGGCACGCCGGATCGTTAGATGATCAGCGGCGATTCCGGCTTCCTGCAATGTGTAGGCAAGCAGAGCGGTATCCCATACGGTTGACGGGGAGTTCTGCATTGTAGTTGTCCCGTTATAATGGAACTGCATGTCGGTAAGTCCCTGAATGGCACGGGTGATGAGAGGATGCTGCTGATCATACCCTAGGGCAAGCAGGGCGAGAATCATGAGAATTGTACTGTTAGCATAGCTGTAGAGTGTACCATCGGCTTCAATCCTTTTTAGCATGAACTGCTCGGCCTTGGTTGTAGCTGCTTCGTGGATATAACGGGGGGTGCCGATAAGCAGTTTTAGCCCTTCCTTTATCATGTTTTGTATCTCCTGGAAACTGCGGGGGAGAGGATCTTCCTCGTCCATCGTTCGAACATAAAGATCAGATAGATCTGGCGTATGAGCGGAGCTCATCGTGAACTGCTTGTCGCCCATAATGAGCATTGGGATAAGATGAACCCTTGAGTATCCTGAGAAATCATAAATAGTAATCGGAAAATAAGTTGGAAAAAGAACAACCTCGAGCGGAATGGACGAGATGGATGCAGGCCATTTCCTCTGACCTGTGGCGGCGAGGATGGCTGTGGTCATGATGTTGGACACTTTTCCGAGACCGCCTTTGGATAAAATATATCGCCTGGCTCGCTGAATAGGTTCGTCTGCCGTCTGGCTGTACCCGGAATAAAGCAGGGCGTAATAGGATTCAACGGAAGCGGACAAGTTTCCTTCTTCTTCATCGGCAAACAGTCTCCAACAGCCATCTGGCTGCTGTGCGGCAAGAATCCGGTTATGCAGCTGCCTAATCAACTCTTCATTCGGAACGTTCAGCAATCGAAAGATAATAATCACATAAGCATCAACTGACGTCCCGTTCTCAAAGCAAAAACGCCAGGATCCATCCTGTCGCTGCTGTTCGATAAGTGTTTTCGTCAGCCGCTCTATTTCATCATCCACTGCTCTTAGCACATCACTCATTTGCTTTGGTACCTCCGGGGTGGTTTTTTAGAATTATATGAGGGTGGGCAGGGGGACATATCCTTTAATCTCAATAAGTACAGGGAATCCGCTGGCTCCGGATATGATCAAGATACTGGTCATACCACCAGACTCCATAAAATAGTTTTAGACTGACCTGAGAAATAAGAACAGCGACAGCTAAGGACGAGAGAATAAAGTCCTAGACTGTCGCTGTTCCATTGAACTAACGTTCTCATTAGCTTAGCGAGATGTTTATGATTTCAAATGTACAAAGCCTACTAAAATACTTGACGCAATTCAATCTGACCTTCCCCATGTCCT
Organism: Paenibacillus wuxiensis; assembly: GCF_040195695.1. Classification (NCBI taxonomy): domain Bacteria; kingdom Bacillati; phylum Bacillota; class Bacilli; order Caryophanales; family Paenibacillaceae; genus Paenibacillus; species Paenibacillus wuxiensis. Next base: position 449,333 of record NZ_JBEFZI010000006.1, on the reverse strand, counting down.
TGCGGGTCCGGCATCCGCATGGCCCACTCGATGGCTTCTTCTCTCGACTTCACATCAATCAGAATGAACCCGGCAATCAATTCTTTCGTTTCCGTAAATGGGCCATCCGTAACCATCGGCTTTTCCCCTGGTTTCGGAAACGAAAGGCGAATCCCATTTGAACTTGGATGAAGTCCTTTCGCCATAACCCGCACGCCCGCCTTAACTAATTCCTCATTGTACTTATCCATGGCTTCCATGAGCTCAGGGCTCGGAAGATTTCCGGCTTCCGAATTCTTCGAGGCTTTTACAATCAACATAAACAGCATAAAAATCTCCTCCTTCTTTTTAAAAGCAAAAATTGACCTCTTAATAAATACAACGAACCGGTATCTTCAAATCGGCACTTTGAAAAAATTTTTTTAAAAGACAGCTTGTAATATGAAATGCGGCAGTAAAAAAGGCCCATGCGAGTTTTCGTGTAAAATGGGAGTTACGGAGCCCATCACCGTACGGAAATTGGATATGCTCTTAATAACCGAAGCAATGACACAAGTTCTTAATTTTGGCTTCAATGAGTTGGATATAAATAGAATTGGGCAAGATGTATGGCTGAACATTCTGGCCCAGGGCGACTGTATTGTGTAATTCTGCCCGTTAACTTGAATGAAGTATCGTCAGTCTACCACTTTATTTTTCAGTCTAGAACTTTATTTTCTTCTGACAGTATGAGTTAATGGAATACATCATGAGGAAACACCGTTGAATCAGTCTGCAATAATTGTTGTAGGCTTTTTTTGTGATTCAAGGCTTGTACTCCAGCTATTATTCGGATATGGTTCAATATGGAATCCAATAGTATGATATATGCAGTTATTCCTTGGTCATAGAAGGTTTAATTATGCAAATGCTTGTGAATATCGAATGAGGAGGCGGCCGATGGGAATCGATTGGTATGATATGATTGCAAGAAGCTTATGCCACGACCAAATCAGATATGCCGTTTGATGATGCTCAGTTTGACCTCATCTATGATCGCCGTGGTCCTACCTCTATCATTAATCATAGTAGATTGTTAGTGCCAGGTGGCGTCATATTTGGGATTCATAATTGTGTAGATGCTGTAAAAGAACGATTTGAACCTGAACGGATTTGTAGATATACATATCGAAGAATTTAACGAAGCTATTTATTATTTCCCGAACGAATTCGAGTTCGCGACCTTCCTCTCTGACATACCTGGAAATCCAGACTATACGGTACCAGAAATGAAGGATGAGCTCGCTAAGAAATTAGACGAGAACATGATCAACGGGAGAATTGGGTTCAAGGAACAGAAATACATCTGGCGTGCTGTGAAGCCATAGCCTGTTTCATAAAGCTGATGTCATTATTTTAGTGGGGGAATCAGATGAAGGTTCTATATGGGGTCTTAGCGTTACTTGGGATTGTGCTGCCGTACTCTCAGCTCATTCCCTGGATATACGAACATGGATTGCAGTTACCTTTGCTTATCGAAGAAGCAGCGAGAACCCGAATTGGCTCATTTGCCTGGTTAGATGTCATTGTATCTGTGGTCGTATTATTAGCTTTCATTCGATACGAGGGAAAACGAATTGGGGTGAAAATGAGTTTGTGCTGGGTTCCGATACTTGGCACATTAACTGTAGGAGTTTCTTTTGGGCTGCCTATGTTTTTATTGTTGCGAGAGCTGCATTTGGAAAAGACGACAGTTGAATAACCCTACGTATAAAATATCTCTGAAAGTCGCTGGAATGATTGCAGATAGGGGAAATTAATGTGGTCACATTTGTGAAAGACAAAAATTATCTTACGGAAAAAGGGCTCAACCTTCAACCTAATAATCATAACTTGTAGTAAAAAACGGCAAATTAAAGTACGAGGCAACGGCTGTGGAGCATTCGTGAGCAACAGCTTGATGCTGCTCGGTCTAATACCTATATTTACTCCATGTAGATGGATGGCCAATTAATAGAAGTGAACTTTGTATTACTTGCACAGACGCTGCTGACAATGATGATGCCAGCAGCGTCGTTGTAACATGGAGAAGAGAGGCTTTATATCGAATATTCCGTTGAATATCCATTGAGCGTGTTGACGTAATTTCTAATAAACTTCTTGGTTCTTTCATTTTGCGTGTGCAAAAATAGCTCCTCGGGTGTTCCTTCCTCGATAATGTAACCATCAGCCATGAAAATGACGCGGTCGGCTACATTTCGAGCAAAATCCATCTCGTGCGTAACGATAATCATGGTCGTATTTTTCTTCGTAACTTCCTTAATGACATGCAGCACTTCTTCCACTAATTCCGGATCTAATGACGATGTAGGTTCATCGAATAAGATCACATAGGGATCAAGCGCTAATGCTCTGGCGATACCTACTCGCTGCTGCTGACCACCTGAGAGCGCGGCCGGATAATGATGCTCTCTGCCTTCCAATCCGACCTCGTGCAGCAATTTCATGCCGATCTCTACAGCCTGCGCTTTATTCATCTTGCGAGTGACGATTAGGGATTCCGTAACGTTCTCCAGAGCTGTTTTATGTTTGAAAAGGTTATAATTCTGGAACACCATTGCCGTTTTCTGTCGCAGCTGATAGACATCCTTCTTCGTATATTTCTCCGCGTTGATCTGAACACCATCGATTGTAATGTTGCCTTTCTGAGGCTGTTCCAATAAGTTGAGCGTACGTAAAAAGGTGGACTTTCCTGAGCCAGATGGGCCGATGATGGCGATAACTTCTCCCTTATCGATTTGAAGATTGATCCCTTTTAACACATCGGTATTTCCGTAGCTTTTATGCAAATTGTCGATTGTAATCATATGGTGCTCCTCCTATCGAAAAGGCTTCTCCATTCTCCATTCGATTCGGGATTGAATCGAGGAGAAGATTGCAGTGACGACCCAGTAGATGAATCCAACTGCCAGAAATGCCTCCAGGAACTTATACGTAACAGCCGCTTCCAGCTTGGCTTGTCCCAACATATCTGTAACCCCAATTGTAAAAGCGAGCGAGGTTTCTTTGAAAATCATAATAAAATAGTTCCCGGTTGGCGGGATTGCCGTTCTTGCGGCTTGTGGCAGTACAATTCTTCGAATTGCTTGCCATCTTGTCATCCCGACGGATAAAGCTGCTTCAGCTTGCCCTTTATCTACCGATGCCAATGCAGAACGGAAGACTTCCGATAGATATGCGGCGTTGCGCAAGCTTAATGCGATAATGACGGCTGTAACTGCATCCATCGAATTCATCCACGGGAACAGCTGCGGCATTCCAAAATAAAAAACAAAGATTTGAATGAGAGACGGAGTTCCCCGGAAGTAAGAAATAATAACGAGCAAGATCGGATATATAATTTTTGTTTTATTTGAAATGATCCAAGTAAACACCATGCCTAGCAAAATAGAGAATAAGAAAGCCAGCAGCGTGATGTACAGGACGAGCGGCAAATATTCGAGCAGCGATGGAAACAGCCCAAGCATATATTTCACATCAAAATTCATGTTTAGACACCACCAATTGTAGTCTTAATTCATTTTGAATAGGGAATGAAGAAACCCCCTGAGATAGGGGGATCTGTAACATCTAATTATGAGCTGAATGACGAGCTTTAAGGTTTCGTTACGTCAATCTCACTCCATTTGTCCGAAAGCTCCTTCAATTTGCCGGAGTTTTTCAACTCTTGCAACGCTTTGCTGAACTGCTTAATGAACTCTTCATTCTTTTTGCTCTTCACAAATGGAAATGCATTCTCGGTTGTGTAGAGAGGCTTCTCCGAGAAAATCTTCAGCGGCAAGCCTTCCTTCTGAATTCGCGAGTGCGCAACAAAGTTGCTGTCAATAAAGGCATCGATTCGTCCCATTGCCACTTCTTTATATGTACCGCTTACGTCTTGATAGGCACGGATATTGATCTCATTCCCATGCTCTTCATTCCACTTTGTTGCATACTTGTGCATATTGTTACCAAGCAGGGCACCTAGGTTTTTCCCTTTCAAATCATCCATGGACTTGATATCATCACGGTCATTTTTGACGACGAGAGTAACTGAATAATATGCATAGGGATCGGTAAAGTCATATTTTTCTTTCCGTTCATCGGTAACGGCAATTAGGTTGGCGATAGTGTCGATACGACCGCTGTCCATCATGCCGAATAATCCGGAAAATTCAGCTACCGTCCATTCAATTTCATAGCCTAGTTTTTCACCAACTAGATTCAATACATCGACATCATAGCCTTCAAGCTTTTGGTCCTTACCTTTTGATACAAAAGGCGGATAAATGCCAGAAGTCCCGACGCGAAGCACTTTTTTCGTTGATGCTCCTTGGGCATCCTTCGCGATATCCGAATTGGCAGAATTGCCAGTTTTACCTGTACCACAGGCGGTTAGAAATACGGCAAAGATCGTTAACGTTAACAATAGACGATAGGATTTAGATAAATGCTGCTTCATAATGTCCTCCTGTAGATTGTTAGATTGTGCATGCTTGCATCTTATGTGTAGTGTAAACATATGCGTAAAGTCGGAATTGATAGATAAAAAATCAACAAAATGAATGATGACAAAGAGATTACTTTGCCAGGAGAGCTTCGATTTCAGTCTTCAATTCGTCTGCATCAATTTCTTTAGGGAACTGATATTCTTTATCGTTGATAAATACAGTCGGAACCATCTTCACGTTTCTGCGAATGGCTTCTGCCGTGACATGCAAGCTAATTTCCGTGTTATCCGGCTCTTCGTGCAGTTGATAATTGGAAGCTAGCAGATTTTTGATTTCTTGATTGTTCAACTGATCCCATTGGGGTTGGGTTTCGAATAATTCTTTGATAATCTCTCTTGCACGCGCAGGATTTTTATAGTCCAAGAACAAGTTCACGAGCGTTCCATTTAACAGCATCTCTCTAGGCTTATCATAATGCTTGACGATAAATTCAACTTGACCTTGTTCCAAGTAGGCTGGCAGAACATCTTCCGCGATGCCGAAGAAGGTTGCGCAGTAAGGGCAGGTTAAATTCAAAAATACCTCAACCTTAATAGGGGCGTCTTTCTGTCCAAAACTCAATTGTCTGTTCTCAATGTGACTGGTCATGTTTAACCCGCTTTCTAAGAAGAATGTTGATACTAGTAAACTATAATTATTCCGACCTATATTGTCAACATTAATTGCCTATCGCTTAAAAGCTACCACACTACAATCCATCATCGAAAAATTTGACTTATTGTAGTTCCCCCTCTAATATATTAGGTATCTAACATATTTCAGAGGGTGAGCTGCGTGAACATTTATGAACAAGTAAAACAAATTAATGAAGCTGATTATGCCATTAACCGCTTGATTTTTAAACACTATGAACCATATTTAGCTAGCTCTATCACCACTCAGCAAGCCGTGTTGCTGGATATTGTATATGCAGCCAACAAAATAACGGTAGGTGAGATTGCTATAGAAATGAACATTAGTTCTAGTGCAGTAAGCCAGCTTATTGCGAAGATGGAGAAAAACCAGTTTATTCATCGTGCTATCAATCCTGATAATCGCCGAGAAGTGTTTATTACGCTAGGAATTAAAGGCGAGGAGTACTTTGAAAAGCAAGAATATGTCGAGCGCTCTGTGGCCGATCGTTTATTTTCTAAACTAACTGTTGCCGAACGTAACGAGTTAGAAAGAATTACGAAAAAATTGAAACAAATTGCAGCTGAAGAGTTCATTTGAGTTCTTCACATCCAATATGTTAGATAACTAATATGTTTAGGAGGCTTAATTATGTTCAACTCTATTTATTCTACGCTTGAAAAAATCCAGTTCAATGGTGCAGTTTATGTAGAAACGAGCAATAACGAAATTGTAGATGTGACAATAGGTTTTGCAGATATGAAGAATTCAGTTCCGATTACGGGGGAAACACTATTTAACATTGCTTCTTTAAGCAAAATGTACACTGCTGTAATGGTTCTTCAATTAATAGAGCAGAATGTGATTCATTTTAAAGACAACCTAACAAAGTGGTTTGATACAAGTATCTTTAAAGATGTAACGATTGAAGATTTGTTGATGCATACATCCGGTATCCCAGAATATATCGATAATTCTTCAGTTGAGAAAATTGAAGATATTTTACATAACAAGGAGCCTTATTTCCTACCAGGTAGCGGTTGGCTTTATACAAATACAAATTATGTTTTGCTAGCTAAAATTATCGAACAGGCAAGTCAACTTTCTTATGAGGATTATTTACAAAGAATGATCGCCCAACCTCTTCAACTTCAAAACACGACAACGAAGCCAAAATTGAAACTAACTGCTGTCGGTAAGCTATTTGATTTTATAAATAAGAAATATATCCATGCAACAGACGATCCGATTTTTAAAGATATCGATAAGAAACACGATTTTTATGGTGACGGAGGCATTTATGCAACAGCTCAAGATATAGCCCGATTTGTAAAAGGGTTTCTTCAAGGTAAATTAGTATCGCTTGAAATGGTGAATCGCGCCCTTACTCCTTCACCGTTACATAGCTCATATGGTTGTGGGTTTATCATTCAAGACGGTTCTATTGGTCACTCTGGTGGCTGGCCTGGCTATTCGTCGCATTGCTTATGTTCTGTGACAAGCGGAGAGGTGACGGTTCTCTTAACGAATGAAGAGGTAAGCCCTTTTTACGAGCAGCAGATATTAGAATTCTTAAACCAAGCTAGTGAAAGTAAAGAACCTGATGCTCCAAAGCATCCTAGTATCATGAAATTCAATAGTGCTGATAATCTCACAGGTATTTATCAACTCGCTGATGAATATGGTACATCCTTCATAATTAAAGAGGGAATAAACTCGTATATTATTTCTTTCCATGACCAACATGATACCCATTTATTTAAAGTTGAACCTAATCTGTATTGGATTCGAAACACGATGAGTTATATCCATATTTCTGAAGGAATTTTTATTGATGAAGGTGTGGAAATACCGTTTCATAAACTATAGATTAATGAGTGAAACTTGAAACAAATATTAATTTGTATGTTTCTGTCGAGTCTTCGAGATTGTAAATGGTAAGTAGAGTGAAATAATTGATTAGACTGAGAAAGGAAGTTCGATCATTTAACAAGTGAACCCCCTTTTTTGATGTTAAGAAACAGCCTAATGAGGGTCGGATTGGATATTGGGGTTTGGGATACCAGACTTAATGTATCTCTTCCAAGGTAATGTCGTCATTGTAACTATAGATGAAAAGCAGTCTGAGCCAGTTGTAAATGATACTTCAACAACAACATCATCACCAACAACTGCAACAGTAACTGCAAATGAAAAGGATACTGTATATGGAACAATCGTATCTCTATCACCACAGAATCAAGTCGTTAGGGGAAAACTAGAGAAAACTGCACCGTGGGAATCAATGAATTCTAATGATGTAGAATCTATATATGTTTTTGTAAAAAGAATTCTGATGTACATGTTAAAGTTCAAGTTATTTTAATTTGTTTCTATTTAAATTAGTGTCTTGAAAGCCGACAATGCCATTCAAGTGGAAGTAATCTAGTCCATTAACAGTTAAATAATACAATGAGGCTACTCCAGTCCAAGGCGACTTAGGTGGGAGCCTCATTTTATTTACAATGAGGGTTTGGACGGTATGACCTGATCCAAACAAAAATCAATGACTATCCATACATTTATGTTTAAAATCAATACTAACAAATGGATTTTTTTATGTTATGATAATATTAATCCTCTAAAGGAGTCACGGCACCCCAGATATACAGCAACTGAGGAGATTCAATCATTTTTGAATCTAGAGTTTGACAAAGGGGTCTCAATTGATATTCCTTTCCACTGAGAACATGGAACTTTGCTCTCAGGTTGAATTTTTTGCTGTTAAGATTGCTGTTTACAAGTCGTTGGTGAGAAAAGCATATTGGGGATGATCGCTAATCCAAAATTGGTGGTACCACGATGTTATTGCGAAGAGCATTTTTCAAGTCCAAAAAAGCAGTACAGCGCAAACTAGGGGGCTCGCAGGGCGGTTATTCACTGGAATCGGAGCAAACCAAAGCAACATTCCTTGCAAGTAGTTGGGAGAAGGCCTTGGTTTTTATGCATCCCGATTGACTATCTGGATGAATGAGTCAAGCAGGCAGGTGCGCCTATATCTTTTCTACAAATACATTAGCATGTAAGGACGGTAAAAATGATCAACAGACAAACTAAAACAGACGTTATCTTAATTGGTGCCGGAATTATGAGCGCGACTTTGGGGACAATGCTGAAAGAATTAGCACCGGATTGGGAAATTACAGTTTTTGAAAAGCTCGCTAACGCAGGAGAAGAAAGCTCTAACGAATGGAATAATGCAGGAACAGGGCATGCTGCGCTATGTGAGCTTAACTACACCGTCGAGAAGAAGGACGGAACCATAGATATTAGCAAGGCGATTAAGATTAATGAACAATTCCAGCTTTCAAAGCAATTCTGGGCTTATCTCGTAAGCAGCAAATTAATTCGTAATCCGCAGGATTTTATTATGCCCTTGCCTCATATGAGCTTAGTCCAAGGGGAAAGCAATGTCGCCTTTTTAAGAAAACGTTTTGAAGCGCTATCAAATAATCCGCTGTTTCAAGGTATGGAATTCTCCGATGATACGGCCAAACTATCGGAATGGATTCCGCTTATTATGAAAGGCAGAACGACGAATGAGCCGATGGCAGCTACCAAAATTGACACCGGAACGGATGTTAACTTTGGCGCTTTAACGCGCATACTGCTTGACCATCTGAAGAGCAAAAACGTTGCGATTCAATACAAGCATAGTGTGGATGATCTGAAGCGGACGAAGGATGGCTTATGGGAGCTGAAGGTTCGGAATATGCAAAGCGGTACCGTCGAACGCCATTCGGCAAAGTTTGTCTTTATCGGCGGCGGGGGTGGCAGTCTTCATTTGCTGCAAAAATCAGGAATTCCTGAAGGCAAAGGCATCGGTGGCTTCCCGGTAAGTGGATTGTTCATGGTATGCAATAATCCGGAAATAGTAGAGCAGCATCATGCCAAGGTATACGGGAAGGCTCCTGTTGGCGCTCCGCCAATGTCTGTCCCGCATCTGGATACTAGATATATTGATAACAAGAAAACATTGTTGTTCGGACCGTTTGCTGGCTTCTCGCCAAAGTTCTTGAAGACGGGCTCCATGTTCGATTTGATTACATCGGTGAAGCCGCATAATCTCTTTACGATGCTAGCAGCTGGAGCGAAGAACGTCCCATTGACAAGATACCTTATTCAACAAGTCATGTTATCAAAAGAAAAGCGCATGAAGGATTTACGGGACTTTGTCCCGGACGCAAAAAGTGCGGATTGGGATTTGGTCGTGGCAGGTCAGCGTGTGCAAGTTATTAAAGATACGACACACGGCGGCAAAGGCACACTTCAATTCGGCACAGAAGTAATTAGTGCTGCTGATGGATCGATTGCTGCTTTGCTTGGTGCATCTCCAGGTGCTTCAACAGCCGTTCATGTCATGCTGCAGGTCATTAAGCAATGTTTCCCACAGTATGTGAAGGAGTGGGAGCCAAAAATCAAGCAAATGATTCCTTCCTATGGTGTAGCGCTTGCGGAAAACCCGGAGCTATTTAAAGAAATTCATGCGTTAACTGAACGTACGCTTGGTCTTAACAGTGAGCTTCAGCCCGTTGTGTAGACGATAAACATAATGAAGAGGCCTTAATCCTGAGATTTACAGGATCAAGGCCTTTTTAGTAATCAAATATATCAGCCTATATGCCCATTTGTTCTGGGCGATGAGTTATGGATTTGTTGTCTCGAAAGACGATGCCGCAGCTGCAAGATAATAAGCCAATCCAGTCTGCTGACTCTCGAGCATATTAAGATGAAAATCATCACTAAGAAAAAATTGAGTCTGTGCGGCAAAGTCTTTAGCAGACGTATTGTGCCCATGGTTATTCATAAACGCTAGATGGTATCGAATAAGACTGACTATTTTCTCATCGTTATGCTTAATTCCATCTCGTAAGGAATTAGCCATTTTATTCATGAATGTCATGGCTTCAACTGCTTGTTCATTGATATTCTGAACTTCCTCAGGAGCAACCTCCAGAGAATCCATCCCGTACGAAGCCTTCAAATACTCATTTTGTTCAATCAGCGCTTTGTTCCACTCTTCTTCGCTTGCAAACCCTATGAACATTTCTTTGTTATCCATAGATTCACCATCCTTACTACACTCAATGGATTTACGTAATGTTTGAACAATGGTGTCCAATCTGTCTTTACGATGGAGGAGCAGCTCCTCTTGCTGGGCAAGAATAGACAATCGATCTGAATGATGTTCCATCATGTCCTTGATTTGATCTAAGGAGAAATCTAATTCTCTGTAAAATAAAATCTCTTGCAGACGTTCAAGCTCTTTCGTTCCATATAACCGATATCCAGCCTCGCTTCTCTTGCTAGGCAAGAGGAGACCGATTTTGTGATAATGATGAAGCGTTTTGATTGTAATATTGGACATCTCGGATACTTCTTTTACGGTGTACAAACGTTTTCTTCCTCCCTTCTTTATGTAGTGTAAGGCCTTCCCTAAGAGGAGAGTCAAGACGATTAGCTAGTGTTTGTTTTTTCGCAGGATTTCTAATAATGATTCCGTTTCCGTTCTTCCGAAGCGAAGGTGAAAGGGAAGCAAAAACGTCAAATTCCCTCAGATGTAAGCAAATATCTTTTGTCATAACACAATTGAATGTATAATCGTGGAAGGTGTTGTGGCTGCAGCATCTCGGCCTAAGATCTGCTTATCATGTACAATTAACAGCTAGCAATAGGAGAGGGGACAACCACTATGACCGCGTCCAATAAAACGCTAAGAACATGTAAACAGGGACACCAATATTATAAAAGCACAGATTGTCCAACTTGTCCGGTTTGTGAGCAAGCGCGCAAGCCGCAGGAGGGGTTTCTAGCGATTCTCTCAGCACCAGCTAGACGTGCGTTGGAGCACAATGGAATAACCACGTTGGCAGAGCTAGCTAAGTATAGTGAAAAAGAGATTATGCAGTATCACGGAATGGGCCCAGCATCATTGCCTAAGCTTAGAAATGCTTTGCAAGAAGCAGGACTGTCGTTCAAACCTTGAAACAAATGAGCATAAAAAGCAATATGAAACGCAACAGGAAATGCGAATACGCAAGCTGAAGCAACAATTAAAAGATAGGAAAAAAGAACCGACAAACTTTTAGGTAGAAAGCGGGAGAATGTGGATGTCACTGTGGGCTCAGATTTTACTATACGGAGTAGTAGGAGCACTGGTGTACTGCGGTTTGTATGTTTGGACACCAAAGCTCGTAAACAGGGGCGTCTCTCTTTTGTTCTCGTTTTGGTTCTTTTTATGGTCACCAGTCCTCCTGTTGATACCCTTGAGCATACTGCTGTATTGGATAGATGGCGGCGTTCTGTCTCTAGCATCTTTCGTAGAGCGATTCCGCTTAACGCCCATTGATAGCCAGGACTGGCTGTGGGTCATTGGAGCCGTTGTTTTTACTATTTTATTTGATCAGTTATTAGAACCGGTAGGTAAATATTTCGCACGCAAACGCCTTTTTGCTCCACCTCCATACCTTCCGGCGCCTTTCAATCCGCTTAAGAAATTTTCCATACCGCCTACTGAATTTTTTCATACACCGCTGCGTCGAAATGGGAAGCTGCTTGCTTGGTTCATTCCGCTGCATTTGGTTGCTATGTTCAGCGAAGAGCTAATGTGGAGAGGGTATATGCTTCCCTTGCAAATCGAGCTATTCGGATCATATGCTTGGGTCGTTAACGGATTGCTGTGGGCTTTGTTAATACATGCATGCTTAAAATGGCATTTTATCGGAATGCTTCCGGGCATGCTCATTGCACCATGGATTGCACAGTATACGGGTTCGACATGGGCTTCGTTCGCTGCACATGCAATTGGCAATGCGCCACTCTGGGTCTTGCTTTGGATTGGCGTTATGCATACGCCGACTACGAAGGTGGATAAAGGCTGCTAAAGGAGAAACTTCATCTGCACAGGAGTCCAGCAGCTCAGATGCTTCAGTGTAGCAATATCGAAGTGCCGCTCCCATCGCATTCACGTAGACAAGAGGTAGCGGAGCCATAGATTCATTGCTTACAGGAAACTGGAGTAGGGAGTGCGAACATGGTTAGTAATGAAGGAACAACAGCTTCCACACATGGGAGACGGTTGCTCCTTCCTATGTCATCTAATTAGACCGGTCACATCTGAAGTTATTGCAGTGCTTGAATCGCATATTTCAACTCCACATCTATACCATCAACATACTTGGCCTTAAACGTTTCTCTTGTTAGCGGAATTTGAATATCTGGGGTAACGCCACCTTTTCCGCTAAAGTCGCTGTCGACTTGAATCTCATGGTTGCGGTTCAATGATCTGCCGTCTGGCAGTTGAACGACATATCCCTCTGGCAGCTGAATGGTAATCGGAGCCGTGTATAGACCAAATGAGCCATTGGTAGGCGTAAATCCAATGATTTTGACATTGGGCAGTCCTTTCAAGGCAAGTGGAATTCCTTCTCCAGAGCTGACCGTTTGACTGTTGATTAAGATGGCGATTTTCCCGTTGAACGATGGTTCTGTAGGCGTGAGCGTTCTAGTTTCATTATGATCCAACTCGAATTTGTGGGTATACCTGTTATAATAGCTCGTAATTTCGTAAAAGCGTTCCTCCTGTACAAAATGCCGGGCTATTTCCGCTACTAATTGGTCTTCACCGCCTCGATTATCTCGAACATCAATGATCAATCCTTTCATTTGATGATCCAGATATGCCTGCAACTTGGTAATCAATATTTCTTCCGGACTTGTAGCGAAGAGCTCCTTCTGAAAAGAATTAATCTTCAAATAGCCGTACCAGCTGCTTAATAATTGACCTTCAATGATGTCCTGTCCAGCATTCTCCCTTTGTAAAGTTAAAAAGTTGTCGTCGTATGCCTGAAGTGTAACTTTTTGGGTTTTCGTTTCGTTTAGATTGATAAAGGCGACTTCAACCTCTCTGCCAATTGGGGCTCGCGTCATAAGCAGACCTTGATGATGCATCTTCGCTTGTTCTGTGGCTAAAGAGGTAACAATGAAGCCTGAGTTATTATAAGCTTCTTTCGCATCACGGCCATCCCAAGTCACAATCTCTGCACCGACTTTGATTCCTTTCTGTTCAGCAGGACTATCCTTAATGACCTTGTTCACGAGTATCGTACCATCATCCAGCCGGATCGCGGTTATGCCGAATCCGCCGCCAATTTGAGCCTTAAGCTCTGACTTATTTTCTTTAAGTCCGACATGACCATCGGGAATGGAACTGACGTATTCCTTCAAGGTCTGGTAATAGAGAGCTTTATCCTGATTTTTTTCAGCTTTTTGGAAGATAGGCTCGAACTTACTTCTTAGCGCATCCCAATTGATTTTTTTCCAATCACTGAACGGGTATTCCACTGATAGTCGCTCATTCATTTTTACAAATGCTTGGGAGTAACTCAGGTTGCTTAAGTCGCTTACCGGATTGTACCTCAATTGCCCTGCGAACATCAGTGCAGCTACAAGCGGGACCACCCCGACGATACAAACTATAATCCGCCATATTCGATACTTAGGAACAAGGATGTGTCGAGAAGGCTTGAATACCTTTTTGATGGTGCAGATGAATATGAGGAATGTCCAAGAATAGATGAGCAAGGATAGATCTGAAGTATCCCCATCTAAAATGCTTATAACTGCTCCAAGAAGGGTGATACTCGGCACAAAGTCTAACCACCTGTAATATTTCTGAATCGGTACAGTATACCAGATCAGAACAAATAAATTCAAAGCGCTAAGGATTAAATCCCAGACCGTAAACCACTTGATGGAATCAATCGTGCCGTAAAAGCTCATAAATGAGCACCTCTCCCCATAAAATCAGTTTCTATATAATGCCATTCAGAAGCTGCTTGAACGATACATAAATTGTTCCTAAATTTTCGCACGCTCGTGAATACTGCTCTATAGTGTGTCTGGTCTAAACAGCAATCTTATTTTGAAATGAGCTGATACTTATGCATAAAGGAATCTTTACATTACTGCTTTTATTAATGTTGTTAGGCATTACCGGTTGTGGAAGTAAATCCATAGTTTCTATAGAGCTAGAGTGTCAAGGGTTGGAACGAGTGGAGAAGTGCAGCAATTATAGCAGTAGTAATGAGCAGATCATGAAGAAGTTCGAAAGGGCAACCGATACAGCGACGAAATTGCCAGGCGCATTAGATTACGCAGCAGAATATCGCATGACCATTACTTATTCTGACCATACGATTGCGAAGTACGATTTATCATTAGGTGCAGAGAGAGGAAAGAAAGGCTTACTAGTCGACCTGAATCATTCTGAAGTAGGATACGAAATAGGAAAAACCTATGCCAATCAACTGCGGGAAGTTATCAACAAATCGGGGAAGAGCGAGTAGAAGAAATACGACTGCTTGAACGTACCCATGTAGAATTTCGAATCTGATAAAAATAAAGGGGTGAATACGATACCCAACTCATCTATGATCTCATTTATCGTTCTTTTTATAGTGCTGCTTAAATCGATACTCAGCAGATTGATTATAGGGCCAGAAAAAACGGAGATTCGTGAAGAAGGAAAGAAATTACAATGGTGGGGTTTGATCCTAGTAGCGATCATCTGTTTAGGTGTATTCTTCTACTATTATGATTACATCTATTCCAATACCATCGTACTGAAGATGTTTTGGATATCATTTTTGACGATTTCAGGAGCGTTCAATTTTTTCATCGAATGGAAGTATTCCAGCAATCGAAAACAGTGTATCGTAACCGCGATCATTTTCCCTCTAGCAGCATTACTGGTTGTCGTTGTTATTTATGAACCTTGATTTCGTACAGACGGCTTCATTTTGGTTTGTGCTTCACCATTTGTACCCGAAGATGTTGATTATACCGTTCAAGAGTTGTTTGTATTGAAGAAATATCGGGGTACGAAAATTGCATCAATCACAGTAGAGAAGGTGCTTGGGCAGCTTTCTGGGAAGATTTCCATCTGTCAGTTAGCAGCAAACCAACGAGCGGTAGCCTTTTGGAAGAAGTATTATCGGGAACATCATATTGATTACGTTGAAACTCAAGAGCGTATCCCGATAGATGGACTTGAAGGATTGCAAGAAATTATTTCTCAATCCTTTGAAATTCAGAGCACCTGTTAGTCCACAGCGTTGAGGGCGCGGATGTCGTATAAGCCAACCTCACGATACCCAACATTCTCCTATTTATTTAGAAAACTTTAGGTGTTACACTAATTTGTCGATAGCGTAACGGATATTCATTATGTCTGTTCTTATCAAGAGTAGCTCAAGGTAATAAAATTCAGTCATCAGAGGGAATGATCATCATGAAGAAACGTGCTGTAAGCTTACTTATTTTTATTTTTCTCCTAAGTTTGGCCCTTCCAGGACAAGCTTCGATGGAAGCGGTTAGCCAAGAACCGATTATTAAAGATGGAAATCTCGAAAAATCGATTCGTTCATGGATAGGTATAAAAGACGATGAACCCCTTACCAAAGCGGATTTAGAATCTCTCACCGTTGTATCTTTGTCAGGTAAAGGAATTAAAGATCTGCAGGGATTGGAGTATGCCGTCAATATCACGGATCTCGATTTAGACATTAATGAAATTACTGATCTTGCACCGCTAAAGAAACTCTCAAAGATCCATACTCTCAGCCTCAAAGCCAATAAAATTTCATCAATTGAGGAATTGTCAGCTCTGAAGCAGTTGAAATATCTAGAAATAAGTTGGAATCGGGTCTCATCCCTAGATGTAGTGAAACAATTGCCTCGTCTAATTGAGTTGGGCGCCGCCCACAATCAAATTTCGAATGTTCCAGCACTCTCTAGTGCCGCAGAATTAGCGTATTTGAAAATGGACGACAATGCGATAGAAGACATAGCTCCTCTCGGCAACATGAAAAAGTTGACATATCTTAATGTATCTAACAATAAAATTAAGGATTTCTCGCCGCTACGAATGCTGTCCAAAAGTCTGACATATCTGGGGATTGATGGACACCAGGTAACTGATCTTAAGCTGCTGGAAGGATTCAAAAATCTCGAAGGTCTCTCTGCTAACAACAATAACATCGAGAGTCTTGCTCCTTTAGCAAAATTAACTAACTTGTCTACTTTGGATCTTTCTTCTAACAAGATTAAAGATATAGAACCATTAAACCATTTGAACAAGTTGGATTCCCTCTACTTGAATAACAACCGAGTGTGGAATTTGGAACCGTTAAGAAAATTGAAAGCCCTAAAAATCTTACATTTGAACAACAACCGGGTGTGGGATTTGGAGCCGATTCAAAATAATAGTTATGATTTTCATTGGGATACGGGGGCGGAACGCTACGGACTGCAGTTGAACGATAACTACTTGGAATTAAGCCAAGGAACCCAAACCTATAAAATATTTAATAAATTGAATGCGGATCCTTATGGTATTAAGTCTCAGCGTAAGACTCAACGCTTGGTGATCGGCAGCAAGACAGCCTATGTGGGCGACAGTATCTACAATCTAACAGCAGCGCCATTCATTCAGACAGGTCGTACCTACGTACCTATCCGTTTCATTTCCGAGAAACTTGGGGCAAATGTAAGTTGGAACCAGAGTACGAAGGAGGTAACGATTCAAAAAGACAGCAAAACGATTCGTTGGGTTGTGGGGAATAAGCAAGTTAAGATAAACCAGCAAACTGTGATGTCCGACGCTCCTTTACTACTGAGAAATAACAGCACGTTTGTTCCAGTACGCTTTGTGTCGGAGCAGCTTAATACTTCGGTTGAATATTTAGGCAGCAAAAAAATGGTCATCATATTCCCAGAATAAGACCGCATAACAGAACTCAATTTTGGACGCATCTAAGGACAACTGGATTGCGTCCTTTTTCTTTACTTGCTGTTACAGACAGCGCGGAGTACCGTATCCTAAGTTATGGCAAGTTTTTTGGGATTAACGTATAAAGGTTTCTGTTAAAGCTGCTTAACGGCTGGCATGATTTGATCGAGGAGTGCAGCTTGAAGTCTTGCTCTGTCATGATAATCCTCTTTCTTACTTGTAGGGATTTTATAAGTTAATATCGAATATCTCTACCTGACGAGATTTTCGAGGGGGAGTGGTGGTTAGGATGGACGAGAAGCATTTACAATTGGATCGGCGACTCTTTATCGTGTCGGAAACTATTCGGTTGGTAGAGCGTGCTTTCATACATTGGGATGATGCAAATCTAAAATCGGATGAGTTGGATCAGATGGCGAAAACATTTTTTGAAAAAGCAGTAGAAGCAGAGACACGTCTTGACTTTCAAAAGGTGATGTGGGAGTTGTTTGGGCAATTGAGGAATGCTCATTCTTGGTACTTCGACAAGCTGAAGCCAGCACCTGAGAATGGAAGACTTAGTTTTTCCTTATTGGAGCTCAAGGAGCATTGGGTTGTAAATCGAGATGTAACGGATATTTTAAAATCAGGTGATTTGGTTCTCTCCATTGAGGGAAAACATCCGTCTGAGTGGTTCAGGGCAATTGAACCGTATACAGGGATAACGAATAAAATCTCTCAAAAAATTCGAGCTGACCAATTGCTCTCTTCCTTTATTCATAGCAAATCAATCGAAGTAGAAATCGAGGATCAAAACAATTCCCGAAGAACGGTTTTTCTACCACGATTAGCGCGCAATGATGATCGGTTTACCTTGTCCTCGAAACCCCTAGAAACTGAGGGGAAATGGATTCAGGAAGGCAAAGTAGCCTTCATTCGAATTCCCAGCTTCGGAGAGCCCAGATATGAACAACGCGCATTAGAGCTTGTTCAAGAGTACGGTCATGCTCAAACAATTATTGTTGATGTGCGTGGAAACGGTGGAGGGTCTACGCCAAGCCAGTTGACCAAGAAACTAATGGATCGTCCCTACCGATGGTGGGTAGAACGGTCACGCCATCCTGAATGGCTAAGGAAGCGTCATAGCAGTGGAGATATCATCTTTCCGGAAAATTACAGCTTTGCTGAGTGGCGCCCGGAATGGCAAGAGCCAGCAGGGGAAAGGGAACGTTTTAATGGACAGCTTGTCTTACTTGCTGACAGGTTTGTCGGTTCTGCTGCTGAAGATTTTATCATGCCGTTTAAGGATAATGCTCGAGCAACGATTGTCGGGGAGAAAACTTGGGGGTCAACTGGTCAGCCAATAGTTCGGAATTTCGGTGAAGATATTCAGGTCGGAGTAGGTTCTCTACGAGCTTTCTTTCCAAACGGGGAACCGTTCGAAGGCATTGGTATCACACCGGACATCCAAGTGGAATACAAGCGTGAAGATATTTATAGTGCGCGAGATGCAGTTCTTGAAAAAGCGATCGAGTTAATCTAAGACAAACGTTAAGGAAGTCCATCCTTAAGCAGGATGGACTTGCTCAAAACTTGCCGTTGGATAATAATCCGATGATAAGTTAACTTAAACTTGATGTCCCTTAGTTTTTACCATTCTTTTGGCTCATAATTTAAGTCTTTAAATAATTGAGATAGCTCCTTCTTGGATAAATCTCTCCATTGTCCAACAGGAAGGTTGGCTAAATGAATATTCATGATTCGGATTCTTTGCAATCGGCGAACGTTGTATCCTAATGCAGTGCACATGCGGCGAATTTGACGATTAAGCCCCTGTGTTAAAATGATTTTAAAATCAAATTTTGATAATTGAACTACTTTACAAGGCAGTGTTGTTGTACCTAATATTTTGACACCCTCTGACATCCTCTTCAAGAATTCAGGAGTAATTGGTTTGTCTACTGTAACGATATATTCCTTTTCGTGCTTATTTTCAGCACGCAGAATTTCGTTAACAATGTCGCCATCGTTTGTAAGTAGAATTAAGCCCTCTGAATCTTTATCCAGGCGTCCAATATGAAATATTCGTAATGGATGGTTGACGAAATCAACAATATTCCCCTTTACCCCTTTTTCTGTTGTACTAGTGATGCCTACAGGTTTATTTAAGGCAATATAGACATTATGCTTTGCTTCTCGGTTTTGGATTGGATTGCCATCTACTCGAACGTCATCCCCAGCTTCAACTTGGCTTCCTATAGTTGCAAGTTTACCATTAATAGTAACTCTTCCATCGGTAATTAATTTATCGGCACCTCGTCTAGATGCTTTTCCAGATTCACTTATATATTTATTAATACGCATGCTGACACATCCTTAATGAGAGGATTATTTAATTAGATACTAACTATACTTTATTTTAAGGATGAATCACATACTATTATTCAGATATAACGGATAAAAACTTGTTCCAAAAGTATCCATCTCTTTTCTGCAGGAGTTATTATTAAATTTAATTAAAATTTTATTTTCTTAAATAGTTAAAAGGTTAATTTACTTATATTCTAAATAGAGAAGGCTGTATTGTTGGAAGAATAACGATAAGAAGGAGTTTATCGATACTCTTCGAACTTTTTTAATTTAAGAGAGGATAAATTAGGGGATTAAAGGCGCGAATAATAAAGGGAAAAGGAAGGTTCGTGATGATTCAATTCCAAAAAGATAATATTACTGTTTTTCAAAGTGCACTATATATGACTACCACGGCAATCATTCAAACTAATGAAGCAATCATTATGACAGATCCTAATTGGTTGCCTGCCGAAATTGAAGAAATTAAGCGCTATATAAATAAAATGAAAGGTGATAAGCAACTATATATTATTTACACACATAGCGATTTTGACCATATTATTGGGTCAGGGGCCTTTCCAGAAGCTAAGGTAATTGCATCTAAACAATTGGATGAAAATCCGAACAAAGAAGACAGCATTCAAAAGATTAAACAATTTGATCAAAAGTACTATTTACATAGAAGCTATTCACCCGTATATCCAACGGTAGATATTGTTGTTTCAGCCGATGGACATAAATTAGAGCTAGATTCGATAACCATGACATTTTATCAAGCACCTGGTCATACGAATGATGGTTTATTTACAGTGATCGAACCATATGGTCTATTTTGTTCTGGAGATTACCTGTCAGATGTTGAGTTTCCGTTCATTTTTAGCAGTTATGAAGACTATGTACATACGATCAATAAAGCAGAAAATATTTTGCTAAATCATCAAATAACGACTCACATACCTGGACATGGATCGACAACACAGAATCAGGAGGAAATTCAAAAAAGGATAAACAGTTCAAAATATTACTTAAAACAGCTGCTTCATGATAACGGAGAGTTAGAAAAATACTTAAGCAGGGAGTATCCATTTTTTGAAGGAATGAAAAGCATTCATGCTGACAATAAAGAGATGGTCAAGGTGTCTTCCCCTCTTTCAAGCGGCTAAATGTCTGCATGAACTGCTCCTTCGTAATCGATACGGTCGATCCAATTTGATTAAATACAGCATGAGATTGGCGGAATGGAGTGTTTTGCTTCGCCCCGCTAGATAAGGGGATTGGATGCAACAACGTCGTATATCTAGAGAGACATTTGTTAATACCAGTCTATGTGAACACCATTTAATAAACCAGCAAATTTGCCAGTCGAAATTTTCCCTTGAATCATCATGTTTGGCATTAGTTTTGATAAGAGAATTAGGAAACCAAAGAAAGAGAAATGAGGGATCGAAGTGTCGTATATCGTTGATTTTAAAAATGTGTCTACGGTTGGTTTAGAATCTTCACCTGTAGCAGAAACACTTGCTGGTTTACGTGCTAACGAAGCCCGTTACTTCATGAATAAATACAAACATGAATTTACGGTTGTACCAGCTAGCGAAAGTCAGGAGAACCTTGATTACGTGAACCGAATCTTAAAAGAGGAACGTGATATTGAGTTTGCGGCCAAACCTTTAGAAACGTCGCACTTTCAAGTGGAAAATATTCAAATCACCTACGTTTTTTATGAGGATGGTCTTGGGCTCAATGTCATGTATACGGTGGATGACCCGAAGAAGCGAGCTGTTGGATTTAAGCTTTCTGAGGGGATGGAGGTACCAAAGGAGTTAGAGGGGAAGTTTAAGTTTGCCAGACAGAAATCAAAATTGGCGGGAACAATTCGAGGCTCGTATTTTGTGATTAAAGGAGAATATGAATATATATTGTGACAATATGTAGGCCATCCACACTGGATGGCCTTAAAATTTGCCGTTAAAGAAGCGCGATGAACTGTATTACAAGTAAGGCGAGAATGATGTTTTGAGGGATGTGAATGTTCAGCCTCAGCAGTTAGTACGCGGGGTAAGTAACGTTTCATGACATCGAACATTTGTTCTTTTCTGGGAAAGGCTATGATGGTACAATACTCGTATGTGAAGCAGTAATTACATGATGAGGTGTGCGCAAATGAATGATTATATCGTGATCAAGAAGCATAGATCCAATTATCCCAATCCGCTGACGTTAATAAAGGGACAATCCGTCATTATGGGGGAAAAATATGAAGGGCCTGAAAATTGGGAGAACTGGATTTTCTGCACGACGCAATCAGAGGGGAACCAAAAAATCAGCGGATGGGTTCCGATGCAGCTCCTTGACACTAAGGGGACAGAAGCAATTGTCCTTGAGGATTATACCGCACGAGAATTGAATGCAGGAAATCTACAACTTGCAGACGAATATTTTTTGTAAAGGGTGGTTGGCGCATTGAGTGACATTCATATTCTAGCAAGGACAGAAATAGAAAGACTTCTCGTTTTCATTGATTGTTTACAAGACGCCGATCATGAACATATTCGAATCGTGAACGGGTATCCTTGTGAAAGTGAAGTGGTTACCGCATTTCGAAAAGCGCTTGATGATATTGGATTTTTGGTTGTGTTTGATTGGAAAGCTTGGCTCGCGGAGCACGAAACCTATCAGGACATCAGGAATAATATCGATGAACAAATTAGGAACGCGGATATCGATACGCTTCGTAAACTTATGACCTGCTATATTCGTGGCGATCGATTCAATGAAGGAATGTTCGCAGCCGTTATTCAAAATGGGAATGTTTCGATAATTCTGCGTCGATTAAGAGAGTTATTTCCGGAGGAATAAAGAGCACTATTAGGTGTCTAGTTAACGAGTTATGACAGAAACGTGATAACTCGTTTTTTATATCCATAAACATTATAACGTTATATTGACGTCGGTAACATGCGGTGCTACTATGAATTCAAACATTATAATGTTTCGCTTAGTCTTTATCCTTCCAATGTGAAATAAAGTTGTTAGATTGATAGATTGTTTACACGAAGCGAGGTGAGCAGTATGAGCGAACGGATCGTCGTAAGAGGCGTGAAGTGTGTGGACGGCACAACAATAGACATCGTAGTCGATGATGGAACTCTCTCCGCCATCACGGAAGCAGGCAAGGGTCAAGGTGGCCGGATATTGGATTATAGCGGTACGGATACATACGTGTCAAGCGGCTGGATTGATATGCACGTCCATGCGTTTGAAGAATTTGATCCTTATGGCGACGCTATTGATAAGGTAGGTGTCGAGCAGGGAGTTGCGACCATCATTGACGCCGGAAGCTTGGGGGCAGAGCGAATAGGGGAACTGAAGGAGAAGGCAGAACAATCTGTCACGAATGTACTGGCATTCCTCAATATCTCCAAAATTGGGCTGAAGCGTATCGATGAATTATCGGATATGTCTTGGATCGATCAATCAGCGGTGAAGGAAGCGGTAGAGCGATATAAAGACTTCATTGTTGGCCTCAAAGCTCGGATTAGTCGGAGTGTTGTGCTGGATAGCGGCATTGAACCGCTTCGCAAGGCACGGCAGTTTTCCGAGGACATGGGGCTGCCTATTATGGTGCACATCGGGTCAGCACCTCCGGATATTGAAGAGATCGTTCCTTATTTGCAGCAGAAGGATATCATCACACATTATTTAAATGGTAAAGCAAATAACTTATTTGATGCGAAGGGAGAACCGCTTCATGTGCTGAAGGAGGCGGTAGCACGCGGTATCCATCTTGATGTTGGACACGGAACGGCTAGTTTCTCCTTCAAGGTAGCGGAAGCGGCTAAGTGTCATCACATTCCCGTGGATACAATCAGCTCAGACATTTATCGCGGTAACCGGCAGAACGGTCCTGTATACAGCTTGGCGCATGTGCTGTCGAAGTTCTTGTACTTAGGGTATACGCTTGAAGAAGTGATCGGCGGCGTGACGACACGTGCTGCGGGATGGTTAGGCAAGCCGGAGCTTGGTCGCATTCAAGTAGGAGATCGCGCGAACTTGACGCTGTTCGAAGTACGCAATGAGCCAATTGAACTTATCGATTCAGAAGGCGATGTCCGTATCGGGCATCAACATATCGTAACCAAGGGAGTGTTTGCGAATGGCGAGTACGTTGCATGTAAAGTACGGACTGAAGCGCGTCATTAATGCCAGCGGACGCATGAGTATTCTGGGCGTATCGGCTGTGTCCGATACGGTAATGGAAGCGATGAAGATCGGCGGACAGAGCTATGTAGAAATTGCCGACCTCGTCAATAAAGCAGGCGATTACGTTGCAGCGCTCATCGATTCCGAAGCAGCCGTTATTGTCAACTCAGCATCAAGCGGGATTGCACTGTCTGTTGCGGCAATCGTGACGCAAGGCAACCGCCGCAAGAGTCTTCGCCTGCATCAAGATCCGATCGAGAAGAACGAGATCATTATTTTAAAAGGTCATAATGTCCAATACGGTGCACCTGTCGAGACGATGGTCTACTTAGGCGGCGGGAAACTCGTGGAGGTTGGGTATGCGAACGAAGGCAAGGCTGAGCATATCGAGGATGCCATTCATGAGCACACCGCGGCATTTCTCTATGTGAAATCCCACCATGCTGTGCAAAAAAACATGATATCCGTTGAGGAAGCTTGGGAAGTTGCGCAGCGTAATGGGGTACCGCTCATCGTCGATGCGGCTGCGGAAGAAGATTTGCACAAGTATGTGCAGGTATCTGACCTTGCGATCTATAGCGGCTCCAAAGCAATTGAAGGGCCAACGACAGGTATAGTGGCGGGCAAACGTCAAGCCATCGAATGGGTGAAGGTACAGCTTCACGGGATCGGGCGGAGCATGAAGGTAGGCAAAGAATCCGTGTTCGGACTGCTGCAGGCTTTGGACGAATATATGGTGAAGGAAGACAAGAGCGAACAGGAGAAGGCAGAGCTTGCCAAGCTTATGCCGCTGAATGAGCTCCAGGGTGTCACATGCACGATTGTACAGGATGAAGCGGGGCGTGCAATATACCGTGCTCGCATTCAGATCGATCCTGCTCTGGCCAGCACGACGGCGAAGGACGTTGTGAAGGGCTTGCAAGAAGGGGAGATCGCCATTTATACCCGTGACTACGGGGTTAGACAAGGATACTTCGATATCGATCCGCGTCCGCTTATGGGGGATGACATGGACGTCATTGAGTCACATATTCGCAAATTAGTGGGAGGGCCTACTCATGTCTAATATGGATAAACGTTTATACAAAGGACGCGCGGCGCTTAATGTGCTGGCAAACAGTGTGGAAAATGCAAAGGAAATTTTCGAGGCGGCAGAAGGTCATGTACTTGTTGGCGTCCTGTCCAAAAATTATCCGACGGTTGAGTCGGCTGTAGAAGCGATGAAGGAATACGGCGCTGCGATTGACGATGCAGTTTCAATTGGACTCGGGGCTGGCGACAATCGTCAAGCGGCAGTAGTGGCAGAGATTGCGAAGCATTATGGCGGCGGTCATATCAATCAAGTATTCCCTTCGGTTGGGGCAACACACGCGAACTTGAATGGCAAGGATAGCTGGATTAACAGCTTGGTATCGCCGACTGGACAGGTGGGATACGTTAACATTTCGACGGGTCCGGTAAGTGCGGATCAGGCAGACAAGGCTATTGTTCCTATTAAGAGTGCAATCGCGCTTGTACGCGATATGGGTGGGAATGCATTGAAATACTTCCCGATGAACGGGCTTGCCTGCGAAGAAGAGCTTCGGGCGGTTGCAAAGGCGTGCGGTGAAGAAGGGTTCGCACTAGAACCGACGGGTGGCATTGATCTGGATAACTTCGAAGCGATCCTGCGCATTGCACTAGAAGCGAAGGTGCCAATTGTCATTCCACATGTGTACTCTTCAATCGTGGACAAAGCAACGGGCAACACGAAGGTAGAGGATATTCGCACTTTATACGCTGAGATGAAGAAATGGGTCGAGTATTATGCCTAATGTGCCTAAGCTGGGCATGAAGAAAATAGCGGCCTTCGGCGAAGTGATGATGCGGCTGACGGTGCCTGGCGTGGAGCGATTAAGCCAAGCAAATCATCTGGATTACTCGTTTTCGGGTACAGGCGTCAACGTTAGCTCGCAGCTTGCTCGCTTCGGCCATGATGCCTATTTGATATCGCGGCTGCCAGACAATCCGCTTGGCGAAGCTGCGGAGGCATATTTGCGCAAGCTCGGGATAGGCACGGCATTTATTAGCCGTGGCGGCAAATATATCGGCATGTACTTTTTAGAACAAGGATTCGGTCCCCGTCCTGGGCGCGTAACTTATACAGATCGGCTTGGAAGCAGCTTCAATACGGCGCCCGATGATGTGTATCCATACAGTGGGATTGCTGGCAGCATCGATGCGATTCACTTCTGCGGCATTGCACTCGCGATGAATGATGGTGTTCGAAAACATATGAAGGCATTAGCTGCCGCCGTCAAGGCTGCGGGAGGTACTGTCATCTTCGATTGCAACTATCGTCCTGCGCATTGGGGCGAAGAGGGCTATGTGAAGGCAAGAGTACATTATGAAGAGATGCTCAGGTTCGCGGACATCGTCATGATGAATGAGAAGGACGCGATGCTGACGCTCGGGATGGAGACAGAGAAGACGGATCGGCGCGAACAGCTGGAGGAGTTGATTCCTCGAGTTGCGAAGCTGTATAATATTTCGGTCATAGCAGGTACTCACCGCGCTATTCACGAGAATCAGACGCATTCCTTGCAAGGCTTCATGTATAAGCAGGATTCCTTTACCTTCTCGGAACGATTAACGTTTGCGGTTCATGATCGGATCGGAGCGGGGGATGCCTATACATGCGGTATTTTGCACGGAGAATTCCAAGGCTTCGCTCCAGAGCAGACGGTAGAGTTCGCCGCAGCTTCCAGTATGCTTGCGCACACATTTGAGGGTGATACACCAATGGCCACGGAGCGTGAGGTATTGCGAGCGATGGTGGAGTCTGGGATAGATGTAGAAAGGTAGGCAGTAACATTGAGATTGTCACGCAACAAACGTCCCTTGTATGTACAGGTAAGAAATATTTTGCGAGAGCGCATTTTGCATGGTGTATATCCGTTAGGGACATACATCCCTTCGGAACCGCAGCTTGAAGAAGAGTTCCAAGTTAGCAAAATTACAGTACGCAATGCAATTATTGAGCTTGTGCAGGAAGGGTATGTGGAGAAAGGAAGCGGCAAGGGAACCAAGGTCATTCGCAATACTTCCGTCTCGAAGCTGTCCAAATGGAAGCGGTTCACGGAAATCCTAGTCGAAGAAGGCCACAAAATTCAGAAAAGAGTCATTCGGGCCGAGGTCATACACAATGAAGCAGGAACGATTCCATTCCAGTTGTTCGGGGGACATTGCCTGTGCATTGAACGGGTATATGATTTGAACGGAACGCCATATATTCACTATACCCATTATGTAAGGCTTCAGGAGGAAGGGCTCGATCTATCTGAATTGAGCGAGCAGTCGCTGTATGAATGGCTCGAAGATCAGCATATCGAGCTTGGAAAATATAAAGACGAGTTTGCTGTTGCGACTGCACCAGAGGCTGCGAGATCAATACTTGAAGTCAGTCACGAAATGCCGCTATTAAAGCGTTCCCGCTATTCATATGACATTGACGGGGCGTTGATTGAATATAGCGAAGGGTATTATCATACGGAACTTCATAGCTATGTTGTCAATTATGATGGTTAAATCCATGCATGTTCGAATCAGATGTACGTAAATTCATAAAAGACAGAAGCCCGCTCTTCATGCAAATTTCAGTTCGATTGCATAGAGGAAGAGGGGCTTCTGTCTTGTTTTGTTTTAGGGGATTGTGCAGCAGTGGGTGAATTGTGAAAAATGATTGACAAAAAACGGTGATCATTTACAAGAAATTAAAGAATTATGCTAATTTATAGTAAATGATATTGTTAATGGCCTCAATACTGTATATAATACGTTATGGAAATCATTAACTTTCTCTACAAAAGGTGCATCTTCTTCCTCCATAGAATTACGCATGTAGAGTTTTATATGAGGAGGTGTCCAGCATCACAAGCAATGCCTAATTTGAGCCTCATACATGTCTATATTCGTTTCTGCCTCTACACTACTTCGTCGCAATTTGTCAGGAACAGGTTTTGCCCGTAATCCAACTTAGATCCCCATCACAGTTTACGATTTTTCAACAATAACCTTGATAGCCACGATCATGACGAGCAATTATAACTTCATATAGCCATGGATCTTATCTCTTCTGCGGATATGATTGTGAACTCTTTTGGAACAGAATCTACTGATGATGTTTCCGGACGCTTACGAATATTTTTCGAATAGGGGAGAGTCAACGTGAACGCGAATCCTAACGAATGGTATCCTTTGACGCAAGCGCAGCGCAGAATCTGGTACACAGAAATGATGCATCCTAATACGTCAGTTACTACCGTTGCTGGAACAATGTACATACGAGGCAAGGTAGACGTTGAGATTTTGAAAATGGCGATATATCAAGTGATCATGCAGCATGATGCCTTCCGAATACGAATCGCAATGACAGACAATCAGCCGAAGCAGCAATTTGCTCCTGTAGAGCAAATCGTCCCTCACGTTGATTACTTAGAGTGGGATAATCAGATAGAAGCTGAGAGCTGGTTACATCGATTTAATCATATTCCTATCCATATGTTCGACCCAGCGTTATATCACTTTGTCGTATTTAACGTCAATGATGAGGAAGCATGGTTCAATTTGAAAATGAATCATATTGTAACGGATGGAGTCTCTTCTCATCTTATCGTTTATAAAATCATGAAGAATTATACAGCAATGTTGAGTGGCAACGCGGACACGGATGAACAAGAGAGCACTTACCTGGATTACATATTCGCGGAACGAGAGTATGAACAATCTGATCGATACGCGAAAGATAAGGCATATTGGCTGGATAAGTTCAGCACAATGCCAGAAGTGATAAGTATCAAATCTTACCCTCCTCATTCAATCGGCACTGAGGCCAGTCGGACAAGCATCACGGTTAGCGGAGAAATGTACGAGAAGCTTTACCGATTTAGCCAGCAGCACGATATCAGTCTCTTTACTCTATTTCTAGGTTCTTTATACGCATTTCTATATAAGACGACAGGGAACAACGATATTGCTGTCGGTGCCGCTTATGCGAATCGAACTTCCAGGCAAGACAAGGATGCGCTGGGCATGTTCGTAAGCACGGTAGCCGCTCGTTTGACGATTACCCCAGACCAAGATGTACTAACCTTCCTACATAACGTTGCCAAAGAGCAAAAAGCAATTTTGCGGCATCAGAAGTATCCTTACAACCAGCTTATTCTTGATTTAAGAGAGCAAAATAATAGTGTTGAGATTCGGGATTTGTACCGTATTTCCATCGACTATATGCCGATACGCTGGTTCAGTCACGGAGAACTAGCCGCCCGCCAACGCAGCAGCTTTTGCGGTCATGAGGTAGACGATTTTGCAGTTCACGTAGAAGATATGATGGATGATAATCAGATCATTTTCAATATCGATTATCGCAAACAGTTGTTCGAAGAGCATGAAGTCATTCGTATCATCGATCAAATGATGACCATCGTTGATCAGATGTTGAGTAATCCGAGCCAGAGCTTGCAGCAGTTGTCCATGATCAGTGATAAGGAAGCTCAGATCATCCTGACACGCTTCAGCAACGGGAATTGGTCAACGCCGCAGCCTGTTGGACGAACGATTCACCAGTTGTTTGAGGAACAGGTCGAACGCACGCCTGATCAGGTTGCTGTCGTGTTCGGAGATCGGCACCTAACCTACAAGGAACTGAACGAACAAGCCAATTGCTTCGCTCGAACATTGCGAGCCCATGGTGTAGCAGCAGAGCAATTCGTAGGCATCATGGCAGACCGCTCGATTGAGATGGTCGTCGGTATACTTGCAATATTGAAGGCGGGTGGAGCCTACGTTCCGATAGATCCTGAATATCCAGAAGAGCGCATTTTATATATGCTGGAAGACTCTAATGCAAGAGTACTCGTATCGCAAAGTCATTTACAGACACGGCTCGGTTACACAGGAACATGGGTATTGCTTGATGATGAGAACGACTATGAAGCAAACCGCGATAACTTGGAGTCGGTCAACGAAGCACATCATTTGGCTTATGTCATCTATACATCCGGTACAACTGGCAAGCCGAAGGGCGTCATGATTGAGCATAAGCAGATTACAGCCTTGGGGGATGCATGGAAGCATGCCTATCAATTAGATGAATCGGGAATTCGGACGCTGCAATGGGCAAGCTTCTCCTTCGACGTATTTACGGGAGACATGGTGCGAGCGCTGCTGTACGGAGGCGAGCTTATCATCTGCCCAAGCGAAGCGCGAGCTAATCCTGAAGCGATATGCGAGCTAATCGCAAGACATCGCATCCACATATTCGAATCAACCCCAGCCCTCGTTATTCCGTTGATGGAATACGTGCATGAACAAGGGAAGGATGTAAGCAGTCTGCGCCTGCTCGTTGTGGGCTCGGATCATTGCCCGGCTGCGGAATATCGCAAGCTGATGGAACGATTCGGCTCGCAAATGAGAATCCTGAACAGCTATGGCGTGACTGAGGCTTGCGTCGATGCGTGCTATTACGAGAGAAATGGTAGTGTGGATTCCATCACCATGCTTCCGATAGGTAAACCACTGCCTTCGGTATCTATGTACATTCTAGACGAGAACAAGGCGCTTCAGCCAATTGGAATTGTAGGAGAGCTCTACATAGGTGGAGCCGGTGTCGGCAGAGGTTATTTGAACCGTGATGACTTGACAGCAGAAAAATTCGTTGATGACCCCTACTCACAAGGAAAGATGTATCGGACAGGTGATTTGGCAAGATGGCTGCCGGACGGAAACATCGAATACCTTGGAAGGCTCGATCATCAAGTTAAAATTCGGGGTAACCGGATAGAAATAGGTGAAATTGAAACGCGCATGCTGCAAACATCACTCGTGCGGGAAGCCGTTATCGTAGCGCGAGAGGATGAAAATGGACTGAAAGCTCTGTGCGCCTATTATGTTGCCGACAGCGAGATATCCGTACAGCAATTGCGTTCAACCCTAGCAGAACAAGTACCGGATTATATGATTCCGTCTTATTTCATGAAGCTGGAACGATTGCCGCTTACGCCGAACGGCAAAATTGATCGGAATGGATTGCCTGCACCGTCTGGTCAGGACTATTCCGGCAAGATTTATGTGGAGCCTCGTAACCAAGCGGAACAAACGCTGGCTAGCATCTGGAAAATGGTGCTTGGAGTCAAGCGAGTGGGTATTTTGGATCATTTCTTCGAGCTAGGTGGGGATTCGATCAAGTCCATTCAAGTATCTTCTCGCATGCAGCAAGCTGGATATAAGCTGGATATCCGGGATCTGTTCAAGTATCCGACCATTGAACAAATAAGTCCACATCTAGTGGAGGTTCAGCGAAAAGCTGAGCAGGGAGAAGAGAGCGGCGAGGTTGGGCTCACTCCTATATTGCGCTGGTATTTTGATCGAGATGAAGTGAGTCTGCATCATTACAATCAATCCATAATGCTGCACCACAAAGATGGATTCGATGAAGCGGCACTTCGCAATGCATTGCACAAGATAACTGAACATCATGATGCGCTGCGCATGGTATTCCGCCGCACGGAACAGGGAGAATACGCGGCCTGGAACCGGAGAATCGAAGAAGGCGAGCTTTACCGTCTTGATGTGTTGGATATCAAGGAACGTTCCGCTGGCGTAGAAAGCGAAGAATCTCTTCACAACATGTTCATAGCTGAAGCCGATGTGATTCAGGCGGGGTTCGATATAGAGGCAGGGCCACTTGTAGGCGCAGGATTGTTCCGCTGCCCAGATGGAGATCACCTGCTTATCGTCATTCATCATGCTGTTATTGATGCCGTATCTTGGCGCATTTTGCTCGAGGATCTTGCCACCGGATACGAACAGGCACTTCAAGGCAGCGAGATTCGTCTCCCTGACAAGACCGACTCCTTCCGGTTATGGTCCAGACAGCTTTCAGCATATGCGCAGCAGTCTAACATGAACGAAGAGCTGAAATATTGGCAGCAAGTCGCACAGACGACGATTACTCCACTGCCGACGGATTACGCGGGAATTGCTCTTCAACGAGATAGCGAATCGGTCACGGTTGAATGGAATGCTAGTGAGACCGAACTGCTGTTGAAACAGGCGCATCGGGCGTATAACACGCAGATGGACGATCTTCTCTTAACGGCACTCGGCATTGCATTCCGGAGATGGTGTGGGCATGAGCGCATCCGAATTAATTTGGAAGGACATGGTCGGGAGTCGATCCTGCCAGATCTTGATATCACACGCACGGTAGGCTGGTTCACGAGTGAGTATCCGCAGCTTCTCGAGGTGGGCTCTGAGGAAGAACTGCCGCGAATCATCAAGTCGGTCAAAGAAGTTTTGCGCAGCATTCCGAATAAAGGGATCGGTTACGGCATTTGTCGATATTTATCAGACGCGGGTATGCAGGATGATTGGGGAACAGCACCTGAGGTTAGCTTCAACTACTTGGGGCAGTTCGACCAAGATTTCCAGAACAGCGGTTTTTCTCCATCGCCGTATTCTACAGGCAGCAATATTGGGGGAGATCAGCTAAGACCTTATCTGCTGGACATGAATGGCATGGTCTCGGACGGCAAATTGCAGCTCGACATCAGCTATGGACGGACGCAATATCGTGTTGAGACGATTAAGCGACTGGCAAGCTTGATTCGGGACAGCTTACTTGAAATCATCGATCATTGTGTGGCCAAGGAGCGAACAGAGCTCACGCCAAGTGACGTGTCATTGCAGCGCATTAGCATTCAAGAGCTGGAGCAGATCGTTGAACGGACAAGCGGTATCGGTGAAGTGGAGGATATCTATGCATTAACGCCGATGCAGAAGGGAATGTGGTTCCATACAGCTATGGATAGCCAGGCGGGGGCCTATTTCGAGCTTACACGCTTAACGCTTGAGGGAACGCTGAACATCGAAGCCTTCGCCGCAAGCTGGAATGAACTGGCGGCTCGGCATGCTGTATTCCGTACCAACTTCCTCGTTGATTCGAACGGCGAGCCGCTGCAAGTTGTATTTCGGAGCAAGCGCATCAGCGTGAAGTACGAAGATTGGCGTTCTCTGAATCCAAATGAGCAGGCTGTGGCGATTGAGAACGAAGCGGCCAAGGAACGCGCACAAGGCTTTGACCTTGAGAATGGGGATGTCATGCGCGTGTCCGTACTCCAGACGGCAGACGAAGTGTATGAAGTTCTATGGATCTCCCATCACATCGTCATGGATGGATGGTGTCTCCCGCTCGTCGCTGCTGAAGTATTCAACACGTACTCCGCGCTGGTGGAAGACAAGAAGCCGATTCTTGCTTCGGTACCTTCCTATAATCATTACATTCAATGGCTGGAGCGGCAGGATGATTCCGCAGCCGCGGCCTATTGGAACAATTATTTGTCTGGATTTGAAGAGACGACAGAACTTCCGCATAGCAAGGGGCGCAGACATTCTGGTCAATATGAAGCAGGTCAGGTTCAGATCGATCTAGGTACAAGCCTGAGCCTCGCTCTCAATCAAGTTGCAACGCAGCATCAAGTGACACTGAATACATTGCTGCAGGCATCATGGGGAATTTTGCTCCAGAAATACAACAGAACTTCAGATATTGTATTCGGCAGCGTTGTATCCGGCAGACCGGCAGAACTAGTCGGAATCGAAGAGATGGTTGGTTTGTTCATTAACACGATTCCTGTGCGTGTGAGCAGTCAGGCGCACGAGAGATTTGCAGAAGTAATGACGCGTATGCAAGAAGATGCATTGTCATCTGCCAAGCACGACTACTATCCGTTGTACGAAATCCAAGCACAGTGCACCCTGAAGCAGGATCTCATTACTCACATCATGGTGCTTGAAAACTATCCGATGGAGCAGCAGCTCGATCAATTTAACAGTTCAGACGGCAGTGGACTGAAACTGACAGACGTTACCGTAACAGAACAGACGAATTATGATCTGAACCTCATCATCATACCTGGCGACAATATCGTCATTCGCTTCGATTTTAATAAACAAGCACTCGAAGAAGCGGATATGAATGTGTTGAAGCTGCATCTGTTGCATGTACTGGAACAAGTTGCATCGAATCCGCGGATATCCATAGGAGAGCTGCAGCTGGCGACGGATGAAGAGCGTGCCGTAATGATGAGCGAATTTAATGATACGTTCGTGGCTTATCCGCGCGAGAAGTCGATCCATCGATTGTTCGAGGAGCGAGCTGAACATGAGCCAGACGCGCTTGCTGTCGTGTTTGGAAATGAACAGATGACCTACGGAGCGTTGAATGCCGCAGCCAATCGAATGGCTCGGAGACTCCGGCATGCCGGGGTGACGAGCGGTGAACTGGTTGGCATCTGCGCGGATCGATCGCTGGATATGGTCGTCGGCTTACTGGCAATTATGAAGTCCGGCGGGGCTTATGTACCGATCGACCCGGCTTACCCTCAAGAGCGGATTAGTGCAATGCTCGAAGATACATCCATTGCGACGATGGTTACGCAGAAGCATCTGTGCAGTTTATGGCCTGAACATCTTAACGTGATCGTGCTGGATGTTAACGAGACAGACGTAAGCAACTTAATGGAAGATATAGAAAGTACAAACCTGTCTATTGATGGGGCTGGAGACGATTTGGCATACATCATCTATACGTCAGGGTCTACGGGAACGCCGAAAGGGGTTTGCGTAACGCACCGCGGGGTGGTCAGGCTCGTATGCGGCGCGACGTATGTCGAGATCGACAGCTCGGATGTCTTCTTGCAAGGTTCCACAATCTCGTTCGATGCAGCAACCTTTGAAATATGGGGAAGTCTGCTGAATGGGGCTGCGCTGGCCATCCTGCCTCCTGGCAATGTGTCGCTTACAGATTGGAGCGAAGCGATTCAGCGTCATCGGGTGACGACGTTGTGGATGACAGCTGGTTTGTTCCAGGTCATGGTTGAACAGCAAATCGAGGGCTTCTACGGAGTCAAGCAGCTGCTTGTGGGGGGAGATGTTGTATCTCCTACACACGTGTGTAAAGTGATGGAGAAGCATAAAGGTATAAGGGTGATTAATGGCTACGGGCCGACGGAAAATACAACCTTCACCTGCTGCCATACCATTACGGCTGCTGATTTGGATCGAGGCTGCTCGATTCCGATTGGCCGACCGATTAGCAATACGCGAGTGTATGTGCTGGATGAAGCTGGGAACGCTCTTCCTGTTGGCGTATGTGGAGAGCTGTATGCGGGCGGAGATGGCTTGGCACGAGGATACTTGAATCGTCCGGAATTGACAGCAGAGAAATTCGTGAATGATCCATTTCTCCCAGGTGAACGCTTGTATCGGACAGGCGATTTGGCGAGATGGCTGCCAGACGGTTCAATCGAATTTATCGGGCGCTGCGACGAACAAGTGAAGATTCGCGGTTACCGGATTGAACCAGGTGAGGTATTAGCCTATCTTCTGCGGGTCGATGAAGTAGGAGAGGCGGCTGTAATCGCGCGGGAGGATTCGAGTGGACAGAAGGAGCTATGCGCCTATTTCACAGCGGAAGTTGAGCTATCGGCTAGTGGACTAAGGGAGACACTGGCTCGTGAACTGCCAGCTT
Source organism: Paenibacillus wuxiensis (assembly GCF_040195695.1). Taxonomy (NCBI): domain Bacteria; kingdom Bacillati; phylum Bacillota; class Bacilli; order Caryophanales; family Paenibacillaceae; genus Paenibacillus; species Paenibacillus wuxiensis. Next base: position 414,277 of record NZ_JBEFZI010000006.1, on the reverse strand, counting down.
ACATGATCCCGTCGCATTTTATTCAGATTGAAGAACTTCCTTTGACACCTAACGGCAAGGTGGATCGCAGAGCCCTGCCTCAACCAGGGGAACGAATGCGTTTGAATATGCAAATCCAGCCGCGCACGGAACTGGAAGCTAAGCTCGCACTCATCTGGAAGGATGTGCTTGGTCTCGAGAACGTAGGCGTTACAGATTCATTCTTTGAACTGGGCGGCCATTCCTTGCGCGCGACGACCCTCGTCAGCAAGGTGCATCGGGAGTTGAGTGTTGTGCTGCCACTGCAGGATGTTTTCCGCTACCCGACGATTGAACAAATGTCTCTCGCCATACAGGGGATGCATAAGGAAAGCTTTGCATCCATACCTCGGGTGGAAGACCGAGAGTGGTACCCGGTATCTTCCGCGCAGAAGCGGATGTTCGTTCTTCATCAGATGGAGGGCGCAGAACTGTCCTACAATATGCCGGGCGTCATGGCGATTGAAGGCAAGCTCCATCGCGATCGCTTGGAGACGGCATTCCGCAGCTTGATAGCAAGACATGAAGTGCTGCGTACTGGGTTCGAAATGCACAACGGGGAACCCATGCAGCGAATTTACAGCGATGTAGAATTTACTGTCGAGCATTGGATAGTTGGAGCTGCATCGGAAGCGGAGTCCGTCATTCGCTCGTTCGTACGGGCGTTCCAATTGAATAAGCCACCGCTGCTTCGGGTCGGACTGATCGAAGTGGACGCAGGTCGGCACCTGTTGCTGTTCGATATGCATCATATCATTTCGGACGGGGCATCCATGGGCATTCTGCTAGATGAATTCGTTGCACTGTATAGCGGCGAACAATTGCCTGAATTGCGTCTTCAGTACAAGGATTATGCTTCGTGGCAGCATTCGGAAGCATTCTTGTCCAAGATGGAAGAGCAGAAGGCGTATTGGCTGGAATCATTACGAGGCGAGCTTCCGGTTCTGCAGCTTCCAGTGGATTACACTCGGCCTGCATTCCGCAGCTTTGCAGGAAGCACGTTGGAATTCATTGTTCCTGCCAACAAGGCGGACCAGCTTAAGCAGCTTGGAGCGGGTTCGGATGCCACGATGTACATGGTGCTGCTGGCGTTGTATACGGCCTTGCTTCACAAGTATACCGGACAAGAAGACGTCATCGTGGGGATGCCGATAGCCGGTAGAACGCATGCAGACATCGAGCCGCTTATCGGTATGTTCGTCAACACACTTCCACTTCGCCATTATCCGGCTGGAGAGAAGACGTTCCGCTCCTTCCTGGAGGAGGTTCGGCAGTCCACACTACAAGCGTACGAGCATCAGGAATATCCGTTCGAAGAGCTCGTTGAACATATACAACCAACAAGGGATGTTAGCCGCAATCCAATATTCGATACTGTGCTTGTCCTGCAAAATACGGAAAAAGGCGCATGGTCCATCGATGGACTTGCCGTGACGCCGAATCCGATTGAGCATGCCGTTGCTAAGTTCGACCTTACACTTCATGTCGAAGAAGATGTCGATGGCCTGGCGTGCAGCATTGAATATGCAACCGCTTTGTACAATCGAGAAACGATCGAACGGCTGGCATGCCATTTCAATCAATTGCTGGAAGCAGTCATAAGCAATCCCGAAGCTCGGTTGGAGCAGCTTGGCATCATAACGGAGACAGAGAAGCAGCAATTGATCGAACAGTTCAACGATACGTCAGCGGATTATCCGCGTGATAAGACGATTCACCGACTGTTCGAGGAACAGGTCGAAAGAACGCCTGATGCGATTGCTGTAACGGGAACAGACGGATTCTTGACTTACCAGGAGCTGAATGAACGGGCTAACAGCTTGGCGTGGGTACTGCGTGCAGAAGGCATCGGAGCAGACAAGCTGGTAGGCATCATGGCCGAGCGTACGACGGATATGCTTGTGGGGCTAATCGCCATACTCAAGGCCGGAGGAGCTTACGTACCAATCGATCCCGAATATCCAGATGAGCGCATCAGTTATATGCTGAGCGATTCCGGGGCAGATATTTTGCTATTGCCTCGACATCTGCAGAATCAAGTCGCCTATGAGGGCACCGTGTTGTTCCTTGATGACGAGCAGACATACAGCGGGGACAAGTCCAACCCGCCATCAGTCAACAAACCTTCCGATCTGGCTTATGTCATCTATACATCGGGAACGACGGGCAAGCCGAAGGGTACATTGATTGAACATAAGAACGTCGTGCGGCTGTTGTTCAACAGCAGAAATCTGTTCGACTTCCGTTCAACCGATACATGGACGCTGTTCCACTCCTTCTGCTTCGACTTCTCGGTATGGGAAATGTACGGCGCTTTACTATACGGAGGGAAATTGGTGGTTGTTCCGCAGCTGACAGCCAAAAACCCTGCGATGTTCCTGCAGCTGCTGGCTGAAGAGCGGGTAACGATTTTGAATCAGACGCCGACCTATTTCTATCAATTAATAAGGGAAGCACTTACGGATGGAAGCCCAGAATTGAACATTCGAATGGTGATCTTCGGCGGAGAAGCGCTGAGTCCGCAGCTGCTTAAGGACTGGAGAGCGAAATATCCGCGCACGCAATTGATCAATATGTATGGGATTACCGAGACTACGGTTCATGTCACGTACAAAGAGATCACGGAAACCGAGATCGAGCAGGCAAGAAGCAATATCGGATTCCCAATCCCGACCTTGCGCATCTATATTCTGGATGCGAATCGACAATGCGTGCCGATAGGCGTGGCCGGGGAAATGTTCGTCGCAGGAGAAGGGCTTGCACGTGGATATTTGAATCGCCCTGAGTTGACCGCGGACAGATTCGTTGACAATCCATTCGAACCGGGCAGCAAGATGTACAAGACAGGCGACTTGGCGAAGTGGCTGCCTGACGGCAACATTGAATACCTTGGCCGGATTGATCATCAAGTAAAAATTCGCGGGTATCGAATCGAGCTAGGCGAGGTAGAAGCCCAAGTAACGAAGGTAGAATCGGTTCGTGAAGCCATTGTTATTGCACGAGAGGAGAATGGCGAAAAGCTGTTGTGTGCATATTTCGTGGCGGATCGGCAACTGACCGTAGGAGAAATGAGAACCGAATTGGCGCAGGAGCTGCCAGCTTACATGATTCCATCCTACTTCGTGCAGATGGAGCGGATGCCGCTTACCTCCAACGGGAAGGTTGACCGCAAGGCGCTGCCTGCACCGGAAGGCAGCATCAACACGGGCAAGGAATACGTAGCGCCGCGTACACCAATGGAAGCTAGCTTAGCCCGCATGTGGGAGGAACTGCTTGGAATTGAGCAGGTCGGCGTGACAGACAATTTCTTCGAGCTAGGCGGACATTCCTTAAGGGCAACTGCGCTGGTTAACAGGGTGCACCAAGAGATGAATATCCAGTTGCCGCTGCGCGATGTGTTCCGCTTCTCTACGATAGAAGAACTGGCAGCTGCCATGTCCGAGATGGCGGAGGAATCCTATTCTTCAATTCCGGTTGCTGAGGCTCAGGATCATTATCCGGTATCTTCCGCTCAGAAGCGGCTGTATATCCTTCACCAGCTTGAAGGGGCGGAGCAGGGCTATAACATGCCTGGCATCATGCTGCTCGAAGGCGAGCTGGATCGAAGCAGGTTCGAGGCTGCATTCCGCAAATTGATTGCGCGTCACGATATTTTGCGTACCGGCTTCGAGCTTGTGCAGGGAGAGGCTGTACAGCGAATACATGATACTGTGGATTTCGCGATTGAATATCGGAAAGTCGAAGAACAAGAGGTTCAGCAGCAAGTAAAACAGTTTATCCGCACATTCGAGCTTGATAAGCCGCCGCTGCTTCGTGTCGGGTTGATCGAGATTGCGGAGACGAAGGAACAGCATGTGCTTCTGTTCGATATGCATCATATTATTTCCGACGGCGTATCGATTGGTATCGTGCTGCAGGAAATCATGCGGCACTATCACGGGGAACAGGTACCGCCGCTTCATATTCAATACAAGGATTATGCTGCATGGCAGCAATCAGAGGCCCAGAAGGAACAGTTGAGGCATCAGCAAGCATATTGGCTTGACCAATTCCAAGGTGAATTGCCGATATTGGAGCTGCCAACAGACTATGCTCGTCCGGCCATGCAGCAATACGGTGGTCTAACGCTGCCATTTAGAATCGATAAGGACGTGGCAGATGGTTTGAACCGAATTGCCGCTGACACCGGAACGACATTATACATGGTTCTCCTAGCTGCTTATACCGTCATGCTGCACAAGTATACGGGCCAAGAAGACATCGTGGTCGGAACACCGATTGCCGGCAGAACACATGAAGAACTTCAACCGTTAATTGGTATGTTCGTCAATACGCTTGCCATTCGTGCTTATCCGGCAGGTGCTAAGGCATTCCGTTCCTATCTGGATGAGATTAGAAGCACAATGCTGGGGGCCTACGAGCATCAACAGTATCCATTTGAGGAATTGGTGGAAGGTCTGCAGTTGACTAGGGATTTAAGCCGCAATCCGCTGTTTGACACCATGTTCGCTCTAGACAATACGGACATGAAGGCTGATTCCCTGGGCGAGCTTCAAATGAAGCCATATCCACTGGAATACACAATATCGAAGTTCGATGTAAGCTTGGATGTGAAGGCGGATGAGGCGGGGCTGGATTGCAGCTTCGAGTATGCGACTTCCTTGTTCAAATCAGAGACGATCCACCGCATGGCAGAGCATTTCAGCCAATTGTTGAAGGACATCGTCAATCACCCGGATGCGCAAATGGGCGAACTAGGGATGCTTACCGTGCAGGAGAGCGACGAGATCTTGCAGGTGTTCAATCCAACTCGCTCATTGAAAACTCCTGACGGAACGATTCATCGATTGTTCGAAGAACAAGCAGAACGGACACCGGAGCAACCAGCAGTCGTATTCGGGAATAAGCGCATGACTTACCGCGAGTTGAACGAACGGGCGAATAAGCTTGCGAGAACATTGCGGGCAGAAGGTGTGGAGTCAGATGACTTAATTGGCGTTATGGCTGATCGCTCGATTGATATGGTCGTGGCAGTCATGGCCGTCTTGAAGTCAGGCGGAGCCTATGTCCCGATTGATCCGGAATATCCGGAGGATCGCATTCGCTACATGCTGGAAGATGCGAAGGCAAGAATACTTCTGACGCAGTGTCATTTACAAGATAAAGTGTCCTTCGAGGGAACGTGGGTGCTGCTGGAAGACGAAGCTTCCTATCATGAGGACGATACGAACCTGGAGCCGAACTGCGAGCCTGACCATCTCTGTTATGTCATCTATACATCGGGTACAACCGGCAATCCGAAGGGAGTCATGATCGAGCATCGTCAGCTCGCTGCGATGGCAGAGGCTTGGAAGGCCGAGTATGAATTGCATGAGCCGGGCATTCGCTGGCTGCAATGGGCGAGCTTCTCGTTCGACGTATTCTCAGGTGATCTCGCTCGCACACTGCTGCATGGAGGAGAGCTTGTACTCTGCCCGAGCGATACAAGAGCGAACCCGGGTGCATTAGCAGAGCTTCTTCGCAGCAGCGGCATTCAGATGTTCGAATCGACACCTGCTCTCGTCATTCCGCTTATGGAGCATGTGTATGAGCATCGCATGGACATCGACAGCTTGAAATTATTAATTATTGGCTCCGATCTGTGTCCTGCAGATGAATTCCGCAAGCTGCTCGATCGCTTCGGTTCACATTTACGCATCATTAACAGCTATGGCGTCACTGAAGCTTGCGTTGACTCGAGCTATTATGAGCCGATTTCATCAGATCCAGTGCGTTCTGTGCCAATCGGTAAGCCGCTTCCTTACGTATCGATGTACATTCTCGGTGAGAACTTGTCGCTTCAGCCTGTTGGTCTGGCTGGGGAGCTGTATATCGCAGGCGCCGGAGTCGGACGCGGATACTGGAATAGGCCGGAAATGACAGCAGACAAATTCGTGCGCGATCCGTTCGCTGACGGTCAACGCATGTATCGTACAGGGGATTTGGCGAAATGGCTGCCGGACGGCAACATTGAATTAATCGGGCGCACCGATCATCAGGTGAAAATTCGCGGCTACCGCATCGAAATCGGAGAGGTCGAATCGAAGCTGCAGCAAACGCCGCATATCCGCGAAGCAGCCGTCGTCGCGAAGGAAGATGGTAGCGGGCGGAAGGTACTGTGTGCTTATTACACATCCGAGCGTGAGCTTACGGCAGGTGAATGGAGAGCTGCGTTAGCGAAGGAATTGCCGGCCTACATGATACCATCGCACTTTATGAGGCTTGAGCGAATGCCGCTTACGCCGAACGGCAAGCTGGATCGCAAGGGACTTCCAGCACCGGAAGGCGCTGCGTATACGGGGACGGAATATGAAGCTCCACGCACGGATGCAGAGATTGCGTTGGCTGCCGCATGGCAGAGTGTCTTGCATGTGGAGCGGGTTGGAACGAATGATCATTTCTTCGAACTGGGTGGAGATTCGATCAAATCGATTCAAGTGTCATCGCGTCTGCATCAGGCTGGATACAAGTTGGAAATACGCGACCTGTTCAAATACCCAACGATAGCGCAATTGAGTCTACAGCTTCAGCCGATCGGCAGGATAGCCGATCAAGGCGAGGTGTCTGGCGAGGCTGAGCTGACGCCAATCCAACGCTGGTATTTCGGACTGGATCTGGATGACATGCATCATTATAACCAGTCGTTCATGCTGTATCGGCAGGACGGATTTAATGAGGAGGTTCTGCGCAAGACTTTACGAACCATCGTGGAGCATCATGATGCGCTGCGAATGGTATTCCGTAAATCAGACGCTGGGGTTACGGCTTGGAATCGGGCAATCGAAGAGGGGGAGCTGTTCGACTTCCTTGCCTTCGATATCGCAAACAGTGGAGATGCTGAACAGGTTATCGAAGCGAAAGCGAACGACATACAGGCTAGCATCGATTTGCAGGGCGGGCCGCTTGTGAAGGCTGGATTGTTCCGCTGCGAGCAAGGCCATCATCTGCTCATCGCGATCCACCATGCTGTCATAGACGGAGTATCATGGCGTATCCTGCTGGAAGATATCGCGGCAGGCTACGAGCAAGCGTGCAAGGGTGACGACATCCGCTTGCCTTCGAAGACCGATTCTTATGCCGCGTGGTCACGGAGTTTGGTCGAATATGCTGAACACACGGATTTGGGTCATGAGCGCAGCTATTGGAGACACGTCTTGAACGCTGGAGCGAATCCGCTGCCGAAGGACTTTGACACAGAATCAAGTCTGCAGCAGGACAGTAATTCCGTCACCGTAGCTTGGGATCAACAGGATACGGAGCATTTACTGAAACGGGTGCACCGAGCTTATAACACCGATATGAATGAGATCTTGCTGGCCGCTCTCGCGATAGCCATACAGAAATGGAGTGGGCACAATCAAATTCTCGTCAACCTAGAGGGTCATGGACGTGAGCCAATCGCAGGCGACCTAGATATTTCACGGACAGTCGGCTGGTTCACAAGCGAATATCCGGTTCTGCTGCAAGCGGAGCAAGATCGAGGTTTGGCGTACCACATCAAGAGAACGAAGGAAGAATTGCGGCAGATTCCGAACAAGGGAATCGGTTACGGCATATGCCGCTACTTGTCTGAGCCGCAAGATAGCTTGGAATGGGGAGCTGCCCCAGAGATTAGCTTCAACTACTTGGGACAATTCGTTCAAGACTCGATGGGAAGCGGCTTGATGTTGTCTCCATATTCGAAAGGTTCCGATGGAAGCGCCTTGCATACACGTCAATATGTCCTCGACATCAATGGCGCCATAACTGACGGCATATTGACCTTGGATATGAGCTACAGCGAGAAAGAGTACCGCAAGGAGACGATGGAACTGCTGGCAGGCCATTTCCACGAGAGTCTGCTCGAGATCATCGACCACTGTGTCTCACGTGAGCAGACAGAATTGACACCGAGTGATCTACTGCTGCAAGGACTGAGTATCGAACAGCTGGAGCAGATTGCTGAAGAGACGAAAGAGCTTGGCATCATCGAAAATATGTACATGCTGACCCCGATGCAGAAGGGGATGTGGTTCCATAACGCTCTCGATGGTCAAGAAGGCGCATCGGGTGCTTATTTCGAACAAACCCGATTTACGCTGCGAGGTGAGCTTGAGCCTGTCCTGTTTGCCCAGAGCCTGCACGAGCTGGCTGCCCGGCATTCCGTGCTGCGGACGAACTTCTGCAGCTTGGACGGGGAACCGGTACAGGTGGTGTTCCGGGAAGGACGAATTACATTCACGTACGAGGATCTGAGCCAATTGCCAGCTGATGAGCAAGCAGTTGTGATGGAACGTGTTGTCGCGAGCGACAAGCTGCAAGGGTTCGATCTGGAACGCGATCCGCTTGTTCGCGTCACATTGATGCGTACGGAGGCATCTAGCTGCCATGTACTGTGGAGTTCTCATCATATTCTGATGGATGGCTGGTGCTTGCCGCAGTTGACGGACGAGTTGTTCCGCATATACTCAGCTGTCACGAATCATGCAGCCGGAACTACTGAAGCTACTGGAACGGTCGGAACTTCCGGATCTGCAGGATCCATGTGGAACAAAGAGGCCAACCTGCCAGACTATAGCCGATATATCGAATGGCTGGCAGAGCAGGACATGAGTGCGGCGGCAGAATATTGGAACGGGTACTTGGCGGGCTACGAGCAGCAGACACGATTGCCAAATGGGAAGATCACAGGCAAGGATAAGCCATATGTGCTGGAACAAGCGTCCCGCAAGCTCGGAATTGAGCTTACTTCCCGTATGATTCGGATTGCCAAGCAGCATCAAGTTACGTTAAATACGCTGCTGCAAGCGGCTTGGGGGATCGTGCTTCAGAAGTATAACGGGACGCAAGATGTGGTGTTCGGCGGAGTCGTATCGGGTCGACCTGCTGATGTTCCGGGTGTCGAATCGATGATTGGACTATTCATTAACACGATTCCGGTTCGTGTAAGCTGCGAAGCCGGCGCAAGCTTCTCAGACGTGATGGAGCAGCTGCAAAATGCGGCACTCGAATCTGGGCGATATGATTATTATCCGCTCTATGAGATTCAATCGAGAACGTCACAGAAGTCGGAACTAATCAGCCACATCATGGTGTTTGAGAACTATCCATTGGACGAGCGAATGGAGCAAACCGGAGACGGTAACGACGGAGCTCTCGCTTTAACCGATGTTCAAGCAGCTGAACAGACCAATTATGATTTCAATCTAATGGTCGTGCCGGGTGATGAACTTATCATTCGCTTTGATTTCAACTCGGAAGTGTATGATCGCGGTCATATGGAACGGCTGCATCATCATCTGATGCATGTACTGGAGCAAGTAACAGGCAATCCTGCAATCTCCATTGCTGAAGTGCAGCTCGCTACCGAAGCGGAGAAGGCAGAAGTCCAATCTGCATTCAATGACACAGCTGTCGACTACCCTCGCGAACAGACGATTCATCGGATGTTCGAAGAGCAGGTGCAGCGGACGCCGGATGCTGCAGCAGTGCTGTATGGGGATGACGTCATAACCTACCGAGAGCTGAACGAACGTGCGAACCGGCTGGCAAGGACGCTGCGTGCGGCAGGGGTTGAACCCGATCAGATTGTCGGTATTATGGCAGAGCGTTCTCTGGAGCTAATGGTTGGCATTATGGGGATTCTGAAGGCAGGAGGCGCCTATGTGCCTATCGCACCGGATTATCCAGAGGATCGCATTCGATATATGCTGGACGATTCCAAGGCTCAGGTGCTGCTTGTTCAAGGAAGCGCGGGAGAAGCGGTTGACTTCGCGGGCCGCATCATCAATCTGGATGATGCAGAAGCATACGATGAGGACGGTTCGAATCCTGAGCCAGTCAACAAGCCGACCGATATCGCCTACATCATCTATACGTCGGGAACGACCGGACGTCCAAAAGGGGTTATGGTCGAGCATACTTCGGTCATCAACCGCTTGCTGTGGATGCAGAAACGCTATCCGATAGGATCGGAAGATACGATTATGCAGAAGACGGCGATCACGTTTGACGTATCGGTCTGGGAGCTGTTCTGGTGGGCATTTGTCGGCTCGAAGGTGCTTATGCTTTCAGTCGGTGGGGAGAAGAACCCACATGCGATTGTGGATGCGATTGAGCGTCACCGAATAACGACGATGCACTTCGTTCCATCCATGCTGCACGCGTTCCTTGAGCATGTGGAGCAAATGACAGAGGCAGAGCGTGAGCGCGGTCTCGCACCGCTGCGGCAGGTGTTCACGAGTGGCGAGGCACTGCTTGCCTCACAGGTCGAGCGGTTCCACCGTTATATTGCAACTGCAAGCGGAGCGCAGCTTATTAATCTATACGGGCCGACTGAGGCGACGGTGGACGTAACGTACTTCGACTGCGAGCCAGGCCAGACTTATGTAAGTGTGCCGATTGGCAAGCCAATTGACAATACGAGCATTTATATCGTGAATGAACATAATCAAGTGCAGCCGATCGGCGTTGCTGGTGAACTGTGCATCGCGGGAGTGGGGTTGGCGCGCGGTTACTGGAACCGTCCAGAGCTGACAGCAGAGAAATTCGTTACAATTCCTTCCGTCGGCGAACGGATGTATCGAACCGGAGACTTGGCACGGTGGCTGCCTGACGGCAATATCGAATACTTGGGCCGAATCGACCATCAAGTGAAAATCCGCGGATATCGGATTGAATTGGGCGAGCTGGAAACTGCACTGCTGAATGTCCAAGAAATTCGGGAGACGGTTGTAGTTGCGCGAGAAGAGGAAGACGGACAGAAATCACTCTGCGCCTATTATGTAGCAGATGGCGATCCAACGGTAGGTAACCTTAGAGCGGCGCTTGCTGCTGAACTGCCAAGCTACATGATTCCATCGTACTTCATTCAGCTGGAGCAGATGCCGCTGGCGCCGAACGGCAAGCTTGATCGTAAAGCGCTCCCTGCTCCGAAGGACGTGATTCAGACGGGAACTGATCACGCCGCACCACGAACAGCATTGGAAGTGAAGCTCGTTCGCATATGGCAGGAAGTACTCGGTCTCGATCAAATCGGAGTGAAGGACGACTTCTTCGAATTGGGAGGGCACTCCTTGCGCGCAACTGCGTTGGCAAGCAAGGTAAGCAAGGAAATGCACGTTGCTCTTCCGCTGCGGGATATTTTCCACTATTCGACGCTGGAAGCGATGGCGCAGGCGATCGGCGAGTTGGAGAAGCAGGAGCACCGAGCGATTCCTATCGCGCCAATGGCCGAGCATTATCCATTGGCTTCAGCCCAAAAGCGGTTATACATTCTGCACCAGGCTGAAGGAGCGCAGCAGAGCTACAACATGCCGGGGGCGATGTCCGTCAGTGGACACATCGATCGAAATCGACTGGAAGCGGCGCTTCTGCAATTGATTACACGCCATGACACACTGCGCACAAGCTTCGAAATGGTTGATGGTGAGCCTGTACAGCGCGTACACCAGCACGTTGATTTCGCGTTAGAGTATTCGACTGCGAGAGAGAAGGATATCGATCAGGTTACCGAGCAGTTTGTCCGCGATTTTGATCTGGAGCAGCCTCCACTACTGAGAGTCGGACTTGTCCAACTTGAGCAAGAAGAACAACATCTATTGCTGTTCGATATGCATCACATCATTTCGGACGGGATCTCTATGGACATATTGGTTGATGAGCTTGCTCGCTTGTACAACGGGGAGGAACTTCCTCCACTTGAAATCCAGTACAAAGATTATGTGCTGTGGCAGCAAGGAGAAGCAAGCAGCGAGCAGATGAAGGAACATGAAGAATACTGGCTGCGGACATTGGGCAATGAACTTCCGTTACTGGAGCTGCCGACCGAATTTGCAAGAGGCGAACAGCGCAGCTATGAAGGAGATAAGCTGCACTTTGCGATTGATGGGCAGTTGAACGAGAAGCTGCAGCGCTTGGCATCCCAATCGGGAGCAACCCTATATATGGTGCTGCTGGCGGCTTATACGACCTTGCTTCATAAATATTCAGGACAAAATGACCTGGTTGTGGGAAGCCCAATTGCGGGCAGAACCCATGTAGATGTAGAACCGCTAATCGGGATGTTCGTCAATTCGCTTGCGATTCGCAATTACCCAAATGATGACAAGACGTTCCGCAGTTATTTAGAGGAAGTGAAGGAATCGACCCTGAGCGCCTTCGAGCATCAGGATTATCCGTTCGATAAGCTGGTGGAGCAGTTAGAGGATGCTTGGGTTCCAGGCCGTAATCCGGTATTCGACACAATGTTCGTCCTGCAGAACGCAAAAGCGCGCACGATCAACCTGGGAGAATTGGCCTTCGAGCCTCTAATTCCATCACATACGGTTGCGAAATTCGATTTAACCTTGGAAATGGCTATCGAAGACGGCATGCTGAGCGGGCAGTTTGAATATTGCACAAAGCTGTTTTCCGCCAACATGATTGCGAATTTCGCAGAAGACTTCTTGGAAATTCTATCTCAAGCTTGCGAGCAGCCTGACATCCGCTTGGAGGATATTCAACTGAGCGGCTGTGCTTATCAAGAGGAAGAATTGGAAGAAGAAATTGACTTTGCATTCTAAATCGCTGCATTTGACACTGTTGTTCGGTTGTTAACGCGTCATTCATGACACTAGGATTGGATCTCGTTCATTCGGGCTGCGTGCAATGGATTGACAGGCACGTACCCGGATGGACGGATGCCGTCCTCTAGGGGCTTTACTTGATTTGAGAGGGGAGATGATCAGAATGGCTTTTGATAAAGAAATCGAATTTTGGAAAGCGAAACTCGATACTGAAGATACGCCTACGACTTTGCCCTACACGAGCACTCCAAGCAGTGAAGCGGCACGACATTATTCCGTTTCTGTTACGATGCCTGCTGAAATTTCGGAACGAATTATTCGCATGTCTAAGGGCTCGCATCAAGCAGCCTTCATGATTTTACTAGGTGGCATCCAATGCTTGCTGCACAAATACACGAGCGAGAATCGCATCGTCATCGGCATGCCTATCGTGCGAAAAGCAGGGGAGAAGAGACTTCCCATCAATCAAGTCGTCCTATTGAAGGAGAATGTCAATGAAGAGCTCACGTTCAAATCCTTGCTTACTTCACTGAAACAATCCTTTACAGAAGCGATTCGACATCAGCATATCCCCTTCCGGCTCATAACTGAGCAGATGAATGTGCAAGAAAAAAATGGCTTGCCTGTCATCAATACGATGGCAGCTCTGAAGAATATACATACCGTTAACTTTATTCCAACGGTTATTGCAGATGTATTGTTCCAATTTGAGTTCGAAGCTGAGAACCTCCTTTTGAGCGTTGTATATAACGAACGTGTCTATGACTCGGTATTTATATCGCAAATCATTGAGCATTTGCAGCGCGTGCTGAGCATCGTATTGCTTGAGCCAAATACGAATTTGGGGGATCTTCGCTTACTTTCGGATGAGGAAACATCGCTGCTCCTGCACGGATTTAATACGACGGCTGCAGAGTATCCACGTGACCGAACAATTCATGAACTCTTCACGGAACAAGCACATCGCACACCGGATGCTGTTGCGGCAGTTTATGGGCAGCAACAGGTAACATACGCCGAGCTAAATGGAAGGGCGAACAGGCTGGCGCGTACGTTACAAAAAGCTGGCGTTCAACCGGATCAGCTCGTTGGCATCATGGCCGAACGGTCGCTCGAAATGATTGTAGGCTTGCTAGCCATCATGAAGGCTGGTGGGGCCTATGTTCCGATCGACCCTGAATATCCGCAGGAGCGCATTCGTTATATGCTCGAGGATTCGGGAGCGCAGACGCTACTGCTTCAAGACCATCTTCGCGAGCGTGTCACCTATGAAGGCACGATCGTGGATATGAATAGCGAACATAATTATCATGACGACGAGACGGAGCTTGCCTCTGTGTCCGATTCAAGCAACTTGGCATATGTCATCTATACTTCGGGCACGACAGGCAATCCGAAAGGGGTCATGATTGAACATAGAAGCGCAGTCAATGCGCTGTTGTGGAGAATTCGGACATACGGGCTTTCTTCCTCCGACCGAGTTCTGCAATTGTTTTCCTTTTCCTTTGACGGCTTCGTCATGAGCGCATTCGGCTCATTATTGTCCGGCGCAGGTCTATTTTTACTTAAGGAAGAGGACGCGAAGGATCCGCTCGCCTTGCATGGCGCTATCAGCCAATCGGGAATCACGCACTTCATTTGCGTACCGAATCTATACGGAGCGCTGCTCAATGTGATGCAGGCCGAATCTGTGTCTACGCTGCGTACAGTGACATTGGCTGGCGAGAGTGTCAGCAGTGCATTAGTAGCTAGAAGCAAGGAGCAGCTTCCTGATGTAAAGCTGTTTAATGAATATGGCCCGACAGAGAACAGCGTCGTGGCGACCTGCGCAATCGGCCTCGAGAAGGATCAACCCATCACCATTGGTACACCGATCTCTAATGCGAGTGTGATGATTTTGAATACTTCTGGAGAGTTGCAGCCGTTACATGTGCCGGGCGAATTATGCATATCCGGTGAGGGACTGGCGAGAGGTTACTTGAACCGTCCGGAATTAACAGAAGAGAAATTTGCGGCTCATCCATTTGTGCCAGGTGAACGCATTTACCATACTGGTGATTCCGCCAGATGGCTGCCGAACGGCACAATTGAATATTTGGGACGGATTGATCACCAAGTCAAAATCCGTGGATTCCGTATCGAGCTGGGCGAAATCGAGTCGAGCTTGAAGAAGGTAGCGGGTGTGCGAGAGGTCATCGTGGATGCTAGGCCGGACGGTAATGGCCAACATATGCTGTGTGCGTACATGGTAGCTGACGCTGAGCTTACTGTGACGGAATTAAGGGAGGCGTTGTCTTCCAATCTGCCGGATTACATGATTCCTTCTCACTTTGTGCAAATGGAACAGCTGCCACTTACGCCAAGCGGCAAGCTGGATCGCAAGTCATTGCCCGATCCCCAAGCTAACATGGCTATTGGCACGGAGTATATTGCGCCTCGTACTCCACTTGAAGAACGACTTGCGCAAATCTGGCAGGAGTCGCTTGGTGTGGAAAGGGTCGGCATCAAGGATAATTTCTTCGCCCTTGGCGGACACTCGCTGCGGGCAGCTACATTGGCAAGCAAGCTTCACAAGGAGTTGAACGTCAATGTGCCGCTTCGGGATTTGTTCCGCAATCCGACGATCGAAGAATTGGCTTTGCTTATGGATGGGATGGAGCAGCAGGAGTTCAGCGCGATTGAACGGGTGAAGGAAAGCGAGTATTATTCGGTATCTTCAGCGCAAAAGAGGCTGTATGTCCTGCAGCAGCTCGAAGGTGCGGAACAGAGTTACAATATGCCGGGTGCCATGCTGCTGGAGGGACTGCTGGATAGAGAACGCCTCGAAGCCTCATTCCGCAAGCTGATTGCACGACATGAGACACTGCGTACCGGATTCGAGCTGATGGACGGAGAACCGGTGCAGAAGGTGTATCAGGATGTAAGCTTTGCCATTGAATATATGCAGACAAGCGAGGCGGAAGCGGCGCAGAAAGCCCGCGAATTTATCCGAGCGTTCGACTTGATGAATCCGCCGTTGATGAGGGTTGGCTTAATTGAAATGGCACCGGATCGACATGTGCTCCTCTATGACATGCACCATATCATTTCTGATGGTGCATCTATGGGAGTCGTAGTAGAGGAGTTCGCTCGGTTGTACGGGGGTGAGGAGCTGCCACCGCTGCGCATTCAATATAAAGACTTTGCCGCTTGGCAGCAGTCGGAAGCACAGCAGAAGCGTTCGAAGCAGCAGGAGACCTACTGGTTGCTATCATTTGGCGGAGAACTGCCTGTACTTGAGCTTCCAACGGATTACGCGCGTCCAGCCATTCAGAGCTACGAAGGGGAGACCTATGAATTTACGGTCGATTCGGATATAAGTACGGCATTGCAACGCCTCGCAGCGGATAGCGGAACGACGTTATACATGGTTCTGCTCGCAGCTTACACGGTGCTGCTGCATAAGTACACGGGTCAGGAAGATATTGTCGTCGGCACGACGAACGCAGGGAGAATGCACGACGATTTGCAGCCGCTTATTGGTATGTTCGTCAATACGCTCGCAATTCGCAATTATCCGGCTGGAGAATCGACTTTCCGTGCTTATTTGGAACAAGTGAAGGAGCAGGCGTTAGCTGCATTTGAACATCAGGAGTACCCATTCGAAGAGCTTGTTGAGAAGCTTCATGTTACAAGAGACATGAGCCGCAACCCGCTGTTCGATACGATGTTCTCCCTACAAAATATGGAGAACAAGGATTTTGAACTTCCAGGACTCCAATTGAAGCCGTATGGCTTCGAACACCAAATATCCAAGTTCGATCTCAGCTTTGACGTTGCGGAAGGAGCGGATGGGCTCGCTTGCAGCTTGGAGTATGCTTCGTCCTTATACAGACAAGACACAATCGTAAGAATGGCGGATCATTATCGACAGCTGCTTCATTCAATTGCACAGTCGCCTGAGGCGCAAATCTCCGTGCTCGGGATGTTGACGCCGGGTGAGCAAGAGCAAATTCGATTCAAGTTCAATCATGATCCGTCAGAAATGGAGCAGAAGCACACGGTTCATCAACTCTTTGAGGAGCAGGCCGCTCTTCAACCGGAACGAACTGCGGTCGTGCATGAGAATGAACAACTGTCGTATCGGGAGTTGAACGAGAGGGCGAACCGTCTGGCACGTACGCTTCGTCAACACGGCGTGCAGCCGGAGCAGCTCGTCGGCATCTTGGCAGACCGTTCGCTGGACATGATCGTGGGCATTATGGCGATCTTGAAGGCAGGCGGCGCTTACGTTCCAATTGATCCGAAATATCCGGAAGAACGTATCCGTTACATGCTGGAGGATTCCAAGGCAAACGTATTGGTGACGCAGAGCCATTTACAGTCTCTCTCATCGTTTGACGGTACATGGGTTCTGCTTGATGATGAGTCATCCTATGCTGAGGATGCTGCCAATCTTGTGTCCATCACTGAACCACAACACTTGGCTTACGTCATTTATACATCGGGCACGACGGGACAGCCGAAGGGTGCCATGATCGAGCACAGACAACTGACAGTTATGGCGAAGGCTTGGGAACGTGAATATCGTCTGCGGGAAGAGAGCATTCGCTGGATGCAATGGGCGAGCTTCTCATTCGACGTATTTTCAGGGGATTTGATTCGTGCGCTGCTGCATGGCGGAGAACTGGTTCTTTGCCCAGAGCACGCACGTGCGAATCCAGCTGAAATCTACGAATTGATCCGGAAGCATCGTCTTCATATGTTCGACTGCACACCGTCTATCGTCATTCCGCTAATGGAATATGTGTATGAGAACAAGCTGGATATCAGCAGCTTGAAGCTTGTCGCCGTTGGGTCGGACTATTGCCCGCCGGATGAGTTTCAGAAGATGCTGGATCGATTCGGTTCGCAGTTCCGCATCATTAATAGCTATGGCGTGACTGAGACATGCATCGATGCCAGCTATTATGAACCAACGACTCCAACTGTTCCAAGAGCGCTGCCGATTGGAAAACCATTGCCGGGTGTAACGATGTACATTATGGACGGACAACGTTCCTTGCTTCCGGTTGGTGTCATCGGTGAGCTCTATATCGGCGGCCCATGCGTCGGTCGCGGGTATTGGAATCGTCCAGAGATGACGAGCGAGAAATTCGTCGCAGATCCATTCCTGCAGGATCACCGAATGTACCGCACAGGGGATTTGGCTCGCTGGATGCCGGATGGCAATATCGAATATTTAGGCCGTATCGACCATCAAGTGAAAATACGCGGTTACCGCATTGAGATCGGCGAAGTCGAGTCCAAGCTTCTCAAGGTGGAGACTGTTCGTGAGAGTGTCGTCGTGGCGCGTCAGGATCCGAACGGGACAAAAGCATTATGCGCTTATTTCGTTGCGGATCGCAATCTGTCGGTGAGTGAACTGAGAAGCGCATTGGCCGATGAATTGCCCACATATATGATTCCATCCTATTTCGTTCAACTGGATCGCCTGCCGCTCACACCGAACGGGAAAGTCGATCGCAAGGCGCTGCCTGCCCCAGAAGCGGGTGCGCACACGGGGATTGAATACGTGGCGCCACGCACGGAAGAGGAGTTAGCGCTGGCGAATGTATGGCAAACCGTCCTTGGTATGGAACGAGTCGGTGTGCTGGATCATTTCTTTGAGCTTGGAGGCGACTCCATCAAGTCTATCCAAGTTGCTTCCCGATTGCAGCAAGCAGGCTATAAGCTTGAAATTCGGGATCTGTTCAAGTATCCAACGATTGCCCAACTGGGGTCACACTTGCAGAGGGCAAGCAAGGTTGCAGATCAGGGCGAAGTATCAGGTGATGTGCCGCTTACGCCGATTCTTGGATGGTTTTTCGAACAGCAGTTTGCCGATGCGCATCACTATAACCAGTCGATCATGCTGTACCGGAGAGAAGGCTTTAACGAAGCGGCAATCCGCAATGTACTTCAGGCAGTAACGGAACATCACGATGCGCTGCGTATCGTATTCCGACGGAATGATCAAGGTGATTATACAGCTTGGAATCGCGCAATCGAAGAGGGAGAATTGTTCCATCTGGAAGTTCTGAACCTTACTGGCTCAGCATCAGGTGATCATGAGCAGAATGTACGGCAGATCATTGAAGCCAAGGCCACGGAGATTCAGCGCAGCTTCGACCTGCACGATGGGCCGTTGGCAAGAGCCGGATTGTTCCGTACCGACGAGGGGGATCATCTTCTGCTTGTCATGCACCATGGCGTTGTTGACGGTGTGTCCTGGCGCATCTTGCTGGAGGATATCGCTACGGGATATGAACAAGCGTTGAAGGGAGAGCCTGTTCGGCTGCCTGCCAAGACGGACAGCTTCCGCACATGGGCGAATCAGCTCGCGTCATATGCACGAAGCGAAGCCATGATAGAGGAACAAGTCTTCTGGGAACAAGCAGAAGCGAATGCAACGAGTATTTTGCCTTTGCAGAAGGATTTCGAAGCGGAGACATCCTTGCAGCAGGATAGCGAGTCGGTCGTAGTGGAATGGAGCCGGGAGGAGACGGATATGCTGCTGAAGCATGTTCACCGGGCTTATAACACGGACATGAACGACATTCTGCTCGCGGCGCTCGGCATGGCTATACAGCAATGGTGTGGACATGAGAAAGCCCTAGTTACACTTGAAGGACACGGCCGCGAGAATATCATGCCGGAGCTTGATATTTCACGCACTGTGGGGTGGTTCACGAGTGAATATCCATTCCTGCTCGAGAGCGATCCGAACAAGAGTTTGTCCTATCGAATCAAACAAATGAAGGAAAATTTGCGACGTATTCCGAATAAAGGCATCGGTTATGGCATTCATCGATATTTATCGGACTCAGGTATGTCTGGTACGGAAAATGTATCACGATCAGAAGCATCAGCTCAGCCAGAAATCAGCTTCAACTATTTGGGACAATTCGATCAGGATTTGCAGAACAATGAGATGGAAGTCTCTCCATATTCGGGCGGCGCAGAGATAAGCGTTCGTCAGGCTCGTAACACCACGCTTGATTTTAACGGGATGATATCGGCTGGGGTTCTTGCATTGGAAGTGAGCTACAGCAGCAAGCAATACCGCCGCGATACGATTGACCGGCTTGCAGGATTGCTGAAGGGAAGTTTGCAGGAGATCGTTGCTCACTGCGCATCGAAAGACAAGCCAGAATTGACACCTAGTGACGTATTGGTTAACGGGCTTGGTATTGAGGATCTGGAGCGTATTGCGGAGCAGACGAGGGATCTCGGGGACATCGAGAACATTTATGCACTGACGCCGATGCAGAAGGGAATGTGGTTCCATAATGCGATGGACGGTCAAGCGGGCGCTTATTTTGAACAGACTCGCTTCACGATTCAAGGAGAGCTTGACGTTCAGCTATTCGCAAGCAGCCTAGATGTACTCGCGACGCGCCATGCGGTGCTTCGCACCAATTTCTTCAGCGGCTGGAACGGAGAATTGCTGCAAATTGTATACCGGAATAAGAATCTGGAATTTAGTTACGAGGATCTAACGGAATTGCCGGAGCATGAGAAGCAGGATCGAGTTGAAGCGATGGCGCAAGCTGACAAGCAGCGGGGCTTCAATCTGGAGCGCGATGCGCTCATGCGGGTGTCCGTGTTGCGGACGAGCGCGAACTGCAGTCATGTCATTTGGAGCTCTCATCATATTCTGATGGACGGCTGGTGCTTGCCGCAGCTCACGCAAGAATGGCTCGAGACGTATTCCGATTCCGTAAATGGACGGTCAAGCAGCCGATCGGGAGCATCGCCATACAGTCTCTATATTGAATGGCTGTACAAGCAAGATTACACAGCTGCATCCCAGTATTGGAGCGACTATCTGTCGGATTACGATCAGCAAACGGTTCTTCCTCAGAAGAAATCGAGCGGGCGAAGCGATGTATATATTGCTGACAATCTCGTATTTGAACTGGGCGAGGCTTTAACTGCGAAGATGCATCGGGTAGCGAAGCAGCATCAGCTGACGCTGAACACGCTAATGCAGGCGGCATGGGGCATTATTTTGCAGAAGTACAACAATACCGGTGACGCTGTATTCGGCGGAGTCGTATCGGGCAGACCGGCGGAAATCCCAGGCATTGAATCCATGATTGGACTATTCATTAACACCATTCCAATTCGTGTTGCGTGCGAAGCGGATGACAGATTTGCAGATGTGATGAAGCAACTTCAGGAGAAGGCACTGGAGTCAGGGCGGTATGATTATTATCCGCTGTATGACATACAGGCGCTCAGCGCTCATAAGCAGGATTTGATTAATCATATTCTGGTGTTCGAAAATTACCCGATGGAAGAGCAAATGGAACAGGCTGGTGATGAGCGGGGACAATTGAACATTACTGACGTGCGGGTGGCCGAGCAGACGAGCTATGATTTCAATCTCGTAGTGATGCCTGGCGAGGATATGATGATTCGCCTCGAGTACAATGCCGCCATGTATGCTCGAGCAGATATGGAGAGAGTGCGGCAGCATCTGATTCATGTCCTTGAGCAGGTAACAGCTGATCCGGCCATTGCTGTGAAAGATGTCCGTCTGGCGACCGACGTCGAGAAGGCAGAGCTTCTGACGGCATTCAATGATACGGAAGTCGAATATCCTCGCGAACAGATGATTCATCGGATGTTCGAGGAGCAGGTTCAGCGGACGCCGGATGCGATCGCGGTGTTGTACGGAGCAGATACGATGACCTACCAGGAGATGAATGATCGTGCCAATCAGTTGGCGCGGACACTGCGAGCAGCAGGCGTTGTTCCGGATCAGATCGTCGGCATTATGGCGGAACGATCGTTAGAGCTAATGGTTGGCATCATGGGGATATTGAAAGCTGGCGGCGCTTATGTGCCGATCGCGCCGGATTATCCAGAAGAACGCATCCGATATATGCTGGACGATTCCGAGGCTCAAGTACTGATTGTTCAAGGCAGCGTGGGTGAAGCAATTGATTTTGCTGGCCGCGTTATTAATCTGGATGATGCTGACTCGTACGATCAGGATAACTCAAACCTTGAGGTGGTCAACAAGCCAACCGATATCGCCTACATCATCTATACATCTGGTACGACCGGACGTCCGAAAGGGGTTATGGTCGAGCATACGTCAGTCATCAACCGCTTGTTGTGGATGCAGAAGCGGTACCCGATAGGCGCGGATGACACGATTATGCAGAAGACGGCGATCACGTTCGACGTATCTGTTTGGGAGTTGTTCTGGTGGGCATTTGTCGGCTCGAAGGTGCTTATGCTTCCAGTTGGCGGGGAGAAGAATCCGGCAGCAATCGTTGAGGCGATCGAACAGTACGAAATTACGACGATGCACTTCGTGCCATCAATGCTGCACGCCTTCCTCGAGCATATCGAGCAGCTGCCTGAGGCAGAGCGTGATCGTCTGTCTCCACTCCAGCAGGTGTTCACGAGCGGTGAGGCGCTGTTGGCATCGCAGGTCGAGCGATTCCATCAGTATGTTGTACCAGCCAGCGGAGCACGACTCATCAATCTGTACGGTCCGACAGAGGCAACGGTAGATGTCACGTACTTCGACTGCGAACTAGGCCAAACGTATGTGAGTGTGCCGATTGGCAAGCCGATTGACAACACACGCATCTATATTGTGAACGGGCACAATCAAGTACAGCCGATCGGCGTAGCGGGCGAACTGTGCATCACGGGCGTCGGATTGGCGCGCGGATACTGGAATCGCCCAGAACTGACAGCAGAGAAATTCGTATTGGTGCCTTCCGTGGGTGAACGGATGTACCGAACGGGGGATCTCGCGCGGTGGCTGCCAGACGGTAACATTGAATATTTGGGACGGATTGATCATCAGGTGAAAATCCGCGGCTATCGAATCGAGCTTGGCGAGCTGGAGACTGCGCTGCTGAATATTGACGCGGTTCGGGAGACAGTCGTCGTTGCGAGGGAAGACGAGAGCGGACAGAAGTCACTTTGCGCCTACTATGTAGCAGATGGAGAAGCAACAGTAAGTGACCTGCGAGCCGCGCTTGCCGCCGAACTGCCAAGCTATATGATTCCATCATACTTCGTAAGGCTGGAGCAGATGCCGCTGGCGCCGAACGGCAAGCTGGATCGCAAAGCTTTGCCGGCTCCAGAGAGAAGCCTTCAAGTTGAATCGGAATATGTTGCGCCGCGCACGGAAGCGGAACAAATGCTAGCAACTGTATGGCAAGCCGTACTTGGCATCGAACGTGTCGGGATAACCGATCACTTCTTCGAGCTTGGCGGAGATTCCATCAAGTCCATTCAAGTGGCAGCAAGAATGCAGCAGGCGGGCTTCAAGCTTGAAATTCGCGACTTGTTCAAATACCCAACGGTTACACAGTTGGTTCCATACATGCAGCCGATTAATCGAACGGCTGATCAGGGAGAAGTCGTCGGTGAGGTGCCGATGACACCGATTCTTCATTGGTTCGAGCATCAGCAGTTTGCGAATCCGCATCATTTCAATCAGTCGGTAATGCTGTATCGCAAGGATGGCTTTGTCGCAGATGCAGTGCGCAAGGCGCTTCATAAGTTGGTTGAACACCATGATGCGCTTCGTATTGTAATTCAGAGAACGGAACAAGGAGAATTTTCGCTCTGGAATCGATCCCTAGTAGAGGGCGAACTCTTCAGTATGGAAGAGATCGATTTAACGGATCAGTCGGATTTCGCCGCAGCGATTGAAGCGGAAGCAAACCACATTCAAGGCAGTATTGATCTACAGTCAGGGCCTTTGGTCAAGGCAGGCTTATTCCACGGCAGTGAAGGTGATCACTTGCTGCTCGTTATCCACCACGCAGTCATCGATGGCGTGTCTTGGAGAATATTGCTTGAGGATCTCGCATCAGGCTACGAACAGGCGCTGAATCAACGCCAAGTACGTCTGCCGATGAAGACGGACAGCTTCCGTACATGGGCGGAACAGCTAGTAGAGTATGCGAATAGTCCAGCGATGGATAAGGAATCTGCTTATTGGCTCGGCGTCGCGCAGACGGAAGTGGCCGCCCTCCCTAAAGACAGCGAGTGCACGGTTTCCTTGCAGCGCGACAGTGAATCCGTCGTGCTCGAGTGGAATCGGGAAGATACAGAACGGCTTCTGAAGCATGTTCACCGTGCTTACAACACCGAAATGGATGATATTCTGCTTACAGCGCTTGGCAGGGCACTCATGAAGTGGCGCGGCATCGAGCGCATACTGGTTACGCTGGAAGGGCATGGACGCGAGTCCATTATACAAGGCATGGATATTACGCGGACGGTTGGCTGGTTTACGACCGAATATCCGTTTGAGCTCGGGATGGAAGCGAACGACAGTCTTGGATCTCAGCTCAAGAAGGTAAAAGAGGATTTGCGCCGCATTCCGAACAAAGGAATCGGGTACGGTCTGTTCCGGTATTTATCCAATTCGGGCAAACAGGCTTGGAATGATGCGCCAACGACACAAATTCGTTACAACTACCTGGGACAGTTCGATGCGGACTTGAGCAATAACGAACTGAGTGTATCTCCATATGCAAGCGGTTCGGAGATTAGCGATGAGCAGGAGCGCAAGTATCCGCTCGATATTAACGGCGTGATCGCAGAAGGCCAATTGACACTGGGATTAAGTTACAGCGTCAAGGAGTATCGCAAAGAGACGATGGAGGAATTGGGCGATTTCCTTACAGAATCACTGAAGGAAATTATCGCACACTGCGAATCACAGGAACGGACGCAATTGACGCCAAGTGATGTCTTGTTTAAGGGACTTAGCTTGGAGTGGCTGGATCGGATATCTTCGCAAATGCAGCATATCGGCGAGATCGAGAATGTATATGCATTGACGCCGATGCAGAAGGGAATGTGGTTCCACAGCGCGATGGACAGTCTGACGGGGGCGTACCATGAGCAGACGATGTTCACATTGGAAGGTACGCTTGATGTGGAACTGTTCTCCAGCAGTCTGAACGAATTGGCGAAGCGGCACGCTGTGTTGCGAACGAACTTCATTAGCGGCCCTCAAGGCGAACCGGTACAAGTCGTATTCCGGAACAAACCAATCGGATTCTCGTTCCAGGATGTGCGCGCTTTGAATGAAGAGGAGCAGCAATCCTTCATTAAGGAAGCGGTCAGCAGTGACCAACTGCTTGGCTTCGATCTCGCACAAGGTGCCCTGATGCGCGTATCGGCTATCCGTACAGGGGAATTGAGCTGCCGTGTACTGTGGAGCTCTCACCATATCTTGATGGACGGCTGGTGCCTGCCACAGCTGATGCAAGAGCTGTTCGATACGTATGCCGCCTTGCTGCAGAAGAAGTCGCCGGATAGAACAGCGGTTCCAGCTTACAGCCAATACATTGAATGGCTAGGGCAGCAGGACGAGGAGGCGGCCGGGACTTATTGGTCTGCATACTTGGCTGATTACGATCAAGTAACAGAGATCCCGCAAGAATCATCGGCGGGAATCGATAACGAACCATATAAGGCTGAAAAATGGAGTCGTGAATTGGATGCTGGCTTGAGCGCATCCATTAGCCGGACGGCGAGACAGCATCAGGTTACGCTTAATACTTTACTGCAAGCGGCATGGGGCGTTATTTTGCAAAAATATAATGGCACAAATGATGTTGTTTTCGGCAGCGTCGTATCAGGCAGACCAGCAGAGGTGCCAGGCATTGAGACGATGATCGGCTTATTCATTAATACGATTCCGATCCGCGTCAAGTGCGAGGGAAGCACCAGCTTTGCGGAACTGATGGGGCTGCTTCAAGAACAAGCGCTGGAGTCCGGCAAGTACGATTATTATCCACTATATGAGATACAATCTCGCAGTGCGCTGAAGCAGAATGCGATCAGACAAATTATGGTGTTCGAGAACTACCCGATGGACGAACAGCTAGAGCAGGCGGGCGGCGACGAGCACGGTATGCCATCCTTAACTGATGTAGCGGTGGAGGAACAGACCAATTACGACTTCAACTTGATCGTTGTACCGGGAGAACAGATCTCTATTCGGTTTGATTACAATGCTAACCGCTTCTTACAAGCAGACATGGAACGGTTGATGGGGCATTTGAACAATATTTTGGAGCAGATCGTAGACAATCCACGGATTGCTGTAGAAGATCTGGAGCTCGCGACGGAAGCCGAGAAGTCGGAAGTGGTCCAATCATTCAACGATACATTTACGAATTACCCTCGAGACATGATGCTGCATCGCTTATTCGAGGAACAAGCCGAACGACATCCTGATGCAGTAGCCATCTCTTTCCGTGATGTCCAGATAACGTATCGTGATTTGAACGATCGGGCGAACCGATTGGCACGTACACTGCGGGCAGTCGGAGTTGGAACGGATAAGCTGGTAGGCCTCATGTCTGAACGTTCGCCGGATATGATTATTGGTATTCTGGCAATCTTGAAGGCAGGAGGCGGGTATGTGCCAATCGATCCGGAATATCCGGAAGAACGGATTCGGTACATGCTTGAAGATTCCGGTGCGCGAATCATGCTGGCACAGCAGCACTTAACGGGGAAAATTCCAGTCATGGACGCATCACCACTTGATGCAATTATCAATCTTGACACCGAAACATCCTATGACAGCAACGGTTCGAATCTTGAGGCGAACACAGACGCAAGCAGCGAGAACTTAGCCTGTGTAATCTACACATCCGGCACGACGGGTAAGCCGAAGGGGAACTTGACGACGCACCGCAATATTGTACGTGTGGTGAGAGAAACCGAGTATATCGACATCACAAATCATGACAACGTGCTGCAAATGTCCAGCTATGCATTTGACGGGTCGACCTTCGACATCTATGGTGCACTGCTGAACGGGGCCAAGCTTGTTCTTGTACCACACGAGACGCTTCTGGAAGTACGGCAATTGGCTGAGTTGATCGTACAAGAGAAGATTTCGGTTATGTTCATCACGACGGCGTACTTTAACGTACTGGTTGATGTCCAGGCTTCCTGCTTGAGCAATATTCGGGCTATCTTATTCGGTGGCGAACGGGTATCTGTCAGCCACGTTCGCAAGGCGCTCAATCATGTCGCGCCAGGTGTACTCAAGCATGTATACGGCCCGACGGAGAGTACCGTATTCGCGACTTGCCACAATGTGTACGAAGTCACGGAGAATGCGGTGACGGTACCGATTGGACGTCCGATCAGCAATACGTCAATCTATATCGTTGATGCGAACAATAAGCTGCAGCCAGTAGGCGTTGCCGGCGAGTTGTGCGTGGCAGGTGATGGATTGGCACGAGGATATTTGAATCGTCCAGACTTGACGGCAGAGAAGTTCGTCGATTCCCCGTACGTCCAGGGAGAGCGGATGTACCGCACGGGAGACTTGGCGAAATGGCTTCCTGACGGTTCCATTGAATATGTTGGCCGAATCGACCAACAGGTGAAAATTCGCGGATATCGGATTGAGCTAGGAGAAATCGAGGCGCAGCTGCTGAATGTAGAGGATGTGCAAGAAGCGGTCGTCGTCGCACGAGACACTGACACAGGCGAGAAGCAGCTATGCGCCTACTATGTAGCGATGCGTCCGCTTGAGGCGAATCATTTGCGCGAAGTGATGGGTCAAGCTATGCCAAGTTATATGCTTCCAGCGCACTTTATTCAGCTGGAACAGCTTCCACTCACACCGAACGGCAAGGTAGACCGCAAGGCGCTGCCGGCTCCGGAAGAAGGACGGAACGGAGAGACTTTCGTTGCGCCGCGGACGCCGCTTGAAGCACAGCTTGTTCAAATTTGGCAGGATGTGCTCGGTATTAGCAGTGTAAGCGTGACGGATCATTTCTTCGAGTTGGGTGGTCATTCCCTGAAGGCGACGCTGCTCGTAAACAGACTGCATCAGGAGCTAAATATCGAGTTGCCGTTGAAAGACGTATTTCAATATCCGACGCTTGAAGTGATGGCGAAGCGACTCAGCAATGCGGAGGGAAGCAGGCATGTGAGTATCCCGGTGGCGGCTCCAAGCCAGCATTATCCGGTGTCTTCAGCTCAAAAACGCTTGTATATTCTGCATCAGCTTGAAGGGGCGGAACTGAGTTACAACATGCCGAACATGATGCTGCTTGAGGGAGCTGTGGATCTTGGGCGATTGGAAGAAGCCTTCAAGAGACTGATTGAGCGCCATGAAACGCTGCGCACTGGATTTGAGATTGTGAACGGCGAGCCTGTTCAACGGATTTACCCGGAAGTAGACTTCGCAATCGAGCATGTGCGCGCAAGCGAGGAAGGTGCTTCGAAGCTTATGCAGCAGTTTGTCCGTTCCTTCCAATTGGAGATGCCGCCTCTGCTGCGAATCGGAGTTATCGAATTGTCCGAAGAACGTTTCATTCTCATGTTCGATATGCATCATATCATCTCAGACGGTACGTCGATGGGCATTCTCATCAATGAGTTTGTCCGCTTGTACAGTGGAGAAGAGCTTACGCCGCTGCGGATTCAATATAAGGATTACGCCGTATGGCAGCAATCGGATACTCAGCAGGAGGCAATGAAGCTGCAAGAAGGATATTGGCTAAAGGTACTGGCTGGAGAGCTTCCGGTGCTGGAAATGCCGACGGACTCCATTCGTCCGACAACGCAAAGCTTCCGCGGAGATTTGCTGCAGTTCGATCTAGATCCAGTAAGAAGTGCGGGGCTGCGGAGAATTGCAGCGGAGAACGGAGCCACAATGTACATGGTGCTTCTTGCGCTGTACAAGACGATGCTGCACAAGTATTCCGCTCAAGAGGACATTATCGTAGGTACGCCGATCGCAGGCCGGAACCATGGAGACTTACAGCCGCTTCTCGGCATGTTCGTCAATACGCTGGCCATTCGAAGCTATCCGGCTGCCAGCAAGACTTTCTTATCCTATTTGGATGAAATAAAAGAAACAACGCTTGGCGCCTTCGAGAATCAGAATTATCCATTCGAAGCATTGGTCGAACAGGTGCAAGTGATGCGCGATATGAGCCGCAATCCGGTATTTGATACGATGTTTATTTTGCAAAATGCGGATCAAGGTGAAATGAAGATCGATGGGGTACGACTCCAGTCGGTGCCGAATGAACACACCGTATCCAAGTTCGATTTGACCTTCCAAGCGGAAGAGGATGAAGCGGAAATCGTGTGCAGCATTGAATACGCAACAGATTTATTCAAGCGAGGCACGATTGAGCGAATGGCAAGACATTTCGAACAATTAGTCGATGCGGTGTTGGATAACCCGCAAGCAAGTCTGTCTAACTTGAGCATGGTAACCAATGAGGAAAAGGCGCTGCTTCAGGATAAGTTCAATGATACGGATATGGCGCATCCAAGCGACAAGACGGTTCATGAACTGTTCGCGGAACAGGTGGAGCGGACACCAGATGCTGTTGCTGTCGTCTCTGGCAGCGAGCAATTAAGCTACGGAGAGCTCAACCGTAAGGCGAATCAGCTAGCGTGGAAGCTGCGTGAGTATGGAGTGACCGCAGAGCAGCCTGTCGGCATTATTGTCGAGCGAACGCTGGATACAGTCGTCGCAGTGATGGCCGTACTCAAAGCATCGGGCACATTCGTACCGATCGATCCCGAGTATCCTGAGACGCGTATTCGCTATATGCTGGCAGACAGCGGGGCTAAGCTGGTGTTGGCGCAATCGGAGCTGCCGGGGATCATTCCTGATGACGTCCGCCTAATTGATGTACGCGATGAGTCCCTGTACCAAGGCGACGGAGCTGACGTACCGAATGGCAGCAAACCGTCCAACCTGCTCTATATCATCTACACATCCGGAACGACGGGCAATCCGAAAGGGGTTATGCTGGAGCACGGCAACATGGTTAACCTGCTGCATTATCAGCAGAAAGGCACGAACATTCCGATGCCTTCGCGGATCTTGCAATATGCGTCCGGCAGCTTCGATGTATGCTATCAGGAAATGTTCTCTGCGCTCCTGTTCGGCGGAAGCTTGTATATGGTCGACAATGAGATGCGCAAGGATCCGGTGCGCTTGTTCCAGGAAATCGAAAAGCATGAAATCGACGTGTTGTTCATTCCAGTGGCGTTCCTGAAATTCATCTTCGCCGAGCCGGAGTGGGCCGAAGCATTCCCGCGCTGCGTTCGCCATATCATTACGGCGGGCGAG
The DNA here is from genome assembly GCF_040195695.1 of Paenibacillus wuxiensis. Classification (NCBI taxonomy): domain Bacteria; kingdom Bacillati; phylum Bacillota; class Bacilli; order Caryophanales; family Paenibacillaceae; genus Paenibacillus; species Paenibacillus wuxiensis. The sequence continues at coordinate 384,532 of NZ_JBEFZI010000006.1, read as the reverse complement.
CAGTTGGTCGTGACCCCGCAGGTGCAGGCGTGCTTGAAGCGACTCGATATCTGCCTGCACAACCATTACGGGCCATCGGAGACTCATGTCGTGACGACCTACACGATGACGCCGGAAGTTATCGAGGTTGGTCTGCCGCCAATTGGCAAGCCAATTGCGAACACGAGCATTTACATCGTGAACGACAGCTTTGAGCTGCAGCCGATCGGCGTGAAGGGCGAGCTCTTCGTATCCGGGGCATGTGTCGGACGCGGGTACTGGGGAAGAACGGACTTAACGGAGGAGAAGTTCCTAGATAATCCGTTCGTCCCTGGTGAGCGGCTATACAAGACAGGTGACGTAGCGCGCTGGCTTCCAGACGGCAGCATCGAGTATGTGGGCCGAAGCGACCATCAGGTGAAAATCCGGGGCTTCCGCATTGAGCTGGGCGAGGTGGAATCGCAGCTCTTGCATGTACCGGCGGTACAGGAGGCGACCGTGGTGGCACTGGAAGATCATGCGGGCCAGAAGCAGTTGTGCGCGTATTTCACAGCGGAACGCTCGCTCACGGCAGGCGAGATGAGGGCAGCATTGTCGCAGGAGCTGCCAGGCTACATGATTCCGTCCTACTTCATACAGTTGGAGCGGCTGCCGCTGACGCCGAATGGGAAGATCGATCGGAGAGCGCTGCCGAAGCCAGAAGGCGGCATTGAGACTGGAACGGAGTATGTCGCGCCGCGTACAGATACGGAAGCAAGACTTGCACGCATTTGGCAGGATGTATTGGGATTAGCAAGCGTAGGCGTGAAGGACAACTTCTTCGAGCTGGGCGGCCACTCGCTGCGGGCAACGACTCTGGTGAGCAGGCTGTACAAGGAAATGAACGTCAACTTCCCGTTAAGAGGTGTGTTCCGTCATCCGACTATCGAGGAGATGTCTCAAGCAATCTCGCAAATGGAGACCTCATTGTATACAGCCATTCCGAACGCCGAGGAGCAAGAATACTACCCGTTATCTTCGGCTCAGTTGCGACTCTATATCATGAGCCAGCTGGAAGGAAGCGAGCTCAGCTACAATATGCCAGGCATGCTGGTGCTTGAAGGACAGCTGAATCGGGATCAATTCCAAACGGCATTTTTGAAACTTATCGCTCGTCACGAGACATTGCGTACTGGCTTCGAGATGGTAGAGGGCGAGCCGATGCAGCGCATCCATCGCAATACGGAATTCGCTATTGACTACAGACAGGCATCCGAGGATGAAGTTCCGGAGATGATTGGACAATTCATCCGACCGTTCGACCTGGAGCATCCGCCATTATTGCGGGTCGGGTTGTTCGAAGTTGGGCAGGATCGGCATATTCTCGTCTTTGATATGCACCATATCATTTCTGACGGTGTCTCAATGAGCAATTTAGTTGATGAATTTACTCGATTGTATGCGAATGAAGAACGGCCTCCGCTGCGTATCCAGTACAAAGATTATGCGGTATGGCAGCAGGCGAGAGAGAATCTCGAACGGAGGAAGAGCCAAGAAGACTATTGGATGAGTGTGCTGCAAGGCGATCTTCCAAACGCAGAGTTGCCGATGGATTATGATAGAACGGCGGTTCGCAGCTTCGATGGGGAGCAAATCGAATTCGAAATTAACCCGGTTGTGACGGGACAGTTGAACCAACTTGCTTCTAATCATGAGTGCACGCTGTACATGGTCTTAATGTCCGCCTATCAGATTCTGTTATCCAAATATTGCGGTCAGGATGACATTATTGTTGGTACTCCTGTTGCGGGTCGCAATCATGCCGATTTGGAGCCGTTGATTGGTATGTTCGTCAATACCCTCGCGATTCGTAACCGTCCGCAGGGCGATAAAACGTTCCAATCGTTCTTGTCAGAGGTGAAAGAGACAACATTAGGTGCATTCGAACATCAGGAATATCCATTCGAGGAACTGATTGACCTCTTGAAGCTGCAGTGGGAGACAAGCCGCAATCCGCTGTTCGATACGGTGTTCGTCCTCCAGAATACGGAGGAGCGTGAAGCCGAAATCGGTGGATTGACGATATCGCCTTACGTGACAGATGACTCGGTCAGCGCGAAGTTCGATCTGACGCTGTCTGTATCGGAAGAAGATGATGGGATGAAGGGAAGCTTCTTGTATGCTTCCAAGCTGTTCAAAGCAGCTGGCATACACAGAATGATGAGAGATTACTTGTCAATCCTGTCCCAAGTATGCGAGAACCCTCGCATCCGCATTCAAGATATTTCGATAAGTGGACAGCAGACACAGGAAAAGAGCAAGATTGATACGATCGAGTTCGCGTTCTAAAATGTCTGGCAGCAGGTATTGCGGTAAGGCAGCAATGCCTTACCGCCTCCACCCTGAGAAACCCCGCTTATCTAACGATCATAGCTAGGGTTGCAGCTCTATCAATTTGGTTAACTAGGTGCACAACCTTGTTCTACATTTGTACATGTACACAAGCGATACATGCTGAGCTTGGAACTGTGTAATTGCGGGAGCGCGTGGCCGCTGCAGGAACGCGCTCTCCTATTTCATTACACCCGTTAAGACAGGGAGGTTCACGAATGAAGTCGGTATATGAGAAAGAAGAAGCCTATTGGAATGGGATGTTTGATTCGGATGACAGCATGAGCATCTTGCCATATTGCAGTACACACGGAAGAGAAGCGAACGCGGATACGAATGCCGCCAAAGTGTCTATGATCCGAGCACTCCCAACAGATCTGTCAGACAGAATGAATACCCTTGCGAACGGTTCGGATATTGCCCTGTACATGATTGGATTGGCAGGGGCCACTTGCTTGCTCCACCATTATACGAACCGAGAAAATGTGCTTGTAGGCATGCCGACGATAGATGAATCGGATGATGACTCATCACCTCGTGACGTACTCATTATGAAGACGAATTTGACACGCGGAAGCAGCTTCCGTTCCGTATTGGGGTCAATTAAGACAGCTATCGGAGGAGCATTGGAGCATCGTCATCTTCCGTTTCGGAAGATGGTACACAACCTAAACCTGGAGATGGACACGAACGGACTTCCGGTGATGAATACGGTAGTGTCTTATTCAGCCATACATACCGCTTCTATCGACCTTAGTGTCAGCTCCGACGTCATATTCCGATTCGATGCGAAGGACGATGGCCTTCATTTGGAGGTGCTTTATGATGAAAGCCGCTATGACGCCTCCTATATTGCCACTCTATTCGAACATTTTTTCCGACTGCTTCATTTTGTGTTATTCCAGCCAGACCAGCCTATCGGCAATGCCGTGTTATTGTCCGAAGATGAGAAGCATCGCCTGCTTCATGAATTTAATGATGTGTGGACGGATTTCCCTCGTCAAGCAACACTACATCAGTTCATTGAGGAACATGCGGAGCGACAGCCAGAGGCAATCGCGGTTTCTTATGAAGATACCAAGCTGACGTATCGTGAGCTGAATACCCGGGCGAATCGCCTTGCCAGAACACTTAGATCTGAAGGTGTGCAGCCAGAAGCACTAGTTGGGCTCATGGCTGAAAGATCGATCGACATGATTGTTGGGATGCTTGCCGTTTTGAAGGCGGGAGGCGGCTACGTCGCGATTGATCCGGAGTATCCGGAGGAGCGCGTTCGCTACATGCTGGAAGATTCGGGTGCTCGTGTCATTCTGGTTCAGCAGCATTTGCAGAATCGTGTGCCAAATACGGAATCAGCAGCTAGACTCCTAATACTTGACGATGAGCAGTCTTATCATGAGGATGCTTCGAAGCTGGAATCGAAGAGTACAGCTGTAGATTTGGCTTGCGTCATCTACACTTCGGGGACAACGGGTAATCCCAAAGGTAACCTGACGACACACCGCAATATCGTACGCATTGTGAAGAATACCAACTATATCGAAATTACGGAGCAGGATAAGGTACTGCAATTATCGAGTTATTCTTTCGATGGCTCCGCATTCGATATTTTCGGGGCATTAACGAATGGGGCCCAACTGGTTCTTGTTCCTCATCATACATTGCTTGATGCACGCAAGCTGGCGGAGCTGATCGAAACGGATCAAATATCGGTCATGCTGATTACTACCGCTTATTTCAATGTTCTTGTTGACGTAAACGTATCCTGCCTGCGTCATATCCGCGCGATATTGTTCGGAGGCGAGCGCTCCTCTGTCGCGCATGTCCGTAAAGCACTTGAACAGACAGGTCCGGGAAGACTGAAGCATGCCTACGGCCCTTCTGAAAGCACGGTATATGCGACATGGCATGATGTGACAGAGATTCCGGAGCGAGCCGTAAGTGTACCGATCGGTCGTCCAATTAGTAATACAGCCATTTATATCGTCAATGAACGAAATGATTTACAGCCGATAGGGGTATCCGGTGAGCTGTGTGTAGCGGGAGAAGGGTTAGTTCGCGGATATTTGAACCGTCCAGAACTGACTGCACAGAAATTCGTTGATAATCCGTTCGTACCGGGAGAGCGCATGTATCGTACTGGGGACTTGGCGAGATGGCTGCCGGACGGAACGATTGAATATGTTGGCCGAATGGATGATCAGGTGAAAATCAGAGGTCATCGCATCGAGATTGGGGAAGTAGAGGCGCAGCTGCTCAAAGTGGCGCCGATTCAGAAGGCGACGATTGTCGTCCGAGGCCGCGAGGACGGAGAGAAGCAGCTGTGCGCATATTATGTAGCAGATCGTCTGCTTCCTGCAGGCGAGATTAGAACAATGCTTGCCAAAGAACTGCCTAGTTATATGATTCCGGCATACTTCATTCAGCTTGAACAGATGCCGTTGACGACTAACGGCAAGGTAGATCGCAAAGCCCTGCCAGAACCGGAAGAGCACGTACAAGCAGAGACGGAATATGTGGCGCCGAGAAGTGAACAAGAAATTCGGCTTGCGAGAGTCTGGCAGGAAGTGCTCGGTCTAAGCCGAGTTGGGGCAAGGGATCATTTCTTCGAGCTGGGCGGCCATTCATTACGAGCGACGACACTGGTCAGCAAGCTGCACAAAGAAGAGAATATCAGCCTGTCTCTGCGCGATGTGTTCCGCAATCCTACTTTGGAAGCGATGGCCGCGCTCATGGAAGATGCTCAAGGACGCAAATTCGCATCCATCCCGACAGTTGAGGAGAAGGATGTATATCCGGTATCTTCGGTGCAGAAGAGATTGTTCATTTTGCATCAGCTGGAAGGAGCTGAGCAGAGCTATAACATGCCAGGGGCATTACTGCTTGAGGGCGATGTTGACCGGAACCGATTGGAGTATGCATTCCGTCAGCTGATCACACGTCACGAAACGCTTCGCACCGGCTTTGAAATGGTGAATGGAGAACCTGTGCAGCGCATTTATCCGACTGTTGATTTTGTAGTGGAAGAGATGTCAGCCCTGGAAAGGTCGGAAGTCGAGGAGAAAATCCGGCAATTCATTCGCGCTTTCGATCTGTCCACAGCGCCACTGTTCAGGGCGGGGCTGATTGAGCTTGCTCCGCAGCGTCACATTCTCCTGTTCGACATGCACCATATCATTTCGGACGGCACGTCAATTGGCATTATGATCGAGGAATTCACAAGCTTATACAGTGGGAATGAGCTTGAGCCGCTTCGCATTCAGTACAAGGACTTTGCTGCGTGGCAACGTTCCGAGGAGCAGATCGAGCAGTTGAAGCGCCAAGAAACTTACTGGTTGCAGCAAATGGAAGGCGTACTTCCTGTGCTTGAGCTGCCTACTGATTATGTACGTCCTGCTGTACAGAGTCATGATGGTGCGCTGTTCGAGTTCTCGCTTGATCGCGAGCAGAGCCAAGACTTAAGGAAATTAGCAGCCGATACGAGAACGACCTTGTACATGGTGCTGCTAGCGGCATACACGATCATCCTTCACAAGTATTCAGGCCAAGAAGACATTGTTGTAGGAACACCGATTGCGGGTCGAACGCATGATGATGTGCAGCCGCTTATCGGTATGTTCGTCAACACGCTGGCGATTCGCAATTATCCTTCAGGGTCCAAGTCTGTACTTACCTACTTGGAGGAAATCAAAGAAACGACGCTGGGAGCGTTCGAGCATCAGGACTATCCGTTCGAGGAACTCGTGGAAAACGTGCAAATTTCGCGAGATATGAGCCGTCATCCGGTGTTCGACACGATGTTCGCCCTTGAGAATACAGAGCACCGGGAATTCGATCTAGATGGTCTTCAGGTAAAGCCGTACGGTGCTGAATACGGAATGGCGAAGTTTGACTTGAATCTGACCATTACGGAAGATGGCGATGGACTCTACTGCACCATGGAGTATGCTACAGCATTGTACAATCGATCGACCATTGAAAGGCTTTGCGGCCATTTCCTGCAGGTCGTTGGAAGCATGACTCATAATCCGCAAGCAGCAATCTCATCACTGCAAATGGTAACCAGCGAGGAGAAGGCTCAACTGCAACATGAATTCAATGGTACGGTTATGGAGTACTCAAGTGACAAGACAGTTCATGAACTGTTTGCGGAACAGGTGGAGCGGACGCCGGAGGCTGTCGCTGTTGTCTCAGGCAGCGAGCAATTGAGTTACCGAGATCTTAACCGGAAGGCGAATCAGCTTGCGTGGAAGCTGCGTGAGTATGGGGTGACCGCAGAGCAGCCTGTCGGCATTATTGTCGAGCGAACGCTGGATACAGTCGTCGCAGTGATGGCCGTACTCAAAGCATCGGGCACATTCGTACCGATCGATCCCGAGTATCCTGAGACGCGTATTCGCTATATGCTGGCAGACAGCGGGGCTAAGCTGGTGTTGGCGCAATCGGAGCTGCCGGGGATCATTCCTGATGACGTCCGCCTAATTGATGTACGCGATGAGTCCCTGTACCAAGGCGACGGAGCTGACGTACCGAATGGCAGCAAACCGTCCAACCTGCTCTATATCATCTACACATCCGGAACGACGGGCAATCCGAAAGGGGTTATGCTGGAGCACGGCAACATGGTTAACCTGCTGCATTATCAGCAGAAAGGCACGAACATTCCGATGCCTTCGCGGATCTTGCAATATGCGTCCGGCAGCTTCGATGTATGCTATCAGGAAATGTTCTCTGCGCTCCTGTTCGGCGGAAGCTTGTATATGGTCGACAATGAGATGCGCAAGGATCCGGTGCGCTTGTTCCAGGAAATCGAAAAGCATGAAATCGACGTGTTGTTCATTCCAGTGGCGTTCCTGAAATTCATCTTCGCCGAGCCGGAGTGGGCCGAAGCATTCCCGCGCTGCGTTCGCCATATCATTACGGCGGGCGAGCAGTTGGTCGTGACCCCGCAGGTGCAGGCGTGCTTGAAGCGACTCGATATCTGCCTGCACAACCATTACGGGCCATCGGAGACTCATGTCGTGACGACCTACACGATGACGCCGGAAGTTATCGAGGTTGGTCTGCCGCCAATTGGCAAGCCAATTGCGAACACGAGCATTTACATCGTGAACGACAGCTTTGAGCTGCAGCCGATCGGCGTGAAGGGCGAGCTCTTCGTATCCGGGGCATGTGTCGGACGCGGGTACTGGGGAAGAACGGACTTAACGGAGGAGAAGTTCCTAGATAATCCGTTCGTCCCTGGTGAGCGGCTATACAAGACAGGTGACGTAGCGCGCTGGCTTCCAGACGGCAGCATCGAGTATGTGGGCCGAAGCGACCATCAGGTGAAAATCCGGGGCTTCCGCATTGAGCTGGGCGAGGTGGAATCGCAGCTCTTGCATGTACCGGCGGTACAGGAGGCGACCGTGGTGGCACTGGAAGATCATGCGGGCCAGAAGCAGTTGTGCGCGTATTTCACAGCGGAACGCTCGCTCACGGCAGGCGAGATGAGGGCAGCATTGTCGCAGGAGCTGCCAGGCTACATGATTCCGTCCTACTTCATACAGTTGGAGCGGCTGCCGCTGACGCCGAATGGGAAGATCGATCGGAGAGCGCTGCCGAAGCCAGAAGGCGGCATTGAGACTGGAACGGAGTATGTCGCGCCGCGTACAGAGACGGAAGCAAGGCTTGCACGCATTTGGCAGGATGTATTGGGATTAGCAAGTGTAGGCGTGAAGGACAACTTCTTCGAGCTGGGCGGTCACTCCCTGCGGGCAACGACGCTGGTGAGCAGGCTGTACAAGGAAATGAACGTCAACTTCCCGTTAAGAGGTGTGTTCCGTCATCCGACCATCGAGGAGATGGCGAAGGCGATAACTGAGATGCATCAAGAACTTTACACGGAAATACCTATCGCTGAGGAAAAAGCCTATTATCCGTTATCTTCAGCGCAGAAACGGCTGTTTATTGTAAGCCAGCTGACAGGAGCCGAGGTAAGCTATAACATGCCGGGGGTGCTGATTCTCGAAGGAGAGCTGGATCGTGCGCGATTCGAACAGGCTTTCCAGAAGCTGATCGACCGACATGAATCGCTGCGGACAAGCTTCGAGACGGTACGCGGTGAGCCTGTACAGCGCATTCACTCTCAGGTGGAGTTCGCTATCGAATATCACCTTGCAGCAGAAAAAGATGCAGAGGCGCTGATCACTCATTTCGTACGTCCATTCCAGCTTAATCAAGCACCGCTGCTCAGAGTCGGATTGATTGAAACTGGACATGAACGCCATATTCTGATGTTCGACATGCACCATATCATTTCCGATGGCGTAACGATGGGGCATGTCGTCAATGAATTCTCCCGGATATATGCAGGCGATCAACTACCGGCGCTGCGTATCCAATATAAGGACTATGCTGTATGGCAGCAATCCAATGAATATGCAGAGAAGCTTGCGCATCAGGAATCCTATTGGCTGAAGCAATTGGACGGAGAACTGCCGACGCTCGAACTGCCGACCGATTATGTGCGACCGGCTGTACAGCAGTTCGAAGGGGATGTGGCCTTGTTCACCTTAACGAACAGTCAGGCCGAGCAGTTGCAACGATTAGCGGCAAACTACGGCGCAACCTTATACATGGTTCTGCTTGCAGCATATACCGTGCTCCTGCACAAATATACGGGACAGGACGATATCATTGTCGGTACACCGATCGCGGGCCGCAACCATACGGAATTGGAGCCGCTGGTTGGGATGTTCGTCAATACGCTCGCCATTCGCAATTATCCAACTGGTGAGAAATCCTTCGCAGAACTGTTGGCCGAGGTGAAGGATACGGCCCTCGCCGCATTCGAGAATCAGGATTATCCGTTCGAAACGTTGGTAGAGAAGGTTCATAAGTCTCGGGATATGAGCCGAAATCCAGTGTTCGATACGATATTCAGTCTAGAGCATGAACAGCAGAGTTCCTTCCATATTGATGGGCTTCGGATAAGTCCATACCCGCACAGCCATTCTGTCGCGAAGTTCGACTTAACCTTCCATGCCGAACAGAATGAAGAAGGGATACTATGTGGTCTAGGGTATGCGACTGCTTTATATGCGAAAGAGACCGCGGGGCGGATGGGAGAACATTTCGTGCAATTAATAGATGCCATCATCGCAGAACCGAATGCGAAGCTGATGTCTCTGAATATGATGAGCCTGCAGGAAAGAGAGCAGGTCAAGCTGGTATTTAATGATACGATAACGAATTATCCGCGGGAGAAGACGATTCAACATTTGTTCGAGGAGCAGGCAGAGAAATCGCCGGATGCGGTTGCCGTCCAATTCGGAGGAGAAGGGCTCACATACCGCGAGTTGAATGAACGGTCGAATCGCTTGGCGAGAACACTGCGAGGTAATGGTGTAAAAGCCGGCCGCTGCGTAGGTCTAATGACGGATCGTTCGCTAGACATGATTGTAGCGATTATGGCGACCCTGAAGGCAGGCGGGGCATATGTGCCAATTGATCCGGACTATCCAGAGGAACGCATTCGATACATGATCGACGATTCGGGAACATCGCTTCTAGTCGTTCAACGTCATTTGCAGGCGAACCATATTCCTGCGGATTGCATGGTTGTACTTGTAGATGATGAGGGCTCCTACCACGCAGACGGCACGAATCTGGAGCAGCATAATGGGGCTTCTGATCTCGCCTACGTCATTTATACGTCAGGTACAACGGGAATGCCGAAGGGGAATTTAACAACTCACCGCAACATCGTTAGAGTAGTGCGGGATGCGAAATATATCGAGATCGATCAGCATGACACGGTGCTGCAATTATCCAGCTACGCTTTTGACGGCTCGACTTTCGACATATTTGGCGCCTTGCTGAATGGAGCGAAGCTTGTCCTGATAACGCGCGAGGTAGTACTCGACGCTGGACGATTGGCCGACACCATCGAGAGCGAGAAGATTTCGGTCATGTTTATTACCACCGCCTATTTCAATCTGCTCGTCGACCTGAGAGTGGACAGCCTGCGCCATATGCGTGCGATATTGTTCGGTGGGGAGCGCGCATCTGTGAGCCATGTGCGCAAGGCGCTCCGGCATTTGGGTCCAGGCAAGCTTAAGCATGTATATGGGCCAACGGAGAGCACCGTATTTGCGACTAGCCACAACGTTGATGAAGTAGCTGACAGCGCCGTTACCATACCGATCGGACGCCCAATTGGCAATACGGCCGTATATATTGTTGGCGAGGGAGACGTTCTGCAGCCGATTGGTGTAGCTGGTGAGTTATGCGTAGCGGGCGATGGCGTAGCCATAGGATATTTGAACCGTCCAGATTTGTCAGGAGCCAAGTTCGTGAATAATCCGTTCGTTCCGGGTGATCGCATGTACCGAACTGGTGACTTGGCAAGATGGCTATCAGACGGAACGATAGAGTATGTGGGACGGAAAGACGATCAGGTGAAAATCCGTGGTTATCGAATCGAGCTTGGTGAGGTCGAAGCTCATCTGTTAGACCTTGAGGCGATCCAAGAAGCTGTGGTCATCGTCAGGGAGGAAAGTGACGGGCATAAGCGCCTATGCGCTTACTATGTAGCAGCTCGTCCGATTACGGCTGGTGAGATGCGGATAGCTTTGGCTCAGCAGCTCCCGGGATATATGCTTCCATCCTACTTCGTACAGCTCGATAAGCTTCCACTGTCACCGAACGGGAAGGTGAACCGGAAGGCACTTCCGGCCCCTGAATTGCATGTGCAGGCAGCCTCGGAATACGTGGCCCCGCGCACGCCGCAAGAAGTACTGCTTGCTCACATATGGAGGGAGGTGCTCGGGCTAGGTCAGGTAGGCGTTAAGGATAATTTCTTCGAGCTTGGCGGTCATTCCTTAAGCTTAATGAGGCTAGTGGAGCGCGTCTATACCGAGACTGAGGTTGAAATCCCAATTCACAGCGTATTCCGGGAGCCGACAATTGAAGCGATGGCGTACGAAATGTTGAAATCTGAACTTGCTGGCAAGGCAGGAAATCACTTCATGAAATTGAACGAAAACGGTCATATCCCTGTCTTCTGCTTCCCTCCGGGACTTGGCTACGGTCTCAGCTACTTGGAACTGGCCAAGCAGCTGGATCATCACTGCATCCTGCATGGCATTGACTTTATCGATGATGCTGAAACTCGGGAGGAACTGCTTGAACGATACGTGAATGCGATCCTTGCTGTTCAACCGCAGCCGCCATTTATATTGTTAGGCTATTCTCTAGGTGGCAATCTGACGTTCGAGGTTGCGAAAGCGTTGGAGTGCCGAGGGTATCCAGTGTCGGATGTCATCATGGTTGATTCCTTGCGGAAGCTGAAGGTGCATGAAGTAGACGAATTCGACGGCGACATCGATCAAATGATTGATGGTGTGGAGGAACTGAAAGAAATGCTGGTTCACCATCCTCTTCTCCGCGATCAGGTTAAGAACAAGATGAGGGCGTACTGGTCGTACGCGACTGAACTCGTTAACTCCGACATCATTGATGCCAATATTCATGCACTGATGGCGGAGCCATCCGAGGTGAACCAGGCAGACGGGGAGCAGCTCGCAACATGGCAGGAGGCTACTCGCGGCAGGTATGCGGAATACAGCCTACGCGGTGTACACGAAGAAGTGCTTCAACCGCCTTTCTTGGAAGCGAACGCTAACGTCATGCAAGCAATCATTCGGCATATTCTCGAGCAAACAATGGTTACCCACTAGTTGTACAGAATTCTGGCACCTGATGAAGAAAGGCATGCTTGCAGGCCTGCATCAGTTGGCGATAAGTAGCTGAACGCACACAGACTGCTGATGTACAAAGGACGCTGATGCATACAGCTTGTTGATAATCACAGCTAACTGAAGTACACAGGCCAACTGATGCTCATAGCCTGCTCATGCGCACAGACTGCTCGACTTCGGCGAAGGCAATGTTTGAATGCTGTAGAAGGGGGCAGTTTGTGAGCGGTGCCGCGACTATGGGACACAAAGGGGAGACCGTAACGTGAAGCAGCAAAAAGAAAAAGGTGTGTTTGCCCTATGGAAGTCCGTGGCATGGCTAGTATCATTTGCGAAGTCGCACAAGGGCTGGTTAATTGCCGGTATGCTATGTGCCATTGCTGCGGCGGTGATCGAAATATGGACGGGCAGTCTGATCCAACAACTGACCGCCAAGGCTGAACGAGGGGATGGGCAGGTAGTTATCAACACCGTGTATATGGTGCTTGTCGTTATTGCGGTAGGCGTTCCCGCGAAATACATGATGACATTCGGCATTGAAAAAGGGAGCGCCCGTGCAATGCGGGATGTACGCAACTCCATGATGCGCCATATCGGGAAGCTTCCTGTCCATTATTTGGACAAGCAGCATTCGGGCGATATGGTCTCGCGATTCACAAACGACATGCAGATCATTAATCAGTTCATGATACGCGACTTGCCGCAATGGTTCTATCATCCTCTGCTGTTTATCGGATGCTTTGCTTATTTGCTCTGGATCCGGTGGGAGCTTGTGCTGCTTAGCGTATTACTTGTGCCGGTCTCTTTGTTCGTATCTCAGTGGATTGGCAAGCAGCTGCAGCAATTGACAGAAGAAGCGCAGGAGAGCACGGGACAGATGAATGCTATCGTGCAGGACACATTGAACGGCATGGTGCTTGTCAAAAGCTATTTGCTGCAAGGCATGTTGTTCCGATCCTATCAATCGCTGCTTCAGCTCACCCTACTCAAGAAGCTGGCCGTCAGCAAAAGAGAAGCCATCATTACGCCGATCTTATTTACGCTAATGATGAGTCCGGTCGTCTTTTCCGTTCTATATGGAAGTTATTTAATTTCACAAGGCTCGTTCAGCACAGGAGAGCTGATTACATTCCTTTACCTGCTCAATCTATGTCTCGAACCGCTGCAAAACATTCCGACGCTTATCACACATACGTTTGAGATGGGCGGTGCATTGAAGCGGATTTATGATGTTGCATCCCAGCCTGTCGAACAGCAAGGAGAGAAGCTTGCAGACGAAAGTTTGAATGATGGTGGCATACGGGATCAAATGCCGATCACCTTTGAACAGGTTAGCTTTGCCTATGAGAAGGATTCACCGTTGCTGCTTCGAAATTTGAGTTTCGCGGTGGAGCGGGGGAAGACCGTGGCGTTAGTCGGCGCCAGCGGCGGCGGGAAGAGCACTGTAATGAAGCTGATATGTGGATTTTATTCATTGCCTAGCAACGGAGGAACGATACGCGTATATGGACATTCCGTATCGAATTGGAATCCAGAAGAGTTGCGTTCGAACCTGTCTGTCGTCACGCAGGATTCTTACTTGTTCAGCGGAACGATAGCCGACAATATCGGATATGGCAGGCCTAATGCTGCGTTTGATCATATTGTTGAAGCAGCTAAGGCTGCTCATGCGCACTCTTTTATTATGGAACTCCCGGATGGCTATCAGACGGAGGTCGGAGAGCGTGGAGGCTTGCTGTCAGGTGGACAACGACAGCGAATTACGATTGCGCGTGCAATCTTGAAGGATGCGCCTATACTGCTGCTCGATGAGCCGACATCTGCCTTGGATACGGAGTCTGAACATCTCGTTCAACAAGCGCTCGACACGCTCATGCAAGACCGAACAACGATCGTCATCGCACATCGCTTGTCAACCATTCAACACGCAGATGAAATATGGGTGATGGAAGGCGGAGGGATCGTCGAAGCAGGAACGCACGATGAATTATTGGTCAAGGGAGGCGCTTACGCCAGCTTATATCATCGACAATTCTCTGCTGAGCCATCAGGGCGGGAGGAGGTGGCCTGCACGTGAGACTATCTGAGATGATTACATATGGGAAAGAAATAGTCGGCATGATGAATTTCATGAGCAAAAAGCATAAGCTGCATTATTACATTGGTATGATTGCGAGCGGCGCCGTAAACACCCTGTTTATTTTATCCTTCAGCTTGTTAGTGCAGAGTCTGGTTAATTATGCCGAGTCAAATGATATATCCCTTATGTATGGAGGACTGTACATTTTGGGGGGCTCCATTCTGCTATTGAACCTGATAGCTCCGCCGTTCACGTATTTGTTTCATCGAAGTGTGGAACTGACACTGGCGAACATACGTGAGCGCTTGTATCGGAAGATGTGCAACCTGCGAATGTCAATGCTTGAGCGAACCCACAACGGTGAGCTGCTGTCCCGGATGAATAATGATGTGTCGACACTGGAAGTGACCTACTGCGGCATCCTGTTTGCCATGCTGCTCGAGATTATGATTAGTTTTGGCTCTATCATCATGATGTTCGCGCTGCATTGGCAATTTGCTTGCGTTTCTTTACTCGTGCTGCTCTTATCCTTCTATATCAGCTCGCGCTTCGTAAATACGGTACGGAATCTATATGATCGTCAATTGCATGTGATCGCTAAGCTGACTGAGAAATTCTCCGATTTCCTTGGAGGGATCCAGTTGGTAAAGCTATTCCGCATTCGACCGATCTATGGACAATATGAAGCGCTGAACGAGCAAGTAACAGAATTATCGAGTCAGATAGCCCATAAGAAGGGACTGCTCGCAGCGATCAATCATTTCGTCAGTTACATTACGTTTTGCGGAATTATTGTTATTGGGAGTTTGCTGTATGCATACGGGTTCATTTCAATGGGGACGGTAGCGGCATTGGCCGTGCTGCAAATTCACTTGACTCATTCGTTCATGAATGTCGGCTCTACGATGTCGCTTATCCAAAACTCGTTGGCTGGTGCAAGACGAGTCCAGGAGCTGCTTTATGAAGAAGAAGAGCCGGAGAGATTCGGCAGTGAGATCAAGAGTGAAAATGCCATACTTGATATGACCCTTAGACCTGATCTGAACAACGACACTGTGAAACAAACTGGTACAATTAAAAAGGCCGACGACATCGATAGTCATACCAACACGGCAGCACCGATGCTCGAACTAGATGATGTTGAATTCTCCTATGCTGCTGGAAAAACAGCCATATCACAAGTATCGATGAAGGTATATCCGGGACAAGTGGCAGCTATCGTTGGCGCCAGCGGCAGCGGGAAGAGCACACTGATCAAGCTGTTGCTCGGATTTTATCCGGTTGAAAAAGGAGATGTTCGCCTTCTAGGCAAATCATTCGGGCATTATACGCTGGAGGAAATTCGGAAGTTGATTGCCTATGTGCCGCAGGAAGCATTTTTGTTCAGCGGAACAATCGAAGAGAATATCCGTTACGGCAACCCACAGGCATCTCATGAGGAAGTGGTGGCTGCAGCGCAGGCCGCATACGCCCATCATTTTATTGAGGAGCTGCCAGATCAATATCAGACTTCAGTAGGGGAGCGGGGTGCCTCCTTGTCTGGCGGGCAGCGTCAGCGGATTGCAATTGCACGAGCATTGCTCAAAAATGCACCGATCCTGCTACTTGACGAGGCGACATCTGCGCTTGATACGGAATCGGAGCACTGGGTGCAAAAGGCATTGCAGCAGTTGATGCAGGGGAGGACGACCATCATGGTTGCCCACCGCTTGTCGACCGTGGAACATGCGGATATTATTTTCGTCATGAAGGAGGGAACCGTTGCGGAGCATGGCACGCACCGAAGCTTGCTCCAACATGGCTCCTATTATGCCAGCCTCCAAGGACAGGCTTAAATTCCTATTCTGGAAGTGTCGAAATATAACCTGACATGGAACCTTCGATCCTAATAATCGGAGGTTCTTTTCATTTATTTCACTTCCCGGTGGCTGTGTAAGCGCGTAAGATATAAAAATACTTGCATATGAGTAAGATCACACTTACTATTAGAAAGGTATGAACAGAATTACCACAGCATAGGAATAACTTGAGATCGATTCAACCGAAGGGGCTCGACCAATGAATTTTTATGAACAGCGAATATTGCCCGCATCGAGGCAAATGAAAGACTTGGAGAAAGCCGTAGCTTCACCATACGAATATTTGGTCCTGCTCGATGTCCATATCGCTCAACTCAAGCACGCCTGCAGTATGGTGCATCAGGCAAACAAGAAATTATTCTTGCATATCGATCTGATCCAAGGACTTCAAAGCGACGCTCACGCGACGGAGTACCTTTGTCAGGAGTATCGGCCGTACGGGATTTTGTCGACAAAATCCAGCGTCATTCAAAAAGCGAAGCAAAAAGGCGTCGTAGCTGTGCAGCGCATCTTCTTGATCGACAATAGCGCTCTGGAGAAGAGCTGCAAGTTGTTGCAGACGACGCAGCCCGATGTCATTGAAGTATTGCCAGGAGGCATGCCGAACGTCATTCGCAAAGTAAAAGAACGAACAAGCCTACCAATTTTGGCAGGGGGGTTCATCTCGACGAGTGAAGATGTGGAGCTCGCTCTGCAAGCTGGTGCCGAGGCGGTTACAACCTCAAATACGAAATTATGGACAAAATATGAAAAAAAGTGATTGACAACGCTTACAATTTTAAATAAAATTTAAATCAAGTTAATACTGTTACGGAGACTTGGAGATCTACTTTCAAACGCGTTGTCATCTCTGCTTGCAGCAGATGCGACGTGTGCTTGAACGTAGGTCTCTTTGCATTTTCTTAACAGGAATGTACAACAGGAGGGGTCAATATGTCGGCGTTTTGGGGAGAATTTATTGGAACCATGATACTGATTGCACTCGGCGGGGGCGTATGTGCAGGGGTATCGCTAAAGAAATCGTATGCTGCTAATTCGGGCTGGATTGTCATTTCGATGGGATGGGGTTTGGCTGTCGCGGTTGCGGCGTATTCCGTAGGTTCGATAAGCGGAGCCCATCTCAACCCAGCACTTACATTGGGGCTCGCTTTTATTGGGAATTTTCCATGGGCTGATGTACCGTCGTACATAGCGGCACAGATGCTAGGCGCTATTGTTGGAGCTGTTCTTGTGTTTCTGCATTATTTGCCGCACTGGAAACTGACGGAAGATCAGGGTGCGAAGCTGGGTGTGTTTGCGACAAGTCCAGCCGTTTACCATCCATTTTCCAACTTAATTAGTGAAATGATTGGAACGTTCATTTTGGTTCTCGGTATTTTGGCGATTGGCGCCAACAAGTTCACGGATGGCTTGAATCCTCTGATTGTTGGATTTCTCATTGTCAGCATAGGGTTATCTTTGGGAGGAACAACGGGATACGCCATCAACCCTGCACGCGACCTGGGGCCGCGAATCGCGCACATGCTGCTGCCGATCGCAGGCAAGGGCGGTTCAAATTGGAAATATGCCTGGATACCTGTTTTTGGGCCGCTGCTCGGAGGATCGCTCGGTGGGCTGTTTTATAAAAATGTATTTTTAGGTCAGTCTGATGCAGTAATATGGGCAGTAGCGGGTACCGCACTTGTTATCCTTGTATTTTCGTTGTTCTTGTCTAGAAAAAATGTTGTTCGATAAGTACTATCGCTAATGTGTATAATCAATAATTTTTCCGTGATTGCATATCACTCAATTCTCTTGCAAGGATCACGATGAAATGAATCATGATGATTCAACAGATAGGGATTCACCACTACTGAATATGGGGGAATTTTATATGGAAAAGTACATCTTATCTCTTGACCAAGGCACAACGAGCTCCAGAGCCATCTTGTTCAACAAAGAAGGACAAATCGTCCACGTTTCCCAGAAGGAATTTACGCAAATTTTCCCTGAACCGGGCTGGGTAGAGCACAACGCACAGGAAATCTGGGGAACGATTTTGGCTGTCATCGCGACATGCCTCATTGAATCCGGCGTAAAGCCAAAACAAATTGCAGGCATCGGTATTACGAACCAGCGCGAGACGACTGTCGTGTGGGATAAGGAATCCGGCCGTCCGGTATACAATGCGATCGTATGGCAATCGAGACAGACGAAGTCCATCTGCGATGAATTACAGGAGGCAGGTTACGGGGAACTGTTCCGATCCAAGACAGGGCTGCTCATTGACTCCTACTTCTCGGGTACGAAGGTCAAATGGATTCTCGATAACGTTCCTGGCGCGAGGGAAAAGGCAGAGCGTGGCGATCTATTGTTCGGGACAATCGATACATGGCTTATTTGGAAGCTCACGGGCGGCAATGTGCATGTAACAGACTATAGCAACGCTTCACGTACCCTTATGTACAATATACATGAGCTGAAGTGGGACGATGAACTGCTGGAGCTGCTAACGATTCCGAAGCAGATGCTTCCAGAGGTGCGTTCTTCTTCCGAAGTATACGGCACAACAGCGGACTTCCATTTCTTCGGCGAGGAAATTCCGATAGCAGGAGCTGCGGGCGATCAACAGGCGGCGCTGTTCGGGCAAGCATGTTTCCAGCAGGGTATGGCCAAGAACACGTACGGTACGGGATGCTTCATGTTGATGAATACTGGCGAACAGGCTGTGAAGTCCTCTCATGGGCTGCTAACGACGATCGCTTGGGGTATTGATGGCAAAGTAGAATATGCGCTGGAAGGAAGCGTTTTCGTTGCTGGCTCCGCTATTCAATGGCTTCGCGATGGGTTGCGCATGATCAAGGAATCCAAGGATAGTGAGTTATATGCAAGCAAGGTGGAGTCAACAGACGGCGTGTATGTCGTTCCAGCCTTCGTCGGATTGGGTACGCCGTACTGGGATAGTGAGGTGAAAGGCGCGATCTTCGGCCTGACGCGCGGCACTTCGAAAGAACACTTCATCCGTGCAACATTGGAATCGCTCGCTTATCAGACGAAAGACGTATTGACTGCGATGGAGGCCGACTCGTCCATCAAGCTGACCAAGCTGCGTGTGGATGGAGGAGCAATTCAGAACAATTTCCTGATGCAGTTCCAGAGCGACATGCTGGGCGTACCGGTGGAATGTCCGCAAGTATTTGAAACAACTGCACTAGGTGCGGCATACCTTGCAGGTTTGGCTGTGGGATACTGGAGCGACCGGGACGAGATAGCGGCGCAATGGAGCATTGATCGTACCTTTATCCCGTCCATGCAGGAAGAACGCCGCAATGCCTTGTATTCTGGCTGGGGCAAAGCCATTGAGGCAACAAAAGTATTTAAATAAGTGTATGAATATGCTACAATTTTAAATAAGTTAATATTTAAATTCGGTTGGAGAATTGAGAACCGCAATTGCACTTTAGTCTATGACTTTAGTGTTATTGCGGTTTTTTTGTTTTCGATGTGAGCATTAGCGAGTACTTACTTTTCATGCCGTCTTTATGACGAGGGAGGTTATCATATGACAACTGTCTTTTCCGCTATGAAGCGCAAATCTATCGTACAAGCAATGGGTCAGAAGCCGCTTGACGTGATCGTTATTGGAGGAGGAATCACGGGCGCAGGGATTGCGTTGGATGCGACAACGAGAGGATTGAGAACGGCACTATTCGAGATGCAGGACTTCGCCGCAGGGACGTCTAGCCGTTCAACGAAGCTAGTTCATGGCGGTCTCCGCTACTTGAAGCAATTTGATGTGAAGACGGTAGCTGAAGTCGGCAAGGAGCGCGCCATTGTATATGAGAATGGGCCGCATGTAACAACGCCTGAGTGGATGCTGCTTCCGCTTCATCGCGGCGGAACGTTCGGCAAATTCAGCACTGGGATCGGCTTGCGTGTTTACGACTTCCTGGCTGGTGTTAAGCGTAGCGAGCGACGCCGCATGCTGTCGGAGCAAGAGACGCTGAGCCGTGAGCCGCTGTTGAAGCAGGAAGGGCTCTTGGGTGGCGGTTATTATGTAGAATATCGAACCGACGACGCGCGGTTGACGATTGAAGTCATGAAGGAAGCCGTTCGGAATGGAGCCATGGCTCTGAACTATATGAAGGTAGATTCGTTTTTGTATGAAAACGGAAAAATTGTTGGCGTCCGTGTTATTGATCAATTGGATGGGGAAGCGTTCGAATTCCGTGCCAAGAAGATTATCAATGCGGCAGGCCCTTGGGTTGATGAGCTTCGTTATAAAGATCATTCGAAGACAGGCAAGCATCTTCAGCTGTCCAAAGGGGTGCATCTTGTCATCGATCAGTCGAAATTTCCGCTCAAGCAAGCGATTTACTTCGACACGCCGGACGGCCGAATGGTATTCGCAATTCCGCGCGACGGAAAAACGTATGTAGGCACAACGGATACGTTCTATAAGGCAGACCCGGTTCAACCTGTCATGACGAAGGAAGACCGTGATTATATCATGAAGGCGATACAGTACATGTTCCCTTCGATTCAGCTTACTGCAGACGACGTTGAATCGAGCTGGGCGGGGGTAAGGCCGCTCATCTATGAAGAAGGTAAAAATGCATCCGAGATTTCCCGCAGAGATGAGATTTGGCAATCTCCATCTGGATTGATTACAATTGCAGGCGGCAAACTGACCGGATATCGCAAAATGGCTGAAATGATCGTTGATTTGGTCATGAAGCTGCTCAGCCAAGAAGAAGGAATTGCGTTTACTACTGCAATGACGAAGCAGATGCCAATATCAGGCGGGCATGTAGGTGGCTCGACCGATTTCCCGAGCTTCGTGGAAAGCAAAATGAATGAAGGCATACGAAATGGACTTGACGGGTCACTAGCCAAGCGCTGGGCACGTATGTATGGCTCTAATGTGGATGTAATCTTCAACCTGGCAGATCAATATCAGAGCAAGACGGAACGAAGTGGTCTTCCGCTAGAGGTACTTGTCCCGCTCATATATGCCATCGAAGAGGAAATGACGTTGAAGCCGGTGGATTTCTTCATTCGCCGTACGGGTGCACTCTTCTTTAACATCCAGTGGGTACGGGATTGGAAGCAGCCGGTCATTGCCTACATGGCTTCTACATTCGGCTGGACGGAAGAACAGAGTAATCAATATGCAGCGGAGCTCGACACCGCACTGCATCAAGCCGTCGTTCCACAGGTGGAAGCGAATTAGTGTAATGAAGAATAACGGTTACATGGAGAAGACGGGGGATTTATATCTCCCGTCTTTTTCCATATTTCACAAATAAGTAAAGAATTGTTTTTGATGTAGCTTCATACTTATCAGGGGTAGCATGCTGAAGAGCAACAGCAAATCAAGTCGATCTCGTAGGGAAGGAGATGAAGTTTCGTTTGAAGTATCGCTTGAAGTTTCGCATTAACCCATTATTTTTGGAGGTGCTTATGTTTTGTTCAACGAAAAGCCAATTATGAAAAGAACAAAATTACTGGTCGTCCTGCTTTCATTTTCTTTACTTGTTTCCTTGTCCGGAATTAGTGCTCTCCTTCCATCGAAGGCTTCTGCTGCAAGCTCTCACGATGACAATTTTTCACCGAAGACGCTTACGTTCCTTCGTGCCAATACAGGGCTTGATGGTGAGCAGTGGGACAATATTATGAAGCTCATTAACAAACCCGAGCAGGACTCGCTTAAATGGACCGAGTACTATGGGTACTGCGAGGATATTGATGATGATCGAGGGTATACAATCGGCATATTCGGAGCCACGACAGGGGGAGACAACGACAAGCATCCGGACGGCCCGACCTTGTTCAAGGAATTCGACGCTGCCAGCGGTGCTTCCAATCCTTCGGTTGAGGGAGGCTTGTCCCGAATTGGTGTTAAGGGGTCAATGAAAGGATCAATATTGAAAATTAATGATAGCGAAAAAGTGTTCTGCGGCAAAATCAAAAAATTGCAAAACAATGATGCGTGGAGAGAGGCAATGTGGCAAACCTTCTATAAGGTTTACATAAAATACAGCGTGGAGCAAGCGCGCAAACGTGGTTTCAATTCTGCTCTGACGATTGGTTCCTTTGTTGATACAGCCTTAAATCATGGCGCTACTGGAGATTCTGGAACACTTGAAGGCCTTTTGTCCCGTTCAGGAAAAAGCAGCGATGAGAAGACATTTATGAAGAAATTTTATGACGAGAGAACAAAAATCGTGGATACCAGACAATACAATCAGCCGCCTAATGGCAAGAACCGTGTGAAGCAATGGAGCCAGCTGTGGGATATGGGGAAAGCAGACCTCAAGAACGCCGACGAAGCGGTCGTTAAAGTTACCAGTTGGAAAATGAAATGAGTCAAAAATCCCGCGTCCGTTTTTGGATGCGGGATTTTTTTCCTTTATCTTTTTAGCATTATTCATCCCGGCTACATACCCCTGCTCATTGCCTGCCATCTTGGATAATTGCGTATTCAACGCTGGCCGAAGCTTGGCTGTCGCAAAAAATATGATGGAAGTGACAAGGAATATGCTCCAAAAATGAGTAGCGCATAAAAGTACAATTAAGCCGAGCACGGATTCATAATTGGCGAGTCCGAAAGTCATTACCAGTACAAGCATGAATAGCATTGCATATTTGGATGTGAGTGATTTTGCATACAGCTTGAATATCGATTCCTTGCTTGCCACATGTGCCCGCGCCGCTTCCATCTGCTGCTTGGATAAGCTTTCTGGCAAGCGTATCACTGAAAAAACAGTTGCGGCAATAGCTGCAACTGCAGCTACATAGACTGGAGCTCTCGTTCCATATCCGGCGATAAATCCTCCTAGCCCAGGCCCGACTACAAATCCGAAGGACATGGCTGCGGCGAGCAGGCTGTTTCCTCTCGCACGTTCCTCAGTAGTGGTAATATCCGCTACGTAGGCCATCATAAGCAGGACTATCAGAGCTGCTGAGACTCCCTCCAGGAGCCTTGACGCATAGAGCTTCCATAACGCATCACCAACGGCGAACAGCAGCTTCGCAGCACTGAAAATGACAAGCCCGGCAAGAATAAACGTTTTCTTCCATATCAATCAGACATGCTGCCTGTAAGCGGGGACAGCAAAAACTGAGTAATGCCGTAAGCAGCAACTAACAATCCCATCGCTTGGCCGTTTGCGTCGAATTCGATGATTAATTCAGGCAGGATGGGCGTAATCAAGCCAACACCGACCATCACAAAAAATATTTTGAGCATTAATATTGCGAGTACTTTTGTTTTTGAGAAAGGTAACCATACGAAAGTCTCCTTACTTGTGGGCTGCACCACAATAACGATGATGTTCTAGCAAGTCATAGAACGCAAAAAACCTCCTTATCCATAAAGTACTGGATAGGAGGCAGACATGCGAACACAAAGACACACTGCTCCGCATACATGCAAAAGCCAGTAAGTGTCCGTTCGTTATGGTCAAAAAGCCCACACTAATCCTATCCAGAAAAGTCGTACAGGTACGATGTTTTCTTATGCGGAATCGGATTAGTAGATCATTGGCTTGAGGTCACCCTTTCAATGCTTATTGCTACAGAGCATAACACACTGGTTTTTATTGCTCGATTGTCATCTACTTTGTTTTCGTTAAAATATCTGTTGGACGCCTATTCGTAGGTTTGTTACGATAACGAAAAAACATCCATCCATGAAAGGAGTAGAGGCAAGCTGGATGAACAGTTTTCTCTGGATTCAGAAGAGCTATTCCCATCGGCAATGAGTCCATGAAGTATACATAAATGATAAAACGATTTAAAGGAAAAGAGGAGTTCTATTTTGCTGCAAATTATTAATCTGAAGGAAAGAATGGATTTACTGGAACAGGTGAGTCGTTGGCTGTGGAAGCAATGGGCAAGTGATAAACCGTACGAAGCGATCAAATATGCTACTGAACATCATGTCCATGTCGACCGTGTGCCGATGACGTTCGTGGCTTTGCTGGATGAGCAGCCTGTAGGTACGGTATCGCTGTGGATGAATGATTTTAAGTGTCGTCAAGATTTATACCCATGGCTGGCAAGCTTGTATGTGACGGAAGTGGCAAGGGGACAGGGAGTCGCTGCTGCGCTTCAACATTATGTTGTACAAGAGGCAAAGCGGCTCGGATATGATAGTTTATATTTGAATACGAATCATATTGGATTTTACGAGAGACAAGGTTGGGAGTTTGTAGAAGCAGCGCCGCTGCTGGAAGGTGGTTACAAACGAATTTATCGGAAAAACTTAATATAGTAATCGATAGGGCAGCGGAGAGCTGCCCATTATTTTTTTGCTAAAAAAGATAAAATCTCTCTCAGATTCCCGGAATTTACGATATATTCAATGGATATTTTTCTAGTTAAATGTAAAGAAAACTGATTTTGTATGATCTTTTTTTAGAGTGGTTTCCTCTTCATTTGCAAAATTCGACAATCATAGTGAAATGAGTCGAAACGCCCTTGTGTAGGATTCTGAGGGATGAAACATGATGTTTATTGTCCTAAATTCGGGAACATGTGAATGATTCGAAAGTGCTATGCGGTAATAAAAAGAGGATTTTAGATGCATGACTGTAGCTCTGTATGAAACCGATATTAGGTGTATCGTTCATCAATTATGAACGTAAACAATCATACAGATAGGGGATAAGCAGCAGATGAAACATCAGACGAAACAACTGACAAAAATACAAAAGAAACAACAGATGAAACAGCAGATGAAACAACGAGCATGGGTGAAGTGGACTTCAATTCTATTGGCGGCCACAGTCGCGACGGGGAGTACAGCGGGCTTCGCAGCGGCTGAGGAGCGAGGATTGCAGGTTAGGGAAGATGCAGCTCACACTGGAATTCGCAATGTAATCGCAACGCAAGATCCTTCTGTATCTGATTTGCCGCTTGATATCGAAGGAAGGCTGCCGATGACAGAACAGTCTGAAGCTCCAGGGATCCCGGAGCCTCCTGCTCAAGCTCTGAAGAGCATAAGCGAGCAGTCCACATACAGCATGGCTGATTTGAGTGCGATGTCGTATGAGGCGCTTACAGATCTGCTGGTAAGTATTGATTGGGAAAAGATTCCTGAACTATTCAAATTTAATGAGGACACACGTCGTTTTTATGCGGACGAAAATCGCATGCAAGCGATCATTGATCGGCTGGAGGAGAGCGGAAGACGATTTACGACCGAGGATATGCAAGGCATTCCTACACTGGTAGAGGTACTGCGTTCCGGTGTGTACCTAGGGTACTACAATAAGGAGCTGAGTCGCCTTAATGAGCTAGATTTCCGTGAGAAAATGCTGCCTGCCATGAAGGCGATTGTTGATAATCCGTCCTTTACTTGGGGAAATGAAGTACAGCATAAGGTTATTTCGTCAACAGGCAGATTGATTTCTAACGTCACGGTCGATACATATATCGTCAACCGGTTGACCGGGCTTTTGTCAGACTTTAATGATCGCATAGACCATTTGGGTGGTAATTTCTTATCAGGAAAGGCATTCTACGATGTACTAGAGGGCGTCGGGTATGTTCTGATGTATCGCATGACCGAGCCGGATCAGAAGGCCGAATTCAAGGGCAACATCGACGGATATTTGGAGCAATTATTCCGTCTGGGGAGCGAAGGTTCCACAGCAGAGGATAAGATATGGCTGACCAGCAATGCGATTTACTATTCTGGCGCGCTCGGTCATTATCATAGCGACCCGCAGAAAGCGAATCGGGTACTGACGAACGTGATGCAGACGAAGCCGAAGCTTGGGGAGCTCTATTTCGTAGCAGCTGATCAGATTGCACGGAATTACGATGAGAAGGATGCTTACGGCAACCGGGTTGATATAGATG
This sequence comes from Paenibacillus wuxiensis, assembly GCF_040195695.1. Taxonomy (NCBI): domain Bacteria; kingdom Bacillati; phylum Bacillota; class Bacilli; order Caryophanales; family Paenibacillaceae; genus Paenibacillus; species Paenibacillus wuxiensis. Next base: position 358,655 of record NZ_JBEFZI010000006.1, on the reverse strand, counting down.
AACTGAAGCAGCGCGGGAAGGAACATTATTTGCCGCAGCGAGTTGAGTTCGATGACGGCCAGTTTGTGATCCGGGCGGGGGGCCAATTGACCCAAGAGCAGCTTCAACGCCTATATTGGGCGGCGAAAGAAGTGAAGGCCCAATTCCACCGGGTGATCGGGAATGACAAGCCGTTAGAGGCAGGAAATCCGGACGATGTGCTTACGATCGTTATTTATAACAATCCAGATGAATATAAAATGAACCGATTATTGTACGGATATAGTACGGACAACGGCGGCATTTACATCGAAGGGGACGGTACCTTCTTTACATATGATCGCACGGAAGCTCAAAGCATTTATAGTTTGGAGGAGTTGTTCCGGCACGAGTTCACGCATTATTTGCAAGCACGCTTTGAGGTACCTGGCATGTTTGGCCAAGGGCCGTTGTATCAAGGCGGACGCATGCAATGGTTCGATGAAGGGGGAGCTGAATTCTTCGCTGGCGCCACGCGAATGGAGGGTATTCAGCCCCGCAAGTCGGTTGTCGGTTATTTGGTTGCTGACGAGCCAGGGCAGCGCTACACTGTATCGGATACCGTAAACTCGAAATATGGATCCTGGCAATTTTATAATTATTCTTTTGCACTATACGATTATTTATATCATCATGATTTCACGGCTATGGATCGGATTCATCGTGCGATCCGGAACAATGATGGGGATGCTTATGAGCAGCAGCTCGAATCCATAAGCGGTGATGCGCGCTTGAACGAATCGTATCAACGCTCCATTGAAGAGAAGGTTGCACGCTATGACAAATTATCGGTACCGCTTGTGTCTGACGACTATTTAAAAGCAGTAGAGCCGAAGCCGGAACTTGAAATCTACGATGAGATCACGAACTTGGCTGGACTGAGCAACAGAAGCGTTAAGAAAAGTAATTCTGGCTTGTTCAAGTCGTACGAGCTGCGCGGCACTTATGTCGGCGGTGCTTCTGCAGGAGTAGAACAAGACTGGCAGACGATGAACAAGTTGACGGATGGCTTCCTGCAAGCTTTGTCAGACAAACCATGGAACGGATACAAGACGCTTACGGCATACTTTACTAATTATCGTGTTAATGATGAAGGCAATTTCGTTTATGATGTTGTGTTCAATGGCAAGCTTCCCGAAGGCGCAGACGGCGGGGATGTAGAATTGCCGGATGGCGGCACCAATCCCGGAAACGGCAACGAAGGCAACAATGGGGATAAAGACGGCGATCAAAAAGATACTGCGGATCGTGAGCCAAACGACACATGGAAGACAGCTGTTCGACTCGACGATACAGGAAAAACGATTTCCGGTAAATTGAGTAATAAGGATGCGCTGGATATTTATCGTTTTGACGCGAAGCAGGCAGGGGAATGGACGATCGAATTGGAATCGGCGCAGGAACTGGGAGTAGCTTGGGTGCTATTCCATGAGTCTGACCCGAACAATTATCAGGCCTATCCGACTAAAAGGGAAGGGAACAGCTTAGCTGGCTCTATATCCGTTTCCGAGCCGGGAACCTATTATTTACACGTATATGCGGCAACAGAAGGAGATCAGTCGTATCGTCTGTCTGTTAAGTCGGAAGCGCAGCAACAGCCTGAACCAGAGGTGTCTTTATTTGAGGAGACTGAACCGAATGATGCGCCTGACATGGCTAATGGACCGGTACCAGTAGGCCGGACGGTAAATGGAACGCTTGAAGGAGACGACAAGCAGGATGTATTCATGATTGACTTGGACAAACCAACATCGTTGAACATTGGATTGGAAAAGCAGCAGGGCGAACACGTAAATTGGGTGTTGTACCGCGAGGGCGATAATGAGCAAGTTCTGTATCCTGTTGATATAGACGGAAATTGGATGAAGGGTCAAGTCGAAGCGGAACCTGGCCGGTATCATTTGTATGTGTATAAATTTGCCGATGAGGATGTTCGTTACAAGCTCGAAATTCAATAATATTTAATTTCATAACAGGTAAGTTGGTTACCGAAGTGCTGCTGTAACCGAAAAAGCGAGCGTGTCACTCTTCATTGAGCGGCACGCTTTTTTTCAGTTATCAAGCGTTTATCAAAATATATTTCCAATTTTATGAACCACAATTATACTTAGTAGAGTGAGTTTGGTGTAAGGAAATGAAAAAGTCTAGCGATGACCGACAAAAGGGGTAAATAGGCGGTGAAAAACAATAGTTATGAAAATATCAATCGAAGAAATCGATATTCAGAAGGAAGAAGAAATTATTATACGATGTCATGAAGTCACTGATGAAATCATGAGTCTGATAAAACGGATAAAACTGAAAAATAAAATGCTTATGGGCTTTCAGGAGGACACGATTCACCAAATCAAGCTCAGCGATGTGTACTATTTTGAATCGGTGGATAACAAGGTATTTATGTATTGCAAGGATAAGGTGTTTGAGGCGAAACAGAAGCTGTACGAGCTCGAACAGATAGTTGAGGGGAAGAAGTTTTTCCGCGCATCGAAATCTAGCATTCTCAATATCGCTAAAATATCGTACATCAAGCCGTCCATCAGCGGCAGGTTCGAGGCGAGAATGGATAATGGAGAGACGGTTATGGTGTCGCGTCAATATGTGCCGATTCTGAAATCGATGCTTGGTCTATAGGGAGGGACGAACATGAATGTTTCAGAGATTGTAAAAAGCTTTGTAAGAAATTACTTGCTTGTATTTGCAGGCATTGTCATATTCATCACCCTGCTGAATCATCTAAATATATGGGTAGACGGCTCGGATGCTTCGATATTTTCTCTCGGTTTCCATCATATATACGCAATCATGATATGCGCTTTGGTAGGTGTCTTGCCAAGTCCTTTGTTCTATTATTCTGCTGATGATACAAGCGAAAAGGGAATGAGGTTGCGAATTTTGATCCATTTTGTGATCTTGGAAGTAGTGCTGCTTATTTTCACGAATTGGATGGGTTGGGTAACGGGAGTAGTTAACACAATGATACTCGCATTTGAAATCGCAATTATCTCCCTGCTTGTCCGTTGGCTTGAATGGAGCAGTGACAGGAAGGTCGCAATGGAAATCAACGAGAAGCTACAAAAACTAAAAAATGATGAAGAACAATAAGACGGGAGGCAGCAGCTTACCTCGTCTTTTTTACAGCTTACTTTGTTATTCATACAGCATAGTGTCGTTCATATTTACTCTGCACCAATCGTTATGTATGCTGATGCTGCACGAATGAAGCAGAGGAGGCTTGGATTTGGATGATAGGAAACATGATTATTGCTGTTGTTTGTGAAGTAGCATTTGCAGTATTCCGCATTTGTACAAAGTCATATCAGAAAAAAATTAAAGCCATAATAAGGATTGGCGCGTTTGCAGCATTCCTAATTTTCACACTGGCTTCGGTCATAGAGTGGAGCTTCCGTTGGATGGGACTTGGAATGTTGCTGTTTGTCTGGGCGCTTCTTGGAGTGTGGACGCTCATACGCAGCAAAGAGGAGCACAAAGAATATAAAAGCAGCCGCGTTATCAGAAATGCTATTGCTATGCTTATGCTCGTCATCATCGCTATAATTCCTGCTCTCGTATTCCCGCAGTATCATTTGCTACCTGTTACGGGGAAATATCAAGTCGCAACCGCAACATACACCTATGTTGACAAAAATCGTATCGAACAATTTACAGACACAGGAGAAAATCGGCACGTTAATGTTGAGTTTTGGTATCCTGAACAGGCAGACGGTACCTATCCGCTGTTGGTATTCTCTCCTGGTGCATTCGGCAGCAAAGAAAGCAATTATTCAGCCTATATGGAGCTTGCGAGCCACGGGTACGTAGTATGCTCTATTGATCATCCGTATCATTCTTTTTATACGGAGTCCGAGGACGGAAACAGGGCGTTCATCGATCAGGGATATATGCAGGAAGTCTTTGGTGCCAACAAGGGAACATACACGGTAGAGCAGACCTATGGGCTTAATCAAAAATGGATGAAGCTGCGTACGGATGACATGAATTTTGTAATCGATACGGTTTTAGGAAAAACAAAAACGAGTAGTGACAAGGCGTATCAACTGGTGAATACCCACAAAATAGGTCTGTTCGGACACTCTATGGGTGGAGCGGCAAGCACGATGCTTGGCAGGGAGCGTGATGATGTTGGCGCCGTTGTCAATATCGATGCCCCAATGATTGGCGAGCTCGTATACAACAAGGAGACCGATGATTTTGCGGCAAGCAACCAGACCTATACAACTCCGCTTCTTAATATCTATTCTGACGCTGTGTGGGTACAGCTCCTACAGCGCAACAGCAAATCTCCTTATGCAGCTAACAAGGTTATTGATAAAAAAGGTAAAGTAGTGCATACCGTCCATTTCCAAGGAGCGGAGCATTTGAGTCTTACCGACCTGTCCCTCATTTCCCCGCTAATATCCAATATGCTGCAGGGCGGCAGGGTGGCAGAGATTGATCCCTATTACTGTCTTGAAACGATGAATCATATTCTAGTACAATTTTTCGATAGTTATCTCAAAGGGCAGGGCAGCTTCACATCTGCCGGGACATATTGACGGGCAAATCACTCTTAACTATTTCGATCCTCAACTTTTATCTTTTTTCATATTGCGCTTCAGATCGTTTGTGCTATAATAAATGTCGAATGGACGACCATTCACGTCATGCACAACAGAAGAAGTTATAGACAATGGAAGTTTGGTGCAAATCCAACACGGTCCCGCCACTGTAATAGGCCGAATGCTCGGTCTTAAGTCAGGTCTTTTGTCTAGTAACTTTGCCAGGCCAGTCATTTCGAGGCGAAAGTGACTGGTTTACAAGTCTAGTGACGATTGCGCCTCACTAGGCTTTTTTATATTTTCTTGGAGGCTGTCGACAACGCAGTCGAGTCAGCCTGGTGGTCGCCGCCGAAAATACGAAGATGTACAAGCTGGGCAAGCGGGACGTTTTTCAACGAAGAAGAACCAGATGCACAATGATGTGCATGTCCCAACTTTTTCTTATAGAGGTTGTTCAAAAAGTCCGCTTTTGATCACGAAGTAAATCATGAAGTGGACTCGGCATCGAAATTTGAATTCAGCCGGACCTTCTGGTGCTCATGTACCCAAAACGTACGCTCCGCTCCTCAGGTCCTAGCTTCATCCAACTTTCTCGGTGCTGAAAACCGGCCTTTTTGAACACGCACTTATACAAATTTGTCGTAATGATGAACTCGACCCTATTGAGGTTGACGCATGTTTGCGTTACGATGTACAGTATAGATGATAATTGAATGATAAGTTGCACAATGGCGTGCACACGACATAACAAGCAAAGAGGCTTTTTGAAGGGATCCATCCCTTTGAGAGGCCTCTTTTTTTGTTGCAACTACTCGTTGGAGGTGCTTTACGTGGATAAACTTTCGATCAAAGCCGATCTCTATATGGGGCATGGCGCGCTGGATCGTCTGATGGAATGGCGCAATAAGCGGATTTTCATCGTTACCGATCCATTCATGGTCAAATCAGGGATGATCAACATGGTATTCGATCGGCTGCATGAGAGCAATGAGCAATACATTTTCAGCAATATCGTACCCGATCCACCTGTTGAAATCGTAACTGAAGGTGTACAGGCATTGGGTGCCTTCAACACAGATTTAATCATTGCAATTGGCGGCGGGTCTGCGATTGATGCGGCTAAGGCAATGAAGCTGTTTGCGCATAAGCTGCTGAACCAGCAGGAGATTCCGTTCGTCGCGATACCGACAACAAGCGGAACAGGATCAGAAGTGACTTCGTTCTCTGTGATTAGTGACAAGCAGAAAAATATCAAATACCCGCTTGTGTCCGATGAAATGCTGCCGCAAGAGGCAATATTGGATCCAGAGCTGGTTAAGAGTGTGCCGGACTTCATTACGGCAGATACCGGAATGGATGTATTGACGCATGCGATTGAAGCTTATGTGTCTACTAAAGCGAATGATATATCCGATGCGCTTGCTGAGAAGGCAATTAAGATGGTGTTTGCTTACTTGCCACGTGCATATAAAGATGGTGGAGATTTAGAAGCACGTGAGAAGATGCATAATGCCTCCTGTATTGCGGGCATGGCATTTAATATTACTTCGCTCGGGCTTAACCATGGCATTGCGCATGTCGCAGGAGCCAAATTCAAAATTGCGCATGGCCGCATGAATGCAATGCTGCTCCCGCATGTTATTGAATACAATGCAAATTATAAACCAGGCTATGGCAGAGAAGAGAGCACAGCTGCAGCGGTTCGCTATGCAGAAATCGCGAAGAGCTTGGGTCTATCCGCACCGAACCCGAAGAGCGGCGTACGCAGCTTGGTGCAAGCAATCAAGCAACTGCAGAAGCAATTGCAGATGCCGCAGACGCTGAAGGAATGCGGAATTGAGCAGGCGCTGCTGGATGAAATGAGAGCGTCGGTTGCCGAAGGCGCGTTGAAAGACGGCTGCACAGCGACGAATCCTCGTGTACCAACAGCAGGAGATGTGGCTGAAATTTTGAACAAAATGTTTCAATCGTAGGTTTGCGTCGAATTTTGTCTGAATGTGTATTGACAACGTTTGCAGTATTAAAATATAGTAAAGGTAACACAACGGCGTGTTGCATACAAAACCAAGCAAAGAGGCTTCTTAAAATTCCTGTGCGAACTTTTAAGGGGCTTTTATGTTTTTTACAGCAATTTCACGTGTTTCTGATATGAGAGTGAGATGATGGTATGGAGCAACACACTGAGAAACAACGCGTTATCCAAGAGTACGTGCCTGGTAAACAGGTCACGCTGGCTCATATTATCGCGAATCCGAATCCAGATATCTATAAGAAGCTGGGATTAGGGAATGACGCACATGATTCAATCGGAGTCATGACGATAACACCAAGCGAAGCGTCCATTATTGCAGCGGATATCGCGACAAAGGCAGCTGGCGTACAGATCGGCTTCGTCGATCGCTTCAGCGGATCACTCGTCATTACAGGCGATGTATCCTCTGTCGAATCTGCTATAAGTGAAGTGCTGTTTGGACTTCAAAATATTTTAGGCTTCTCAACTGCTGCGAACATAACGAGAACGTAGGTGAAGAAGCTGATGAGAAAAATTATTTTCGCCGGAAGTACCGGTTCTGGCAAGACGACACTGTGCCAATGGCTGCACGGTCAAGAAATTGCCTATAAAAAGACGCAAGCGATTGAAAGCTTCGACCAAGCGATCGATACGCCGGGCGAGTGCATCGAGAACCGATATTTGTACAAGATGCTGCTCGTATCGAGCGTAGATGCTGACGTAATCGGGCTTGTGCAAGATTGCACGAAGGAAGATAGCTACTTCCCACCGGCCTTCGCAACTGTATTCGCCAAGCCGGTCATCGGCGTGGTGACGAAGGCGGAACTGGCCGAGTCGCAGGAGCAAATCGCACAAGCGAGAGCTCATCTGCAGGCGGCTGGTGTAGAGCAGATATTTGAAGTCTCGACGATAGAGAATGTGGGAGTGGAGGCGCTTCAGCAATACTTGGAGGCGTAAACGGCTAATTCTATTTCAAGAGGCGCAATACCAATAGACAAGCAAATAACGGCAGACAATGAGGTGCATGACACATGAATGGAAAAATTGTAATAGTCGACGATGAACCTATTACAAGAATGGATATTCGTGAGATGCTCGAAGAGGCGGACTACAATGTAGTAGGCGAAGCTTCCGATGGATTTGAAGCCATCGAATTATGTAAGAAGCATCTGCCTGACCTCGTCATCATGGATGTTCAAATGCCCATCCTCGATGGGCTCAAGGCTAGTAAACGAATCTTATCAGAGCAGCTGGCAGGAGGGATTATTCTCTTGACCGCCTTCAGCGACAAGCAAACAATCGAGAAAGCCTCGGCTGTCGGTGCGCTTGGCTATCTGGTAAAGCCGCTTGATGAAAAGTCGTTCATTCCCATGGTGGAAGTGACCATTGCCAAAGGCAAGGAGATACGCAAGCTGGAGCAGAATCTATCGAAGCTGACGCAGAAGATGGAAGAGCGCAAAGCAGTGGAGAAGGCGAAAGGGATCTTGATGAAGGAAAATGGCTATACCGAAGAGGAAGCCTATCAAACCCTGCGCAAATTAAGTATGGATAGACGATGTCCGATGATGGAAATCGCAACCACGATCGTCATGTCCTATGATTGATTTCAAAGAACGAATCAAGCAGCTGTGCAGACTCCATACGGGGTTGTCTGAAGCGGATATGGCATGGATATGCGAAATTGCAGAGTCTTTTGAACATACCGAGGTACAAGACGATGTGTTCATTGATGTACTGTCCAGTGTATCGAACGAGGCTATCGTCGTATATCATCGCCGTCCGAGCGAACGACAGTCCTTGTATGAGCGGCCAGTTACGGGAGAGAAGGCGCTGCGCGAGAATGAGCCTGGCGTTCTGAGAACACTGGAGACTGGCATTATGTCGCAAGGTCTTGTCGCCAACACACAGGAGAATCATCTTGTTCGGCAGACGGTATATCCGATGAAAAATCAAGATGGCGTCATTGCGGTCGTCATTTATGAAAAAGATGTGAGTGACAATATTCAAGCTCATTTCAATATGGCGGGAGCACCGTATGAAGATGGCGAGATGTCTTCTATGCTGACGGCTATGCTTCGTTTCAAAGATTCGCTTATCAATCAGTTGGAGGACGCTGTTCTCGTGTTTGACAAGCATGGATTTTTGAAGCTCAAAAATATGCAGGCAGATGCGTATTATAGACAACTTGGCTATTTGGAGGATATACAGGGCTTGCATTATGACAATTTGTCGCTCGATCAGACGATGTTCTCCGAGGTGATGAAGCAGCATTCATCTTCACCATGTTGTCCATTGACGACAGATGTGAAGGCTGCAGGCCGATACTTCCAAGTGAAGCGGCTATTCATTGAGGAGAAGGATCTATGCGTAGGCGTCATTCTGCACGATGTAACCGAGATTAAGGACAAGGAAGCAGAAATCATCTCAAAGTCGGTAGCCATTCGTGAAATTCACCATCGAGTGAAGAACAATTTGCAGACGGTGGCATCCCTGCTGCGCATTCAAGGCCGACAGTGCAAGAGCCCTGAGGCTAAGAAATGTCTGGATGACAGTGTCAGTCGGGTATTGGCAATTGCGGCCACTCATGAACTGCTATCGACGGAAATCGATGCACAAGTAGATCTACTTGATGTCATACGACTCATAGCATCGAACATTGAGCGCTGCTTCGTCCATTGCCATGCTGTCGGTGTGAACATCTCTTCAACGGACAGTATTTGCTTAGATAGTGATCGTACCGTAGATATCGCGCTGATTGTAAGTGAGCTGCTGCACAATAGCTATGAGCATGCGTTCGGGGATTGTATAGAAGGTGAAATCACGATCAAGGCTCAAGTCGAAGGAGGTCTTGTTACCGTCGTCGTTGCAGACAACGGAACAGGATTCGTGGTAGAGGAAGCTTCTCGCAAGAGCTTAGGGCTGTCGATCGTTCGCAGCTATGTGAAGGATAAGCTGAAAGGGAAGCTCACGATTGCATCAGGTGATAAGGGCACGGCTGTTACATTTACGTTCAAAAAATAAATATTCGAACTACAAGGGCGTAGTTTTAGAAGCAAAGAGGCTTAAAGTCAACCATATCCGGTGTGAATCGGAAGTGGTGCTTTAAGCCTTTTTATGTTCGAATGGTGTTGTTCGAATGTTACCACAATGCGATTCAGGAACTATGCCCAGTGGAGTTAAACGGAAATCAATCGGTGGGGGTGAGGAAAGTGGAAGAACAATTGCTGAGTGTAGGCATCGATATGGGGACTTCTACGACACAGATTGTGTTATCGAAGCTGCACATTCAGAACATGGCATCTTCCTTCACAGTGCCGCGATTGGTCATTACGGACAAAGAAGTTGTATATCGAAGCGATATTTGCTTCACGCCTGTAATGGAGGACAATCGCATCGATATGCAGCAGATTCAGGTGTTTGTTGAAGAGCAGTATGCGAAGGCTGGCATTCGCAAGGAAGATATTCAGACAGGCGCCGTCATTATTACGGGGGAAACAGCTCGCAAAGACAATGCCAACGAAGCGGTTCTGTCGCTAAGCGGTTTCGCTGGAGATTTCGTAGTTGCGACGGCTGGCCCGGATCTGGAGAGCATTATCGCTGCGAAAGGTGCAGGTGCCCATACGTATTCCAAGGAGCATTCGACTTCCATCGTCAATATCGATATTGGCGGAGGTACGAGCAATCTGGCGCTATTCGCTAGCGGCGATCTCATCGATACAGGCTGCCTTGATATCGGTGGACGACTCATTAAGGTGGATCAAGCCACACATAAAGTGACGTACATTGCACCGAAAATTAAGCAGTTGGCAGAGCGGAGAGGCATTAAGCTCACACTCGGTCAGCAAGTTACTCCAGCCGACTTGGAGCCGATTATCGGAGAGATGGTCAAGCTGCTCGAAGAGAGTGTTGGCCTAAGGCAGACTGACGACTTCTATAACACGATTATTACGAATAAAGGGATCAAGCTGGATCGTTCGATTCCGTGCATTTCTTTCTCAGGCGGCGTCGCGGACTACATTTATGAAGAGGCGACGGGCGATGTGTTCCAGTACGGTGACATCGGCATCTTGCTCGGCCGTGCCATCGCAGCGTCTCCGCTTACGACGCAAATGACAGTAGCCCGATCGGCTGAGACCATCCGAGCAACCGTAGTTGGAGCAGGGTCTCATACGACGGAAATTAGCGGCAGCACGATTACGTACACGGAAGAGAGCTTCCCGATTAAGAATATTCCGATTCTGAAGCTTGCTGCGGCAGATGAGTCGGGAAGCAGTGAGACGCTGGCGCAGGCGATTGCCGACAAGCTGAATTGGTTCAAGCTGAACAACGATCTGCAGCGGGTTGCGATCGCATTGGAAGGGAAGAAGAGCCCCAGCTTCCAAGAGGTTCAGAAATATGCGCAAGGGATGTATCAAGGCATGTCCGAGCTGCTGGAGCGGGATTATCCCCTCATCGTGATCGTCCATCACGACATGGCGAAGGTGCTGGGGCAGACGCTGTACGCCCTGCTTGACTACAAGAAGGATGTTGTCTGCATCGATAGTGTTGTGGTTGACAACGGCGACTATATCGATATCGGCAAGCCGATTGCGAATGGCAAGGTGCTGCCAGTCGTCATTAAAACCCTCGTATTTCATTAGAGGAGGTTCAAAAATTTCGATTTTGATCACGAAGTGATACTGGTAGTAACTCGGCATCGAACATTGCGTTCACTCTCGAAAAGCGTATGCTTTCGAAGCATGTTTCCTTCGGAAACATTTTAGCTGCTCATGTAGTCTTGCCTACACTGCGCTGCTCTTTACAAGTTTTGCAACGCAAAACTCGCTACGGAAGCTTAAGCTTCGAGTTCTCACAATCTTCTCGGTGCTGAAATCCGAACTTTTTGAACTTTTATTAAGACAAATTGATATTGAGTTGGAAGGAGGAGCTTTTGTGATTTTAAAAACGAAGTTGTTTGGCCGCGTGTATCAGTTCAGCAGCCTTATGGAAGTTATGGCAAAAGCAAACGAGGAAAAATCAGGGGATACACTGGCTGGGCTGGGTGCTACTTCGTCCGAAGAGCGTGTAGCTGCGAAGGTAGTTCTCTCCCAAATTAAGCTGTCTGATCTGCGCAACAATCCAGCCGTTCCTTACGAGGTAGATGAGGTTACCCGCATTATCCAAGATGGGGTTAATGAGCGCATTTACAGTGAAATTCAAAACTGGACGGTTGAAGAGCTGCGGGAGTGGATCTTGAATGAGAACACGACTGAAGCTGACATTAAACGCGTATCGCGCGGGTTGACAGCCGAAATGATTGCAGCGGTTGCGAAGATTATGTCCAACCTTGACCTGATGTACGGTGCGAAGAAGATTCGCATTGAGGCTACTGCCAATACGACGATTGGCCGTGCAGGTACGTTGTCCGCACGTTTGCAGCCGAATCACCCGACAGATGATCCGGATGGAATCATGGCTTCCCTTATGGAAGGCTTGACCTTCGGTATCGGGGACGCCGTACTTGGTCTCAATCCAGTTGACGACTCGGTTGAGAGTGTAACGCGTGTATTGAAGCGATTCGAGGAATTCCGTCAGAAGTGGGAGATTCCAACGCAAACTTGCGTTTTGGCTCACGTTACCACGCAAATGGAAGCGGTGAAGCGCGGCGCGCCGACAGGACTTATCTTCCAATCGATCGCCGGCTCTCAAAAAGGGAATGAAGCATTCGGCTTCAATGCCGACACGATTGCGGAAGCGCAGCAGCTTGTCTTGCAGCACGGGCAAGTAGCAGGGCCAGACGTCATGTACTTTGAAACAGGGCAAGGCTCGGAGTTGTCTTCCGAAGCGCATCACGGCATTGACCAAGTGACGATGGAAGCGCGTTGCTACGGTTTTGCGAAGAAATACAATCCGTTCCTAGTCAATACTGTTGTTGGATTCATCGGGCCTGAGTATCTGTACGATGCGAAGCAAGTCGTTCGCGCCGGCTTGGAAGATCACTTCATGGGTAAGCTGACAGGCGTCTCCATGGGTTGTGATGCTTGTTACACGAACCATATGAAGGCTGACCAGAATGACTTGGAGAACTTGGCTGTGCTCTTATCTACAGCAGGTTGTAACTTCTTCATGGGCATCCCGCATGGCGATGATGTCATGCTTAACTATCAGACAACGGGCTATCATGAAACCGCGACCCTGCGTGAATTGCTTGGCTTGCGTCCAATCCGCGAGTTCGAACAATGGATGGAGAAGATGGGCTTCATTGAAAATGGCAAGTTGACGAAAAAAGCCGGAGACGCATCCGTGTTTCTTAAGTAGGGAAAGGAGGAAGCTCACATGAACGAAAAAGATCTAAAATCGATGATTGAGTCGATATTGAACGAAATGGTAGGAAACGAGACGGTGCCGGCTGCAGAAGCAGTGAAGGAAGTCGTCACGAAGGCAGTGGAAGTGACTGCTCCGCAAGAGGGAAAAACGGAGTCTGCCGTAGGTGGGCTGGTACAAGCCACCATGCCTGCAGAAGAGCAACTGGACGATGGCGAATGTCTGGATGATATTACAGATATCGATCTGCGCAAGCTGCTGCTTGTACCGGATCCAGAAGACCGCGAAGGCTACTTGAAAATGAAAGAAAAAACACCGGCACGCCTTGGCGTATGGCGTGCAGGCCCACGATACAAGACAATTACGTCGCTGCGCTTCCGTGCTGACCATGCTGCAGCACAAGATGCCGTGTTCTCCTACGTGTCTGAGGACTTCGTGAAGGAAATGAATCTTGTGCCGATTGCGACAAAATGTCGGGACAAGGATGAATATATTACGCGCCCTGACTTGGGACGCCAATTCTCGGATGAAACGATTGCGACGATTAAACAGCGTACGACCAATCAGGCGAAAGTTCAGATTATGGTTGGTGATGGCTTAAGTTCCGCCGCGATTGAAGCCAATTTGCGCGATATCATTCCATCCATCACACAAGGTCTGAAGATGTATGGTTACGAAGTCGGCAATATCTTGTTTGTTAAGCATTGCCGCGTTCCTTCCATGGATGTCATTGGCGATGTAACAGAAGCGGATGTCGTGTGTCTGCTCGTTGGCGAACGTCCAGGATTGGTTACCGCTGAATCAATGAGTGCCTACATCGCTTATAAGCCGACGGTAGGTATGCCTGAAGCGAGACGCACGGTTATCTCCAACATTCACTCAGGCGGTACGCCTGCAGTTGAAGCCGGCGCGCATATTGCAGAGCTGATCAAGACGATGATTGACCGCAAAGCATCAGGTATTGATTTGAAACTGTAGCGTTCATTCCAATGTCGTTTAATAATCACGACAAGTTGAACACGCAATTTATAAGCTATCGCAAGGAGGAAGGCACGTATGAGAAACGAACCGATTCATGCAACGGTGCTCGGCATGAAGCTCATTTCCAACGTAAGCCTGGATATGGCAAGCAAGCTGGAGCTGAAGCCGCACCATAAGAGCTTAGGTATTATTACTGCTGACATTGACGATGTCACGTACGTGGCATTGGATGAAGCGACAAAAGCAGCAGCCGTAGATGTTGTCTATGCAAAAAGCATGTATGCCGGATCGGCCAATGCTTCAACGAAGCTGGCAGGCGAGGTCATTGGTATTCTGGCAGGACCCAATCCAGAAGAAGTGCGCAGCGGCATGAGCGCCGTTGCGGATTTCATCGAGAGCGGAGCGCATTTCGTGAGTGCAAATGAAGATAACAGCATTACGTATTTCGCTCACTGTGTATCCCGTACAGGAACGCACTTATCCGAGACAGCAGGCATCAAGGAAGGAGAAGCGATCGCTTACTTAATCGCTCCTCCACTTGAAGCAATGTATGCACTTGATGCAGCACTAAAGGCCGCAGATGTGACAATTGCCGCTTTCTTCGGACCACCTTCAGAAACGAACTTCGGTGGTGCATTGCTTACGGGAAGTCAATCGGCCTGCAAGGCAGCATGCGATGCGTTCGCAGACGCTGTTCAATTCGTCGCAGACAATCCGACGAGTTATTAAGGTAACGGGCGATGAGAAATAGTGCATTAGGATTGGTTGAAGTTAGGGGATATCTCGGAGCAGTCGCTGCGGCAGATGCCGCTTTGAAGGCAGCAAGCGTTACTTGCATCGGTGTAGAGATCATCAATGGTGGATTGGTAACGGTGAAGCTCGATGGTGATGTCGGAGCTGTACAAGCTGCCGTTGACGCGGGAGCAGAGCTGGCCAAGCAGCTGGATGTACTTGTCACTCGTCATGTGATTGCTCGCATGCATGAAGAGACAGCAGCGATGGTTGCGACTCCGGATACTCCTGATGATGAAGGCGACAATCACTGTCAGGTTCAGGAGAGCGACAGCACGAGTCAAAATGAGCAAGACGAGGCGGAACTCGTATCTGAGATTGCGGCTGAACATGAAGCTGTAACAGATACGAAAGAAGCAAAGGATGTTGCAAATAAGTTCGCTGCAACGAGAATCAACGAAGCTGACGAGAAGAATTCCAGAGGCGAAAAGCATGATGCTTCGGATGGAGTTTCGAAGTCGCTCAAGCTAGAGTCGACCGAAGGAAACAACAATGCAGCTGCTGCAACTGGCCAGGAACGCATATCTGGAATCACGGATTCCGTGATCGCAATACAAGCAGATGAAGCCCCTGCAGCTGAGGACGCTAATGATAAGGAAGAAACTGTTACTAAGTCTGAACAAGTAGCTGCTCCGAAGGTTTCGCAAGCGAAAGCAGAATCAACTGCTGCTAAGGCTAGCAACAGTACTGTTGAAGGTAAGACAAACGCTGGCATAACGAAAACCGCTCATGCTTCGAATTCTGCGGGTTTGAATACGTCAACTGTTGGCGACAAGCAGAAGCAAGCTGGAACCGGCAATGGCGGCGCTGCACGCGTAAAGCCAGTGCCTTCACCAGCCGCGAAACGGAGCAAAAGCACAAAAAAAGCAAGTTCGTAAAAAATGGAGTAGAGAGAAGGAATATTGATGGAAACATTGGATAAAGACCTGCGATCCATTCAAGAAGTCCGTGATCTGATCAAGAAAGCGAAAGAAGCACAAGCCAAGCTTGCCGTCATGACGCAGGAGCAGATTAACGCAATCGTCAAGGCAGTAGCGGATGCTGGCTACAAGCATCGCGAGAAGCTCGCGAAGATGGCAAATGAGGAAACTGGATTCGGCCGTTGGCAGGATAAAATCATCAAGAACTCATTTGCTTCGAAGCACGTGTATGCATCGATCAAGGACATGAAGACAGTTGGCGTGTTGAAGGATGACAAGGCACACAAGGTGATGGAGGTAGCGGTTCCAGTCGGCGTTATTGCGGGTCTGATTCCGTCTACGAATCCAACATCGACAGTTATCTACAAGGCGCTCATCGCGTTGAAAGCTGGGAACAGCATTGTGTTCTCTCCACATCCGAACGCGCTCAAGAGCATTTTGGAAACAGTGAAGGACATCAGCGAGGCAGCTGTGCAAGCAGGTTGTCCGGAAGGTGCCATCGGCGTCATGACGGTTCCGACGATCCAAGGAACGGATCAATTGATGAAGCACAAAGATGTTGCCTTGATTCTTGCAACTGGCGGAACAGCGATGGTCAAAGCCGCTTATTCCTCCGGTACGCCAGCAATCGGGGTTGGTCCGGGCAACGGCCCTGCCTTCATTGAGAAGAGTGCGAACATCCCGCTTGCAGTCAAGCGCATCATGGATTCCAAAACGTTCGACAACGGCACAATCTGTGCATCCGAACAATCGGTTGTTGTGGAAGCTTGCAGTAAGGATGCAGTAATTGCGGAATTTAAAAAGCAGGGGGCTTATTTCCTTAGCAAGGAAGAGGCAGCACAGCTTGGCAAGTTCATTATGCGCGCCAATGGCACAATGAACCCGCAAATCGTCGGACGCAGTGTGGAACATATCGCGAAGCTGGCGAACCTGAGCATTCCAGCAGATGCACGCGTGCTGATCGCAGAAGAGACACAAGTTGGACCGAAGGTTCCATACTCTCGCGAGAAGCTGGCTCCGATTCTTGCCTTCTACACAGAAGACAACTGGGAAGCGGCATGCGAGCGCTGCATCGAGATTCTGCATGGCGAGGGTGCAGGCCACACGATGGTCATTCACTCCGAAAATGAAGAAATCATTCGCGAGTTCGCATTGAAGAAGCCAGTATCCCGCTTGCTTGTGAACACACCGGGTACACTTGGCGGTATCGGCGCAACAACAGCAATTGCACCGGCGCTTACGCTGGGATGCGGTGCCGTTGGCGGCAGCTCGACATCCGACAACATCAGCCCGCTTAATCTACTTAACATCCGCAGAGTCGCTTATGGACTTCGCGAGATGGAAGATTTGATGGAGCAGGAGCAGCCTGTGGCTCAGCAAGATAAATTGGCAAGCCTTAATTTAGGAGACAAAGAAGAGCTGATCGGCATGATCGTCGCTCGTATTCTCGAAAAACTGTAAGTTGATAGATTCATGAGGATTCCTATTTATTTGTTTCACAACAATGGTAACTCAACACTTTATATACAATTAATTCTAATTTATTGACTACTAGGAGGAATTTTATTATGGCAAACGCAAACGCATTGGGAATGGTAGAAACGAAAGGTTTGGTAGGCGCAATCGAAGCAGCAGACGCAATGGTAAAAGCAGCTAACGTTACATTGATCGGCAAAGAGCAAATCGGTGCAGGTCTCGTAACTGTAATGGTTCGCGGCGACGTAGGTGCAGTTAAAGCAGCTACAGATGCAGGTGCAGCAGCAGCAGAACGTGTTGGCGAATTGTTGTCCGTACACGTAATTCCAAGACCACATTCCGAAGTGGACGCAATCTTGCCTAAGACAAAAACAGTAGAGTAATTCGGATTCCGACGAGTTTTATTGAAAGAGATGAAGCAGGATGCTGGCGTTAAGCTCGGCATCCTGCAACTCATCTATCGTGATGAATCGGCTTGTTCAAGCCGAGATGATTGGCGTTAACGAGATGGATTTGAACAACACGCATTCGCACGAGAAGGATGTGAGAACATGGCTCTGATTACGGAAAGCGAACTCCGCAAGCATTTTCGAAACCAGAATTTGAAGGATGTTGCCGTATATGAGACGGCGGCAGGTACAATTCTAACGCCGTCGGCCAAGAGCTTCTTGACCGATCACCAGATCGAACTCCGATATGTGACGGCTCCTGAACTTGGGGCGAATACGGCCACGGTGGAGGCACCGTCGGCGACTAAGGAAGTTAAACTGCAGATTACGAAAAACCTGGATGTCGAACCTGCGACAGAAGGCAAGAAGCGGTTTCGTACGCTGTATGGCGGTTTTTTGGAAACGAAGCCGGAGCATATGACCCATTTATATGGAAATATGCTTGTATTCAAGGATCATCCACGGATCCTCTTCCGCGGGAAGTTGGATTCACTAGAAACAAAATTATTAGAAGCGCAAATTAGCTGCTTCAAGTTGAACATGACCAAGCTGGTCGATGATTTGGAAGAAATCCTGCAATTCGTACGGCGAGTCGTGCGATGCGAGGTACTGAGTGAGAGTATTGAAGAGTTTCATTTGCTTGGGATGACAGCGAAGGAACTTCGAGAGCAATCTCATTTTCCTAAGAAGTACTTTGGATTGGAACATTTTCAACCCAGCTATGAAATGGGCGAAGCGGTTGTTGTCATAAATGCGTTGCGCACATTGACAAGGGAGACGGAACTGTTGGCTTATCAGGCCTTCAAGAAGGAGCATGGCGAAGCAGATCGCGAGGATATTATCCGTTCGCTGAACCGTTTGTCCTCCTTGTTCTGGATTATCATGTTCCGCATCCGTGTTGGACACTACGATAAATGAGGTGAAAATGGTGGATAACCAACTGGTAGAAAGCATTATTAACGAAGTGGTGAAGCGTATGCAGAATGAAGCCTGCTTCGAGGTGGAAGCATCCGGCAAGCATGTGCATTTGAACCGGGAAGCGATCGATGCGTTGTTCGGCGAAGGCTATCAATTGACGAAGGCGAAGGAGTTGTCCCAGCCTGGGCAATATGCCTGTAAAGAACGCGTTACACTGATCGGTCCGAAGGGCTCACTGCACAACGTAGTCGTGCTCGGCCCTGAGCGCAAGGAATCTCAAGTTGAGGTATCACTGACAGATTCTGTTGTGCTTGGTGTGTCTGTACCTGTAAAAGAAAGCGGCAAGCTGGAAGGAACTCCGGGCATCGTGATTGCTTCTGGCAGTAACATGATTCGATTGGAAAAAGGACTCATCGCTGCACAGCGCCATATTCATGTGAAAGCTGAGGATGCTGAGAAGTTCAACGTGAAAAATGGCGAGATCGTACAGGTGAAAGTGTTTGGCAAGCGCCCGCTTATTTTTGACGATGTGCTTGTACGCGTCAGCTCCAACTATGAGACTTACATGCATATCGACTATGATGAGGCAAATGCATGCGGCTTTGCAAAAGGGACGAAGGGCATAATTGTAAAGCAGAGCATCTAGGTTTAGGAGTGTGAAAAAATGAACATAGAAGCTCAAGACCGAGCTGCAATCATTGAAGCCGTAGCAGCAGAGGTAATCAAAAGACTAGGGCAACAGGACAAGAAAGAACCGACTACAGCGAGAAAGCAAGCGGTTCTTCTATCCATGGAAGCGGTACCGGAATTGGAGAGCGTACTGAACTCGCATGTTGATGTTCGTTATTATGATGAGACGCTCAGAGATTGTGATGTACTAATTATCCCTAAGCTATGCATTCAGCTGTTAGCCAACCTTGCTAACGGCATAAGTGCAGGCCCACGCGAACGATTTGTCTTGACGATGCTGCTTAAGGGGCGAGAGGTTATCGCACTCGAAGAAGGATTGCAGTATCGTAAATACAAGTCGACGGCACCTGTACTCTTGTACAAGATGTATGACGAGTTTGCGGCAAAGCTTAGTGCTTACGGGATTCGACTTGTAAAGGAGCAGGATCTTCCTGCAGCCTGCCTAGAGATTGGCAATGTCTCTGGAAAACTGCAAGCTGGACAACATGCAGTGGCGTCACAGGAAGATATTCGGGTTGAATCCATAGTAGGCGACATAGCGTCTCATGCACTAGTGCTGAATCGCAAGGTTATTACGGAAGCGGAATTGAAGAAGCATCGTCTGCATAACGGAAAAGAAATTGTCATTGATCGGCACAGCATCATTACACCGCTCGCGCAAGACTACTTGCGCATGCAGAAGATGCAGGTGCACAGAAGATAACGGCGGGGTGAAGCTATGATCGTGGGACAAGTTACGGGAAGCCTGTGGGCGACCCGCAAGGACAACAAGCTGAATGGTCTGACCTTCCTGGTGGTCAAGCCGTTATCGAATCATGATGAACCCGTTCAGCGTGATTACTTCGTCGCGGCAGATAATGCAGGAGCGGGCATCGGTGATACTGTGCTCGTGACAACGGGAAGCGCAGCCCGTGCCTCATTCACTAATTCAGACGTACCAGTCGACGCGGTTATTGTCGGCATTGTCGATTCCATCGAGGTATCTCATGACTAGTGCAATCGGTGTGATTGAGCTGCGCAGCATAAGCAAAGGCTATGAGACGGCTGACCGCATGCTGAAGACTTCTCCCGTCAGCGTGCATCATATGAAGCCGATCTGCCCGGGTAAGTTCCTTATTATGATGAGTGGGGACACGGCTGATGTTCAGGCTGCGATGGAAGCAGCCCGAGCGGAAGCAAGTGATTTCCGTATTAGCGATTTCGAGCTGCACGGTGTTCATTCCGAAATCGTAGAGGGGCTGAAACGCAGCAACGCTTCACTACCTGTGGATGCGCTTGGAATTGTGGAGACTTCTACAGTGTCTTCCGGTATTTATGCACTGAATGAAGCACTAAAGCAAAGTGACATTCACGTGAAGAAAATGAATCTCGGCATGGCTATCGGCGGCAAGTTCCTCGCCGTATTCACGGGCAGTGTGAGCGATGTCGAGCAGGGGATGAAGGTGTTCGTATCCTCCATGGATCAAAAGCGGATTATACATTATTCCGTGATACCTTCCCCATCAGAAGAACTCAAACAACACTTCCGATAGGTAGTTTAAAAAGTTCGCTTTTGATCACGAAGTAAAATTGAAGGTAACTCGGCATCGAATCTTGCGTTCACTCTCGAAGTCCTCTGCTCATGTAGTTTTGCCTACACTGCGCTGCTCCTTACAAGTTTTGCAACGCAAAACTCGCTACGAAAGCATAGGCCTCGAGTTCCTGCAACCTTCTCGGTGCTGAAAACCGATCTTTTTAAACGTGATTGAAATTAGGTAGAGTAAAAAGCTCGCTTTTGATCTTAGGTATGAATGGAGGAGCACGTTCGTGGAGATTAATGAAATCATCATATACGGCATGGTCATCTTCATGATTCTCGGTGCAATCGACAAGTGCATCGGGTATAAATTCGGATTGGGTCACCAGTTCGATGAGGGGATTATGGCAATGGGGTCGCTCACACTAGCCATGGTGGGGATTATCTCTCTGTCTCCAGTATTGGCTAAGGTGCTAAGTCCGGTGGTCGTACCGCTGTACAGTGCGCTCGGAGCAGACCCAGCAATGTTTGCCACGACGCTGTTAGCCAACGATATGGGCGGGTTCTCACTCGCTCAGGAATTGGCGCAGACGCCGGAAGCGGGATTGTTCGCGGGTACGATTCTAGGCGCCATGCTTGGCCCAACAATCGTATTCATTATTCCAGTCGCACTCGGCATTATTAAGAAGGAAGACCAGAAGTACTTGGCAACTGGCGTATTGGCTGGTATTGTTACCATTCCTCTTGGTTGCTTAATCGGGGGATTGGTGGCAGGTTACTCGATTTCAATGATTTTGACCAACCTGGTTCCAATCATCCTGTTCGCAGTACTGATTGTGTTAGGGTTATGGAAATTCCCGAATGGAATGATTAAGGGCTTCACGATCTTCGGTCAGTTCATCGTCATTGTGGCGACGCTTGGACTTGCGGCTGGTATCACGCAGCAATTGACGGATATTACAATCATTCCGGGACTTGCACCGATTGAAGAAGGAATTAAGATCGTTGGCGACATCTCCATTGTATTGGCTGGTGCTTTTGCGATGGTATTCGTCATTACGAAGGTATTCAACAAGCCGCTTATGAAGCTGGGCAAAATGCTCGGTATGAACGAGATTGCTGCAGCGGGCTTGGTAGCAACGCTTGCTAACGTTATCCCAATGTTCGGTATGATGAAGGATATGGATGTGCGCGGTAAGGTCATCAACGTTGCATTTGCTGTTTCTGCCGCATTCGTATTCGGCGATCACCTCGGCTTTACGGCTGGGGTTGCAAAGGAAATGATATTCCCAATGATCGTCGGCAAGCTTGTCGGTGGTATTACAGCGATTATCGTCGCTATGTTCTTGGCCAAAAAGTTGGCACCCGAACCGGAGCAGAAGGAAGAGCTTCCGGAATCGATCTAATGAATGGTATGGGCACTCTATCTCTCTATTTTATGTATATGGGCATGATATAAATTGTTTTGAACTCTTCTTTAGGCGTAATGCCTAAGAAGGGTTCTTTTTTTGATATTGGTTAGGAGTATTACGAAATGGAAGCCTTAAATGTGGACAGTGTAGTGTCGGAACGTGAAGCATACTAAAGCGGGTGCATGAATGAACGCTCATGCACCCGCTTTAAGGATATTTAGTTGTTTCTCATGACATCAATCAATCTTTTTGTCCAGCTAAAGTCTGTTTTCGTAATTGTATTATCTCCGTATACTTTGCCATCTCTATCGATGGCATAGATAAACATTCCGCCCTTAGGGCCATCTTTCGGCTGCCAAGTGGCATATTTGTAAGCTCTACTTGTTTCAAATGGTTCCTGTGCATCACCCCAGTTTGCACCTAATTCTTCTTGAAAAGATATTCCCGGAAGAAATTGATCAGGGGAGATCGTATTTTTATAAGTTGCCCATGTAGTATCGAGTCTGCTAGGGGTTCTGCCATAAGCTTGAAGGAACAAATAGTCACAAAATGGAGCTACTTTTTTGAATAGGCTGTGATTGTCTTTGTTTGTATCATAGATAAGCAGTTTGCCGCTATTCGATACTGGCCCTAAACGTTTAGACAGAGCTTCAAAAGTACCAAATGCTTTTGCTTCTTTTTCTTGGGTTAACGTTTCTTCGATATCAATATCTAAGCCATCTAAATTGTAGGGAGTTACGTATTTATCAATTAAGGATTGCGCGTAATCATCATATTCTTTGGAGGTGGGCGTTTTACCCATACTAGGGACGTTATAAAGCTCCCTGATATCTATCGTGCGTATCACTTTGGTTTGACGTTCGTGCAAGGTAGGCACATATGTATCACGAAGCGTGTCCCAAAATAATTGTTCATCTGTACCCGGGTTAACATAGTGAAAGACGGAAACGATATCGACTTCTTCAGGAATATCTGTCATCGCTGTCACATTAGGGTCTGGAAGAGTTGAATTTGCATCGTGTGGCATGGTTACGTCACGCCATGTTCTGTAGTATGCCATCATTACAGGAGATTTTTGACCTTTAGTCAATTCATTTGTTAAAGAAGTTGAAGGATTAGCTGAAACAATTGAGCCACTCACTAAAGATAAAATTAAAACGGCTGACAAGAGCAACAACATGGATGTCTTTTTCATAAAAGATAACTCCCTTTCTTAGATGATAATTTACCACAATAAAGTAAGCGGTTACATTTAAGGGGAAATCACGTCTTCAGCGCTGTCCTTCATTCCATAAATTCAAAACCTCCCCAAAGAAGTATTCACGCATTATGTTTTGACTCTCGATTTGCGTAAATTCCTGAATTTGCAAAAGTTGAGTCATTACTATTATCGTACAGAATTACAAAAAAGTGAATAGGACTAATAGTGTAATAAAAATAATATTATCAAACGGATGTTGAAGTGATTATCCAGACTTTTGAAGGTGCTTTTCTGTTTTTGATATTCATGACAAATTTATCGTCTCCATTATTGGGGCGCTAAGAGCGGACATGTGTAACAAACAAGGATAAACATGAAGACAATGCATTACCTCCTAATAAAATGTATGGTATTTGCAATAAACAATTTTTGTATTTATAATTTTTATATAAAACGACTAGGATAGGTTTGGAGGATGATTTTATGGCGCTTCATAAGTGGGCATATATTTATTTATCTCCAGGATTTAGTCCAGAAGAAAATACTATCACCACTGGAAACCAGCATTGTATTTTTATTGCTGTTGGAATCGATTTTAATGACAAAGAGCGGGTAATACCAATTGCGAAGCAACTTGTCAAAGAGGGAGTACAAATGATCGAGCTATGTGGAGGATTTGGACCTATATGGATTGCAAAAGTAAGTGAAGCCATAGATAATGCAGTTCCAGTAGGAAGTGTGGCATATGGACCTGAAGCACGCCAACCTATGCTTGATTTACTCGCACCAGATGGTTTGAAAATAGATTAATATAGTAAATTGTGATGTAGAATCACTAAATAATTAATTTCTCAAAAATATGTTCAATCTGAAGAATCCATTTGGAATATTGGATTCTTCTTTTTATAATGTTTTTGAATGATAATGAATTAAACTGATGCTCAAGTAAGCTTTAACGAAGAAGGGTGATAAATTTTATGTTTTACACAATAAATGATTTGAAAAAAATGTATGGAATATCAGCATCCACATTACGTTTTTATGAAAAGGAGGGTATTCTGCCCAAAATAAATCGAGATAGAAGCGGACGAAGAGTATATGAGGAAAAAGAATTAGAATGGTTGCAGTTAGTAATTGCATTAAAAGATACTGGAATGGCTTTGGAGACAATAAAAGAATACATTGCTATGGTTTATGAAGGTGACAAAACCTTAGAAGAAAGAAGAAGAATCCTGTTAGAACATAAACAAAGTGTTGAAAAAAAATTAACTTTAACGTTGGAGCACCTTGAAAAAATAAACAAAAAAATAACAGTTTATGATGTGTTGGTTCTTAAGAAGAATCCAAAGGATCTTTTTATTTAATGTTTCTCTTGACTTAAAGTTTACTTCAACTTGTATAGTTAGAGTAACTTATGAATGAAGAAGTCTTTTACCAGTCAGCTAACTGGGATCAGTCAGTTTAATGAGAAAAAGATCCACTGCTTAAACGACTCAATATTAAGGGGTTTTATACATGAATAAAATTATCGCTATTACTGGTGCTTCATCAGGTATTGGTCTAGCTACTGCCAATTTATTTGCTGATAATGGGTGGACGGTTTATGCAGGTACACGTAACGTTCAACGTGATCAGGGGAAACATGGAAACCGAGCAAATCTTCACTTTCTTGAAATGGAAGTTACGAAACCTGAATCATTGGAAAGAGCTTTTGTAACGATCGAGAACAATCACGGTCATTTGGATGTACTTTTTGCTAATGCAGGATTCGGTTATTTACGGCCCCTAGGGCAAGCAACATTTGAGGAAATCAAAAGCATTTTTGATACAAATGTCTATGGGGTAATGCATACCATTCGGGCTGGTCTCTCCCTCTTATGCAAAGCTGAGTCCGGGCATGTTATAGCAACAACAAGTGTTGGAGGATTAGTCGGTCAACCCTTAAACGAAATATATTGTGCGAGCAAATTTGCAGTCGAAGGTTTGTTAGAGAGTTTAGCCACTTACTACAAGCCTACATTTAACATCGATGTTACTCTGCTCGAACCGGGCGCGATAGCGACCAATTTCAATAACACGGTACTCTCGCATATAGAACAAACTGGAGGTATTAAAGAAGATGAATACAAACCAGTTTTTGAAAGGTATATAAGCACGTTCTCCAAACGGAATTCCGTTCCACAGCGTCCGGAGTCTGTGGCTGAAGTTATGCTGAATTTGGTAAACATGGAGACGAAGCCAATGCGCATTCGTACATCCGAGCAAGCAGACGCTTTTGTGCGATTTAAAGTGCAGCAAGATCCTACTGGTCTTGACAGCTTGCTAAATATTCGAAAAGTACAATTGAATTTGTAAAGCCATAAGAGAAGAGGAGCGGTAGTTAATAGTACTTCACTATTTTCTGTGTAATCCAGTGTAACTCAAATATAAAGATAGAGTATTAGCGTGAAATGAGAAAAAACATAGTCATTGGAAAATGGAATAGGAATTGCCCTTCGGATGGAGCTTAATGAGAGCGTATCCCAAACTTATGCATTATAATAAACTCGACAAGGGCGGACACTTTGCAGCCTGGGAACAGCCGGAACTTTTCATTTCAGAACTCCGAGTGGCATTCAAGTCGCTACGTTAACCGGATTCAAGTCGAATTCGACTCTACGGATGGTAGTTTAAGCATGCCAATCTATTGCTTCTTTTTCAAGGTTCTTCACGAACAAATCCTTCCCGTCCATATAAGCTTCGATGTCATCAGGGTATTGTCGCGCTAGTCTTTCTTTTAAGCTGCCATATTGTGATGCTACCTCGGGGTGTGTTCGCAAAAAATCTCTTACTGCCAAATGGCGCTGAATATCTTCTATGTTATCCATCTGGAACGCATGCACGTGGTGGGTTCGATGATCTCCGCCCTTTCTGAAATACCGTCTTCCTTCCATGCCGAACTCGCCCATGCATTCGTAACCAAGTTCCTTCATTTGCTCATTAAAAGAATCGATTCTGGTGATGTCCTTTACAACTGGCATCATATCGATAATCGGTTTGGCTTGTAGTCCGGGTACTGAAGTGCTGCCGATATGATGGATTTCGATCAACTCATCTCTGAATATCGCTTTTATTTTTTGCGCTTCATCCTCGAACATACGATTCCAGTTTTCATTATATTTCGTGACGATTACGTTCATTGTTACTGATCTCCTCCTTCGAATCTGTACGTTATGTTGATCTTACTAGCGATCTATTCCTGTAGATATATAATAGGGGGGACGGCTACTGGGTTGCTGGAAATTGCCGAAGCGCTCGGCATCTTGATCAACGCTTCGCTTAAGTTGACTTCTATATTTTAATGTGGATTAACATGAAAAAATAAATGCTCGATTTTCGGCGGAACTATTTTTCGGAAACGTTATAATCATAACAGTGTTTCGCAATGGCTTCAAAGAATTCAAAACCGTAGTAAAAGGAGGAGCAGAATGATACCGACCGACAGGAAACTCGTGTATTACCAGGCGCTTATCGATAAAAAGTCCGAGTATGAAGGCATTTTCTATGTCGGAGTGAAGACAACCGGTGTGTTTTGCCGACCTACATGTCCGGCAAGAAAACCCAAATTTGAAAATTGTGAATTTTATGAGACAGCCAAGGAAGCCCTTCTGGCATCATTCCGACCCTGCCAGCGCTGCCGTCCGCTATCCCATCCGGGCCATGTCTCGGAGCTGGTTCGTAAACTAGTCAACGCGGTGGAAGAAAACCCGGAACACCGCTGGACGGACGAAGACTTCCGAAAATTATCCGTGGATGCTTCAACTGCGCGCCGCCAGTTCAAGAAGAGGTTCGGAATGACTTTTGTTGAATATGCGAGATCTCGGCGAATGGGAATAGCCTTGAAGCATATCCGGGCAGGCAGCACGGTCATAGAAGCGCAGTTGTCCGCAGGTTATGAATCCGGCAGCGGCTTCAGGGATGCGTTTTCGCGCATTATGGGTACAGCACCTGCCGGGCTGGGCAATCAACAGATTTTAAAGGCATCGTGGTTGGATACGCGTCTTGGTCCGATGATCGCAATCGCTGATGAACAAGCGCTATATTTACTCGAATTTATAGACCGCAGAGGATTGGAGCGAGAGATTGAACGCCTGAGAAGGAAGACAAAATCCGCGGTCATTCCAGGCAGCACAGCGCCGATCAATTCGATTGAAAGGGAACTCAGAGATTATTTCGAAGGTAAGTTAACAGAATTCAAAACGCCAGTGAAATTGCTTGGATCGCCTTTTCAGAAGAAGGTGTGGGAACAATTGCGGCAAATTCCTCCGGGTAAGGCTACTTCGTATGCCGACATTGCCTCGGCGATTGGAAAGCCAAGTGCTTATCGTGCCGTAGCCCAAGCAAATGGAGCCAACCAGATGGCGATTGTGATTCCATGTCACCGTGTTATCAACTCGAACGGCGACTTGGGCGGTTATGGAGGAGGTATATCTCGGAAACAATGGCTGCTTGACCATGAGAAGAATGGGAGCGTGGAGGAGGACATAAGATGATGAAGATCAAGAAGTCGGGCAAGTGGTCCATTTTACTCGTGGTTACACTCGTGTCATTTATTACGAATCTAGATGCTACGATTGTGGTTAACGGTCTCCCTCCACTCATGGAAGAACTGCATCTTTCGATTGGAACGGGAATGTGGACGATCACCTCGTTCTACATTACTAGTACAGTATTCCTCCTTCCTTCTGGCCGATGATCCGATATGTTCGGTACCAAACGCATTTTTCTATGGGGGTTCGCTTTGTTCACGATTGCTACTGCTTTTTACGGTATGTCAGACTCCGGCGCAGTTCTAATCGCGGCTCGCCTTCTGCAAGGTACCGGTGCTGCCATGGCGATGGCGGCATCCACTCCGATCTTGATACGGACATTTCCGCCTAGTGAACTTGGGGTCGCACTCGGCATTAACAATATCGCATGGGTGACAGGCTCTCTCATTGGTCCTGTTGCCGGAGGTCTACTAATCGGCGAATTTGGATGGCGTTCCATGTTCTACGGGTCGTTCCGATCGGTATTGTTGGTTTGGTCACCGGTATTCTAATTCTAAAAGATGATAAATCGAGCGAAAAAACGAAGACTGACTGGCTCGGCGTGTTGACGTACGGAACAGGTTTAACCGCACTGCTTATCGCCTTGTCCGAGGCTCAAACTTGGGGGTGGATATCGGAAAAAACGTTCGGACTGTTCGCAGTAGCGCTGTTCCTTTGGATTATCTTCATCTTCATTGAGAAGAAGGTTAAGCATCCATTGTTTCATTTGGGTCTTTTCGCTTATCGGGAATACTCCATAGGACTCGGAATCACAATGAGCTACTGTATCGGTTATTTCGCCGTCACCATTCTGCTCACGCTGTATATGCAAGCTGCATTACACCTCAGTCCGTTAGAGTCGGGGTTGTTATTGATTCCGCTAAAGGCCTAAAGAGTATAGGGGTACAAGTTGGTAATGGATTTCGATTTTTATGACCCTAGCGGTAATATATTAGTGGCTCATAGTAAATCAAATTTCGTAAAGTAGCTCTCTGTCGCCGACACTTAACAATGGATTGAAAAATAAATAGTTCGTATCTTCACCATTGCATGTAAAGCGATCAGATCAGATTCAAAGTAGGTGGGAGCGAAGTGTAACCGAATGTACTCAGGCTATCAAGACGAGATAGGGCATCGCGTCGCAGATGATGCAACGTCTCGTATCCATGATGCATTGTGAGCAAGAGATACAGCAAAAAGCATCCGAAGAACGGATGCTTTTTGCTAATTAAGGATCACACCGTGGTATCGATTCCCGTATTAGAGCGCACGAGAATTTCATCGAATTCGACTTGATTGTCGGCTTTTCCTGTTTTTCTCGACAATATGGTGCCGATATAACCAGCGATGAAGCCGAGCGGAATGGAGACAATACCTGGAGTCGTGAGCGGATACAGTGCGTGTCCAACGAATATCGCCTTTCCAGCCTCAGGATTAAATACGTTCGGACTGACGAGAACGAGCCCCACGGAGGCGATCAGACCAACCATCATGGCCCAGATCGCACCATTCGTATTAAAACGCCTCCAGAAAATCGTATATAAAATAACAGGAAGGTTTGCACTTGCTGCAACGGCAAACGCTAGCGATACGAGGAATGCAACGTTAAGATTTTGTGCAAATAAGGCTAGAATAATGGAAATCACAGATATCCCAATGGAAGCATAACGTGCCATATTGACCTGCTGCTTCTCTGTCGCTTGCCCTTTTCTTAAGATTTGATTGTAGAAGTCATGGGAGAAGGCTGCAGCGGCGGTAAGTACAAGTCCTGCTACAACGGCGAGAATGGTCGCGAAGGCGACAGCAGAAATAAATGCAAATAGCATATTGCCACCCAGTGCTTTTGCGAGGAGCGGAGCTGCCATGTTTCCTGCTTTATCCGCAGCGGTAATATCTCCATTTCCAACAAATGCAGCAGCACCAAAACCTAGGAATATCGTCATCACATAGAAAATACCGATAATCCAAGTTGCGTATACAACCGAGCTGCGAGCTATTTTCGCATTTTTTACCGTAAAGAAGCGGACAAGAATATGGGGAAGGCCTGCGGTTCCAAGTACTAATCCCATCGTTAAGGAGAGTGTATCAAGACCATCTTTATATTTAACACCGGGATTAAGGAATTTCTCTTTGAGTGGCGTTGCATCCTTGACATGATCAAACATGCCTGTGAGGCTCCAGTTGAACTTGTACAGCACGAGAATCGAGATAAGAAGCGTCCCGGCCATAAGGAGAATTGCTTTGACAATCTGTACCCAACTCGTGGCGTGCATTCCACCAAAAGTGACGTAGACTGTCATAAGAACACCTACGATGATGACGGAGGTTGCAAAATCAATGCCGAGAAGCAGCTTGATCAAAGCCCCTGCACCTACAAGCTGTGCAATCATGTAGAAGATCGATATGGCAATGGTATTAAATGCTGCGAATCCGCGGATTTTTGTCGTTTTAAAGCGAGCGGCAATCATATCGGCAAACGTATATTTCCCTAAATTCCGTAAAGGTTCTGCGACCAAGAAGAGTACGACCAAGTAAGCAACAAGGAAGCCGATACTGTAGAAAAATCCATCAAATCCTGCTAGCGCAATCGATCCCGCAATTCCTAAGAACGAAGCCGCTGACATATAGTCCCCGGCAATCGCCATCCCGTTCTGCCATCCGGTTAATCCGCCTCCAGCTGTATAGAATTCGCTTGCAGATTTACTCCTTTTCGATGCCCAATATGTAATAATAAGTGTCACTGCAACGATGGCCAAAAACATAAGAAATGCAGCAGTATTCATAGTCTACCTCCCTTTCTCTGCAACAATTTGGTCGGAGGCTTTATCAAATTTCGATGCCTTTTTGTAGTAAATCATACAAAATGCCCAGGTCATCACAAACTGCAAGAAGGCAAATACCCAAGCCCATGTAATACTGCCGTAAAAGGAATAATTCAAGATGTCTGTGTAAGATGTAAGGAGCGGCAAGGCGAAATAGAAGCAAAGGAAGAAGATTGTGAAAGGAATAATGAAGGTTTTCTTGGTTCGAATCAGCTTTCTGAAGTTTTCTGACTTTGCAATTGATGAGTATTGTTCGGGAGTTAATTCCTGCCTCGTGTGCTTGGCTGTTAACTTTTTACCTGCCATCAGCAATCCCTCTCATTCAATTAGTCTACCTGCAACGTACATAAACGAAGCGCTTACAAAATGCTCCGTGCAGTTATTAGTGGCCACCACCTTATTCAAATTCGTAATACATTTTGTGGAAAAACCAATTCGAAAACATTATACTACAACGTTTAAAGTTGTAAAGATATAAATTTATTTGTATCTTTATCGGACATAGCTTATTTTGAAGATAGAATAACCTGTATGAAATGATATATGTATCTGACTAGAAATTATTCCCTATAGATATATAATAGAAAGATCTAGCAATGCAGAAGCTGTATGAGAAGCCTTTTGTCCACGTATTGGAGGAAAAAGTGTTCGATCCATGTGGGTTTACGGAGAAAGCTGGATGCTCGTAAGCTGCTGGTTCAAGTGAAAGGTTCCTAATTTAAAGGATAATTGAGTGTTGAACGGGTAAAACGTTTTGAAAGGAAGACAATATGATCTATTTTATCGCGGACTTGCATTTTGAACATGACAAAATTATTAAGCATGCACATCGCCCTTTTCGCAGTGTGGAAGAAATGAACCGAAAATTAATTCAAAAATGGAACAAAAAAGTATCCTATACAGATGAGGTATACATTTTGGGAGATGTGACAATGAAAGGCGGAATGGTGGCCAATCATTATTTATCACAGCTAAATGGAACGAAATATTTGATCAAAGGGAATCACGATAACTTCGTTGATGACGAACCGTTTGACCAAAGTCACTTCGTCTGGATCAAAGATTATTTTGAATTAAAACATGGAAATCATCATTTCATTTTGTTTCATTATCCAATTCTGGAGTGGCATAAACAAAGGCATGGCTCGATTCAACTGCATGGGCACATTCACTCTGATATGTCGTATAATCTGGAGATGCTTGAACAAGGCATTAACCGCTATGATGTTGGCGTGGACGCGAATTTGTATGCGCCTGTGAGTATGGAAGAGATCTTGAAGACTTTGGACAGGTGAGAAGTTTGAGAAAAACCATGAGAAAGATAGTTGTTCGTAACAAGACCTACTTTTGGAGTTTTATAGGGAAGTGGGATGTAATGTATCATTCGAACTTAACTCTATGTACAGAAAATAGGAAACAAAGAATTATACTCAACTTTAAGACGCATGATACGTTTACAGCAGGAAGTCCGCTAAATGAAGGTTTAATTATGACTAGGAGCGAGGAAAACATTGTAATCAATCTTAATCAACCTCGCTTCGTGGCAGAAATGTTGCAGTATGTATTAGATTATAACCTGGACGATACATCAGTCGGTCAGTATCATTTTAACGGGAATCACATTTTGTTGGAACTTGGGTATGTTGATGCTGAAAATTATTTCGTTGATCGATGATTCTTATTTCAAAATGGACGGTAATGTATGAGTAGATGGAGCAAATTGCAAAAGGAACTCTATTTGATCATGACAGATCAAATAGACATTCAAGTTCATTGTGCTGTCTATCGGATGGACAGTGAATATGGAAGAACCAACTTGCCTCGATATTGGATCACTCTTGACCAGGAAATAATTTGGGATTATCCCAAACAGTTTGTGACTCATGACGGTAGGGTACGAAATCTAACAGGATTCGTTGCAGGTTATCCTTATAATACAGATATTTCGAACATTTCCAAGCTGATTCGAGAATATATCGAAACTCCCAAAAACGAATTGATGAGCAAAGTGTTTGAACATGATCATTGGGGACTTATCAATATGTTACGTTGTGCCGATCGACGTATTGGCAAGCGTAGATTTGAAAAACTACGAAAAAAAATACATAATAAAGCTGCTTTGAAAATACTCCAAGCGAGAATGGATTTGTGTCAAAGAAACGGGAAAATGAAGAGTGTTACCCGATGAGTAACACGTAAGTTTAGCCCTTTCATGAATGTGGCTGACAGTGGCTGTTGGTGAAATCTCATCAAAAGATATAGCCGCAGAAGGGGCTATACCTCAGTTGCCTAAAGAGTATGCGACTATCCTGTAATGTACTTGAACATAAGGGTGCGATTGATAGAAAATGGAGCAAAACCCATGCCGGATGTTGGGTTTTGCTTTGCTTTTCTTCCCCTTATGTCACCATTTCTCCCTCTATAATCTTGGTCATATACAGCTCAGGCTGTGCGAGGAAGTCCTCGAAACTGCATACATCGCCGTATTCTTGATGCTCTTCATCATAGTAGCCGACGCATTTCGTCTTTGGATTCCAGACAAGGAGAATCGAAGTATAATTATCAACTTCCGCGGAGAGCCGCAGCAATTTCTTCCTACCTGCCTTCATTTCAATCGTATCCGTATAAGGGAAGAACTCGATGTAGCCGATTTCGAACTCATTGTCAGGCAAATCGATTCGCAGCTTGTCTCCCAATAGAAAATCAATCAGTCCTTGCGGCAGTTTATAGTTCTTCAGTGCCAATTTTTTATTTTCATAGTTATGGAATTCTGCAGGCTCCAATGACTTCAAATACTCGGCCATCGCGCTATCTTTATTTTGCACAGCAATCGTATAGGCACGATCACCGCCTTTTTCACATATACACACGTCCGCTCCATGTTCAACTAAGTATTGAACCATCTTCATATCGCCATTTCGTGCGGCAGTGGTTAAAGGGGTAGCACAATAAGGGAAGACCATATCCGGCTTATTGAAATTGATATCCACTCCATGCTGAAGCATAAATTCAATTGTACGCCAATCCCGATCGTTAACGGCTTTACGTAGTGTATAGCCGCCATAACTGGCTGCATCCAAGCCAAGCTCATGGATTAGCGGGAGGTTGTGTTTGTTCCCGTAATAAGCTTGTTGATAGGCATTGGATTTAAGTTGATTCAGGGCATCGACCTTGGCTCCATGCGCTACGATGTATCTTATGATCTCCTCTTCACAATAGCGAACAGCTAGCAGGAAGGACGGTTCCTTCTTATGATTCAAATTCACTCCGTGCTCGATAAGCAATTTAATTACCTCGAATTGTCCCGCAATTAAGGCTG
Organism: Paenibacillus wuxiensis; assembly: GCF_040195695.1. NCBI lineage: Bacteria > Bacillati > Bacillota > Bacilli > Caryophanales > Paenibacillaceae > Paenibacillus > Paenibacillus wuxiensis. The sequence goes on along the minus strand of NZ_JBEFZI010000006.1, from coordinate 324,703 downwards.
CTTCTATTGGGATCACAGTCGTATATTGGCTTATTCTAATCTCTTGTTCCATATCCCAGCCCTGTGCAATGGCATCGCGCAGCTCTGATAGATTGCCTTCATTGATGTGTCTGACAAGATCAGGCAGCGACGTATCGGTTCCAATGTCCTTTAGCTTAAACATCTCAACAACTCCACTCGTGTAAGAATCTACAGCAGTTATTATTTGACCGAAAACGTTGAAGCTATTAATTCAACATAGCCATCATATCCTGTAATCATATAATGCCTTAGACCAAGCCTATTTTTAGGGTCATATTTTTTTACGTTTTCTTGCAGGTATGTAGAATTAACCACTTCATAAAAACCTAAATGATGAAGTTTGCCTTGATCAGGAACATCAATATGATAACCATTATAATGATTCTCATAGAAAGGTACATTTCTCAACGATTTCTATCAACATTCAACCACATTAATTACACCAGATTACTCCAAAAAGTTCAATCGCTAAAATAGCGGTTGTATCTAAATGTAGATTTTAGTAGGTGGGTATGCTACCTTATTTGCAGTACAGACAGGAGGTTTTAGACGACGATGAAGGATATACCTAACAGTGTATGGGTTGATATCGTGCTTGTTAAGTTGCCACCTGATGGCTTGAAGGGGTTTGTACATCTTAGAGAAGCCTTGCAACTCACCACGAATGCAACACATTTATACCAACAATCTAAGTCATTGCCATATACGCTTATGGAAAAGGTGTACTTTGGTACAGCAGACTATTTAGTAAAGCGACTAAAGAACCCAGAGATCCTTCAAATCATCGAAAGGGATGATAGGGAGGAAGTGATATCCGTTGAAGCTCGGATCCCCGAGGAAGCCAAACAGATTCCAGAATTGCCGAAGCAACTAGTAGATTTTATAAATCTTGATATCTGCTTTGATTATATAGGAATGCTTCCTGCATATTACGCAGACATAAATGATTTCAATAAAATGCAGGAAGGCTATCGCTTTAACTCTCTCTCAGGGGAATTTCTCGTTTCAGATAAAAACGGCGATTGGCAAGATGGCTGGTATGTTTTTGCGGTGAACACGATGGACGATCCCTTTTATATTGACTTTACTCAAAAAGATAATGGATTTCCTGTCTACTTTTCATATCACGGAACGGGAAAGTGGGTTCCGATTAAAATTGCAGATACGTTAGAACAATTTGAACAGATTTCGAGAGTACTCAAAAGTAAAGATGTAGAGGTTCCTTTTGATTTAAACGAACTGTCTTTAGAAATTGATTTGAACAATGAATTTTGGGTTGAAGTGAACGGGACGTGCAAAGAACTGGATCAGTAGTAAGGGCATATATTTACATACACCTAATAAGCATACGGCGTAGGTAGATCAATTTTAGCGAACGGCAATAATTATATTTTACGTGGCGACGTTTGTGTTACGCCTTGTTTTGGATGTTTTGGGTGAACGCAAAGAATGCTTGTGAAAAGGGGTACCTAGATGAGTTATTTTACTGAAGCTGATTTTAAAAACTTATGGAAGAGGGAAGTATCAGCGTATTTTACCCTGCCACTGCCATCCGATGAGGAATTAACAGCGTTGGAGCAACGGCTTGGCGTTAAACTGCCCGCTTCTTACATTGAGTTTGTGTCCACATCGCAAAATGGTGGATTACTTAAACGGAATGGCTTTCCTATTCATAATGCATCCGGCATTGCGATTCGGCATGTAAAAATTGATTATATTAATGCAATCGGTCGTCGTCATGGAGATGAAAGTCTTCCAACGCACTATGCCGGACACAAGGCGCGTGATATGCCCCCACTCTTCTATGACATTCCAAATCTATTGGAAATTGGCGGCATCTTGGGTGCACCTTATTATGTTTAAACTATTTGGAGTGTGGGACAAGCGGGGAGCCGTCTATAGCTTTCATAACTCGAAAAGTTCGACGTGGCAAAAACGGCGAACCTGTCGACGGAATAGAGGACTGGCGGAATATAAACGAAACATATTATTGGGAAGTGACAACCGTTGCTCCTACTTTTGATGCATTTATCAAAGAACTTATCGTTATGCCCAAACTGCCTGCTTTTGACTTTGCAGCATTAAAAGCACCATTGAAACAAGCCGCACAAAAATCATTCCGTGAAATAATAAAAGCGCATGGACATGAAGAAATCATCTCTTTTGGACTGTACGTTGCTGATGAAGGCTCTATGGTAGCGGACGCGGCAAACACAAAAGCACATTTCGAAAAACTTGTGGCTGAAAATCCCTCAGATAAGGAATATTTTGCTTACGCCACTAACGAATGGCGTTATGAAGGCACAGATTTTACCCTCGATTTATTCGAACCGATATGCAACGAACTTGCCATGTATAGTGCGGCTTTGGGATCAGATGGCAAAATGAAACGTTTCCGCGATAAGTTGCTTGATCTTTGTACGGAGGTATTGGCGGAATTAAAAGCAGAGGATTTCTTCGCCAAAGAATATAATTCACCAGTCTTGCTTAGTGTCTGCGTTTCAAACGGCGATGTTTCTACAGCAAAAAGGAAAAAGATTCGCGCACTTTTGGCATAGTAATTGAAAGAGTTCAACTTTTCGCAAATCTATTAAGGGCGTTGGAGCTAAGAAAGATTTTGAACAGCAGAATTAATAAAATTCCGACAAGCCCGAGCAATACGCTCTGGCTTGTTTTTTTGCCAAATCCCGAAAAAACTCCTTCAGAACAGTCCCAAATCGATGCATATGGTTATCATCGCTTCATCGGAATGAGAGTATATACTTCCTTTTGTAGGTGAAGTACACTTGAGAAAGGAAGTTCATGGTAGTCCGAGGCGAATGCAGAGTCAAGGTCTGATTTCTTATGATGGAGGTACCTATGACGGTTAAACGAATCGTTGCCAATATAGATATAGCCGCGTCGAATCTATCGGAAGCTAAGCGTTTCTACGAGGAAATTTTGGGGCTTGATCTCATGATGGATCATGGCTGGATCGCTACTTATGGTTCTAACGACCAAATGAGTATCCAGATAAGCATTGCTTCGCAAGGAGGTTCGGACACGCCTGTACCGGATATGTCGATAGAAGTAGATGATGTTGATGTTGTTCTGATGAATGTGGAGCGTGCTGGATTCCCGATTGAATACGGGCCTGCAGATGAGCCATGGGGAGTGAGACGCTTTTATGTGCGAGATCCTTTCGGAAAGCTTGTAAATATTTTGGCACATACGGATCGTTCGTAATTGAGCTATCAACGGAAAGATTCTTGCGTGCATAATTGCATGAAGGTAGCAAAAGAGCGGTAACATCGGAGAGGAATGAGCTTGGAATGCAGTGTGAGATGCGACAAAAATATCACGTGTTAGCCAGAGGCATTATGTTATCAGGGGAATACCTGCTAGTGGCACATTGTATTGGGATGGACAATACGTTCCTGCCTGGTGGACATGTTGAATTTCGTGAAGGAATGCAGGAGTCACTGTCTCGTGAAATATTCGAAGAGATGGGCCTACAGTGTGAAGTGAAGCAGTATATTGGTGCGGTTGAAGCGGGTTATGAAGACAACAATGTTTATCATCAAGAAATCAATCATTTATTTATTGCAGATGCGCAGGGCATTGAACATTCTAGGAACCCGGAATCGAAGGAACAACATTTAGAATTTTATTGGATTCATGTCAATGAAATGGACAAGCATAATCTACTCCCGTATCCTGTTCGGGAAGCGATTACACATTATAAGAGTGGCAATCGAACTCCCTTCTGGGGGAGCGACATTGCATCATCAGGGGAGAGCTGACTAGAATGACAGAGTTAACAATTGATTGTGGCGACATATTGCTGCGTGAGTATCGAATGGAAGATGTGGATGCAATATGTGCATTAACGCAGCAGCCTGCTATTTTGGAATTCTTACCGGATTGGAACGCGACGAAGGAGCAAAGGTTGGATTGGATGGCCAACTACGAGTTGGTAGAGAATAAACATTTTCTGCAGGCGGTCGCAGAAGACGGACATATTGGTGATCTTTGCCTACGCTTGGGAATTGTGCTGAAGGAGACAGGTGCATTTATAGGCTGGTGCGTAACAGGGATGAAGGATGAATTGCCGTCTCCGAATCGGGAAATTGCGTATGCAATCTCCCGAGATTATTCCGGGAAGGGATATATGACGCAGGCGGCACGAGCGCTTATCGCTTATTTGTTCGAGAATACAGATGTAACAGAGCTGAATGCTGTAGCGCTATTGAACAATATTTCTTCAAATAGAGTGATCCAAAAGTGTGGGTTTGTTCAATATGGTGAGATCGATATCAATGGGAAGGCGCATTTGTATTACAAGCTGCGCAAGTCTGAATGGACTGGGAAGTAGAAGTGTGAAGAGCTTGGGAGTATTGGAAGCGGATAAGTAAGAATATTCAGCAAGGGATAGAACTAACTACAGACTATTTACCGGAGAATTGAAAGCATCCTTATACAGATGGCCTTCATGTGAAACTATCTAGCACAGTGAGCCTGGGCATGCTGGTTCATGAGAAGGCAGTGAATAACAATAACGAGAATAAATTGGAGGATCATAATATGGATACAAACAGCTTGAATGAAATGGTCGCACATCATACGAAGTTGGCCATTCAAATTGCTGAAACGATGGGGCACACGCTGGACTTCAGCAGCGAGAGTATTCATCGGGTAGAAGACATATTGGATAACTACGCGAATGATTATGCGAGTCATGATGATATGATTAAGCCGCTCGATCGAGAGGTGTGGTCAATAGCGGCGATTTGGGGCATCTATGTAGGAGAAATTATGAGGATTGAGCTAGGCGAAGAATGCAGATGGGAAGAGGTTGATGGAGGGTACCTGTTAAATGCTCATGGAGCCCAGGCCAATCCGATAGGGAAGGCATATAAACGCATTGTCAACGGTCCCGAGGATAATATCGTGTCGTTCTATGACATCATTGGGGAGAAAATGCGCGAGCATATCCAAAAAGGACAGGAGATCTAGCAGAGAGGAAAATGATATGGGGTATCACATCCAAGATAAATTGGTAGTGGCTGTAGCGTCGAGTGCGTTGTTTGATTTGACAGAATCAGATGCTGTTTTTCAGGAACATGGTGAAGAAGAATATCGGAAGTATCAGCGTGAGAATGAGAAGCGAGTGCTGGATAAAGGTGTGGCTTTCCCACTTATTAAAAGATTGCTCGGTCTGAACGATGCGGATATCGGCGATCAAGCCGTTGAGGTCGTTCTGTTGTCCCGCAATGATCCGGATACTGGTCTACGCGTATTCAAATCGATAGAGCATTATGGTCTGCCTATTACGCGAGCGGTATTCGTCACGGGAAATGATCCGTTTGTATATATGGATGCTTTTAATGCGTCGCTCTTCTTGTCTGGCAATAAGGATGATGTGAAGCAGGCCGTTGAGTTGGGATTGCCAGCGGGCTGCGTGTATCCGACTGATTTCGTTGATGATGAGGAAGATGAAGAGCTCCGTATTGCCTTTGATTTCGACGGAATTATTGCAGATGATTCGGCAGAGGCTGTATATGAAAAGGGAGCAATTGAGCTGTTTCATCAGCATGAGCGGTTGAAGGCGGGAGAGCCGCTCCCTGCCGGGCCGTTGCTACGTTTCTTTCTTGAAATATCCAAGCTGCAGCGGAGAGAGATTAATCGCAGAATCGATAATCCAGATTACCGGCCCAAAATAAGAGTCGCCATCGCGACGGCACGGAATGCTCCTGCGCATGAACGGGTGATTTCCACTCTACGAAAGCTGGATATTCGGATTGATGAAGCATTTTTCTTAGGCGGAGTTGAGAAGGAGCGGGTACTGAAAATCTTTAAACCGCACATCTTCTTTGATGACCAGGTTGGGCATATAGAAGGAGTTGCGAGAATCGCACCTTCCGTCCACGTCCCGTTCGGAGTAAGAAATGTTGAGGCAGCAGGTGAGACACGACAGAGCAGAGAACTTGCATCGATCCTCTCGACAGAAGGAGCTGAGACGTAGTGAGTCAGAGCAGCGTAATCAAGCATACGCTTCTTGGCGTATACGGTGTCATTGTGAGAGGGAATGAAATTCTGCTCATCAAAAAAGCAAGAGGCCCGCATACTGGGAAATGGGATCTTCCAGGAGGAAGGATAGAGTTCGGAGAAGAGCCTTATGCTGCACTGCTGCGGGAAATAGAAGAAGAAACAGGAATCGCGATTTGTTCGGGAACGATACGAACCGCGCTCTCTTACACCCTGATTTATCCCTATGCCAAGGATACGTTAGAAGAGCTCCACCACATCGGCATCATTTACAATGTAGACATACCTAATGATCATGAATTGAGAGTGGGCGGAGATGGGGAGGATTCACTTGGTGCTTGTTGGATTGCCATTGAAGATTTGCCCAAGTGTAAAGTGACTCCTTTCTAGCCTTATTGTTCCAGCTTGATGATGACATTTGAATGAAATGCGAATATTAGTTCCCTTTTATCGAACAGGTTGAACATCAGATGAGGTGGTAGTTATGGAGAATACGATCGTCAAGCAACATTACATAGCTCAGGAATATCTGATTTGTCAGGCGACATCTGAGCATTTTGAGGCAATGCTGAACATATTTCTAGAGACGGCCGAGTGGCTTCGCAGCAAGGGAATAAGACAATGGGGACATTTCCTTGACGGATATGGCAGAGATGATATTACAGCGAGCATTGACAGTGGTTCTGCCTATGTTGTCCTGCAAGGAGATACTGTAATTGGCACGGTTTGTGTGCTCATAGAACCAGAGGAGTGGGATCACCATATTTGGCCTGATACCAATCTAGAGGATTCTGTAATGATTCATCGATTGGCCGTGTCACGGGACTTTGCCGGGACGGGGATAGGCAAGCATATCATAACGTGGGTAGAGAATGGCTTGCAATTTCCTTCTGCAAAGAAGTATATCCGCCTGGATTGCGTTGGTGATAATGAGAAGTTGAATGCGTATTACGTGTCACAAGGCTTTGAGAAGGTAGGGAGTACAGACGGTCATAGCAATTACCAAAAGGAAATTGGAGCTGTATTTTCATAATCGTTGTTTGGATGCTATTTATTGAGGGGAGATGCGGGTATGGAGGCAATACTTGTTGATAAAGGGTCGGCTGCCTATCAAGGGCAACCTTATGAAGCTTATCGAGTCTATGACTTTTTATTGGGATGAAAGCAGTTTGGAATATCAAAAATCAAATCTTAGATGTCTCAGCTGGGGTCGAATCGGTCAAACTATGGCGAGCAAGTCTCAAAGTGAGACTGTATTTCATCTTTCGAAAGGTATGGAAAGCATATCGTCTGAATGGTCGTCCGATTTATACGCAGTAAGTTATGATTATGACACATAATACAACTGGATCCTATTTTATCTGAATGTCATTTAACTAACTTGAGGGGATCGATGTACTATGATTCGTGTATTGGCTGTGACGGATAAGTTAGAATTGAGAAGGGATATCACCTTAGAGGAGCTTAAGCAGATACAAGCAAAGTGGTACTGGGTCGACTTCAATGAACCTTCGCCTGAAGAAGCGTTGCTCCTGGAGCAGTATTTCCATTTCCACCCGTTGGCAGTTGAAGATTGCTTGCACCATTTGCTGCAGCGGCCGAAAGTTGATCATTATGAAAACACTCATTTTTTTGTTCTGCACTCACTCCACCCTCATACATTTGCGGCGGAAGAAGTGGATTTATTTTGGGGAGACAATTTTATTGTAACGTTTCATTTGAATCCTTCACAGGAAATCGACGACGCATGGAATCGCATTGCGGAGAATCAGCAGTTGTTCGAAGCTGGCCATGTGTATGCGGCTCATTTGGTTATCGATAAGTTAGTCGATCAATATTTCCCTGCGGCCTATCAGCTTGAAGATCAATTGTCTGATATTGAATCCAAAGAGGGGAAAGACTCTATCCAAAGCGTGATGGACGACATATTTGAAATCAGATCCAAGCTGTTAAAACTGCGAAAAACGATATTGCCGATGAGGGAATTGATGTACCGAATCATTAATTCCGAGCGTATCGAAGGTGTAAAGACCAACATGCTCTACTTCACAGATATTTATGACCATTTGTTGAAGCTCTCCGAAATGATCGAATCGAACCGTGAGATGACTGCTGATATGAGAGACAGCTATATGTCCTTAAACTCCAATCGAATGAATACGATCATGAAGACATTGACAGTCATAACGACCATTTTTATGCCACTAACTTTCATAGTTGGAATATACGGTATGAACTTTGATAACATGCCTGAGCTTCATTGGAAATGGGGTTATTTTATCGTTTTGGCAGTTCTCGTTGGCGGCGGCATTGGAATGTACGCATGGTTTAAAAGAAAAGGCTGGTTTGATTGAAAAATGGAGCAGGGAATTCAAGAAAATAAGAGTCGCTATATGGAGGCCGCAACAACATGAACAACATGAATACACCAGTTAACCTCAAGGGGGATTCGGATTGGGAGCAGGTGCGAGAGCTGCTTGCAGCATGTATGTACCCGAACGAAGAGAAGATCAATAGCCAGGTTGTTCTCTACCGAAGCGATGAGTCCCTGTTACTGTATGGAGTCGTCATTGAAGCAGAACTGGTCGGATTAATTGGTGTACGTGCAGATGCAACCGGAGAAGGCGTACTGCGTCATATCGCGGTAAAGCCGCACCTTCGTGGTCAAGGAATTGGACATGCGATGATCAAACATGTGATGCAGATCCACAATCTTGTTAGACTTGAAGCAGAAACGGATCGAGATGCGGTTGGATTCTATCAGAGAGCTGGCTTTGCTGTTACAAGTCTGGGTGAAAAATATCCAGGTGTGGAGCGATTTTTATGCGTGTTAAAGAGTTATTAGGTGTATAATAATGGAATAATTGAATTTCGACCTCAGACCCAGTCCTACAGAAGCATGATCTTGTAAAGCTGGGTTCTTTTATTTCTATTTCTAAAGTGTGTGCTCAGAAAGGTGATAGATTTGATGCCGAATCAGACATTAGCTGTAGAGCAATTGCGTATAACAGATACGCAGGGATTGATAGACCTATCCGCTTCGATCGGTTGGGATTATGATGAACAGGATATTCAGACGATTATGTCATCGGGAACGGTATGGGGACATCGCAATGAGCAAGGCGACATTATTTCAAGTGCTGCTATTCTTACCTACAAGCCTGGATTGTCTACCATTGGTATGGTTATCGTTGATCAAGGCTATAGAGGGATGGGCTTAGGGAAGGCGGTTGTTCAAGCTTGTATGGACGCTGTTGATAACTGCGACACCATAATGCTGATTGCAACGGAAGAAGGCCGACCTTTGTATGAAGGCATGGGGTATCATATCGTATCGTACGTCAATAAGCTTGTATGTTCTAGCTACAACACATTATCTAATCGGCGTGATTCTGTCTCTGAAATGCGTACCATGCCGCTAGGGTTGGAACACTTCCCTGGGATTCGTGAACTGGATCAGTTGGCCGTTGGAGCAGACAGAGAGACATTCCTATCTGCTCGCTGGAAACAGGCGAAGCAGGGGGTAGTTGTACTGGATAACAAAGGTACTCTGATCGGGTATGGATTTGCCGTTCAAGGCCCGAAGTATCTCGTTCTTGGACCAGTGGTAGCTGTACAGCAGGAAGCGGCATCAGCCATGATTCATTACTTGGCCGAAGATAACCGGGGCAAGCTGCTTCGTATTGATGTGCCAGAGGAACAACCTGAATTTATCGAGCTTTTGATACAGGCTGGTTTTGAGAGAGAGACTCATCCTCCGGTGATGATTAAGAATGCACAACAGCTGCCGGCAAGAAATCGTACACTATACGGGCTTGCAGCGCAAATATTTGGATAACGGGTGGAACTAGGTCAGAAGTGTCTTGCCCATACGCGTGTAGCTGGTCAACGACAATGTAAACTGAGGTGAAATGAATATGGAGTGGTCTGCTCTTATTATCTCGTTTTTCTTCTTAGCTACACTCGTCAGAATTGAAATTAACACCAAGAAGAAGCTTGATAATGATATGAAGATAATGAAACAGCTTCAGGATATCTTGGATGAATTAAAGAACATGAAGAATTGAAGGAGGAAGCAAGATGATATCAACATTTCCTAGATTAGAAACGGACAGAATGATTCTACGGCAGCTCAGGTCGGAGGATGCGCCCAATCTATTCGAGAATTTCTCAACGGACGAAGTAACGCAGTATTATAACTTGGATAATTTCGTGGCGATTGAACAAGCCGAACAATTAATAGAGAGATGGAACCAACGATTTGAGGAAGGACAGAGCATTCGCTGGGGAATTGCACTTCGATCGGAGGATAGAATCATTGGGACTTGCGGCTATCACAACTGGCGGAGAGCAGATTGCAAAGCCGAGATCGGATACGAATTGAATCCAAACCATTGGAGTAAGGGCCTGATGACGGAAGCATTGAACCGCATAGTCGCATTTGGATTTGAAGAAATGCAATTAAATCGAATCGAAGCCTATGTGTTTGAGACAAATACGGCTTCCCAAAAACTGCTTGAGAAGTCCGGATTCCACCAAGAAGGATTGCTGCAGGAGTGCTATCGCAAAAATGACAGTTTTATAGATGCTATTCTATTTGCCAAGCTTCAAAAGGATTATACAGAAAACGGATAAATGATGAAGTGAAACTGTGCACTCCGCACTCGCATGTTGTACACGAATCAGTTACGCGGAGAAGTGAGACCAATGAAGTTAGTGCGTACAATTCGGTCAGGTAGGTGTTGTGCATGAAGAAAATAATATCGATTGTGGTTGTTGTCTTGCTGTTGTCTTTTGTGTTTTTCGTCTATACGGAAATGGAAGGATTACCTTGGAAACATGCTGAAGTAAAGCGGAAGGCAATCGATTATATGAAACAAAAGTACAATATGGATGTTGCAGCGGAAGGAAGTTCTTATAATTTTAAATTTAAAGTATATACAGCGAAAGTATATAACGTGAAGGATTCGAACAAAGCGATTATTCGTGTGGATGATGATAGTGACTTCGACGCCGAGGGCAACTATGTTGGGAAGCGATTGCAAGACGATTATACCCTTGTGTATTGGTCTGAATCTATTCGCGATGGACTGCAAGTAAAGCATCCTGATCTGTTCAAGCTTCAAGATATTGATACGATTCAGATTGAATACGCATATTACACGTTATCACTTACCGAAGGGCTCAGCGGTGATCAGGATCAGAACGGGGTGCACATTCCGGTAAAGCCCAAGGATGTTCCTGAATTGTTTATTCGATTGAAGTCTGTCGATATAGGCGACCATGTGTTGGAGCAATTGCGTGAGGTAATCAATGATATGGTGAGAACCTCCCAACCCATGGGTGTCTTCGTAAGGGCAGCTGAGACGAAAGGGACTCAACAAAATAAGATGTCAAAGAACGAAATTCTTCATCTAGAGCACGATCAACTCAAGTTTATCCAATCTATTGAGGATTTGAAGAAGGACATAAAGCTCTTGTAAGGGAAGGCAGAGCTGTCTCAACTGTCATTACGCTAATGACATGAGGCAGCTCTTTTTTTTTGTTGCAGTAGGACTAGGCCGTAAGCGAGTCATAGTGAAGCAGACGTCGACATACGTTAACAATGACATTTCTAGGTCGGATTCACGATAACGAAGCGAATCGAATTCAATTCAATGAAATATAGGTGTTTGTGGGAAAGGAGGATTGTTTATGTCTAAGCAAGAGAAGGGAGTACTTGCTATTGGCTCGGGATCCATGCTGGATTCATTGGTTAAAACCTGGCATGAAGCGGGAGACTTCACACTGACGGTTTGCACACCTGACACGGAAACTCCCGATCATGTTGCATTTGCGGTATATCAGGAGCCTGACGAACAGGGAGGATTGACCTCAAATGTCACGATGAAACGGAGAGATCTCAAACAAGATTGGCGCAGTATTATTCGACCATACCGTTTTATCCTATACGCTGCCCAACTTGATAATTTGGTTGAATGGAGAGACCTTCAAGATGCATGTGAATTGGAGGGGAAACCCCTTCTGCCTGCGATAACCTTACGTGGGGTTGGATTAGTTGGGCCATTGTTAGATGTGGACGGATCAACACGACCAGAAGCGGTGTGGCGGAGCCTGCACCCGACCGTGTTCCGAAGTGAGAAAGAGCAACAGAGCTTCTCGTTAACGGCACTTCATATTCTTACAAATCTGGTTGTGCATGAATATCATCGGGAAGTGGCAGCAGGAAGAGACGGGAATTGTAGAGATCAATGCTATATTCTTGATCCGAACAGCTTAACAGGGAGCTGGCATTCCATTCGTTCACATCTCATCGATGTTGAACGAGAGAGTAAGGCGGCTTGCCGTATATCTACAGTGGATGAAATCATCACAGCAAGTACTGAGCGAATGAATGATTCAGATTGGTATACCAGCTTCGCAGATATGACTTCCTCTTTAATTGGAATTTTTCACAAATGGGAAGAGGCGGGAATTGTGCAGCTTCCTATTGCACAATGCATGGTTCAGCCGATTGATCCGGCATCAGAATCATTTGTCCGACTACTGCCAGCAATCATATGCAGTGGATTGACACATGAAGAGGCTCGGCGTGAGTCGGGGCTTGCAGGATTGGAAGCGTATGCGGCACGTATATTACCGTTTCTGTTCCCTGTATCGGGGAATGACCATGTAGATGCTATCGGTGTAGGTGCTGGTTGTGAGGCAGCTGAAGCTGTTGGACGGGGAATTAGGGCATGCTTGACGAAACGGTTGCAGGATCGTATTGACCGCAGCCGACACGGAGCGAGTCAGATGATCGTATCGCGACTGCGATTTGAACATGTAGCAGACAGCCGCTGTCAGTATTATTTGCAGTCGCTAGGTATCATGGGAGTTGAGTCTATTATTGCGGTTGGGGAGCCGCTGCTAGGTTATCCGGTAGTATGGGCCTATTCGAGGGATAATTGGTATGGAAGTGTGGATGTAGATTTCACAATTGCGCTGCGCCAGTCCCTTCAGAAGGCGCTAAATCAGGTTGAGGGGCATGCGTCCAATCTATTTCTAGTTCAATGCGAAGAAGATAATTCAATGAACACGGCCGCAATCCCTCATATTTCCTATCCGTTCACATCTGCTTATTGGATAGCAACGGTGCAAAGAGTATTGGAGAAGAACAAGAAGAACGATTCGTGCTTCGAAATATATGATTTACACAGCAGTTCTTTCCTGGGTACAGAGGCATTCTTCGTATGTGGAGTGCGGCTCAGAGAGGAGGGCTCTACGTGAACACTGTCCTGGTGATTGGCGAGGGATTACTTGCAGATGTCGTATATGCACAGTTAATGGATCAATGCGATTACAACGTAACAAGATTGACGAATCACAATGAAGGAATTCCAAGTACAAGTATGAGCATCGCATTGGTGCTTCAGGATCAAGAAAACCTTGGCTTGCTGTTGGAAATGAATGAGAAGCTTCAGCAATCGGGAATTCCGTGGATATCGGCTTATTTGAGTGGGGAAGAAGGGTTCGTCGGTCCGATGAATTGGCCAGGTGCATCCGGATGCTTCCAATGCGCAGACATTAGAATGTCGATAGCGGGCAGTAACACCAATGCAACTGATGACATGCTTTTGATGCTGATTAACCCTGACTATGTCCCTCGAGTTGAATCGGACATTGAAGTGACAGGGTATCGATTTATGGCTCAGTTACTTGTTGAGGAGACATCGAAATGCGTAAACGGACACAGTCTGTGTACCGACAGTCACATTTATATGATCAACTTGCACAGCTTGAACTGTACGCGGCATTATATTCTTCCTTATGGTGCTTGTCCAGTATGCGGCCAGCTAGAAGAAGATTCGCCAGAAGCAGCGAGTATTGTGCTTAAACCATCTCCCAAGCTGGATAATAGCTATCGGTGTCGTTCCATGAATGAATTACAGGGTGTTCTGTTCAACGACTATTGGGATCGTCGATCCGGCTTATTTAACGACATAGAGCTGCATCTTTCTTCTGTATTTGCAGATGCAGTCGTCAATCTCCCGCTCGGCTATTACGATGAGGTGACAGGGGGACGTTCCCATTCGTTCATGAACAGTCAGCTTGCTGCCATATTAGAGGGATTGGAACGTTATTGCGGCATCACACCCCGCGGTAAACGTCCAGTTGTGTTCGATAGTTACAACCAACTGAAGGAAATTGCTATGGATCCTGCTACAATTGGGCTTCATGCACAAGAACAATACGAACAGGAAGGTTTTCCGTTTGCCTCCTTTGCTCCAGATACCCCTATTGAATGGGTGTGGGGGTATTCATTTTTACAGGAACGCCCCGTTCTAGTTCCTCATCTAGTAGCCTATTACAGCTTAGGGCACGAAGGGAGTTTCGTGTATGAAACCTCTAACGGCTGCGCATTAGGAGGCAGTCTGGAAGAAGCGGTGTTGTATGGCATATTTGAGGTAGTTGAACGAGATGCCTTCTTAATGACTTGGTATGCGAAGCTCCAATGCCCAAGGCTTGATCCATGTTCCTCAGGGGATGAGGAGCTGGTCCTCATGATTCAACGGATCAAGGCTGTCTTAGGATATGAGGTGTTGTTGTACAACATAACAACGGAGAATGGGATTCCGAGCATCTGGTCGATTGCTCGGGGAACACCAGAACATGAAGTGAGTGTAGTCTGTTCTGCGGGAGCTCATCTTGACCCGATACGAGCAGCTAAGAGTGCTGTCCATGAACTTGCGGGGACGATCTCTATGGTTGAAAAACGTTGGAAGGAACGTGGTTCGGAAGCACTGTCTATGTTTATGGATCCGTATGAGGTACAGCAGATGGAAGATCATACCTTGCTGTACAGTTTGCCAGAAGCAGCGGAAAGACTTCACTTTCTGTTAGAGGAGCAGCGTCCAGTCCGTTCTTTTGCCGAAGAATTCCCAACACCAGTGGTTCCGGTCAGTACAGATGTAACAGAAGAGCTGAAGGAAGTTCTTGAAGTGTTTCGTCGATTGCAATTAGACGTGATTGTTGTTGATCAATCGTCCAGCGAGACGCTACGCAATGGCCTACACTGCGTGAAAGTGCTGATTCCAGGCATGCTTCCAATGACTTTTGGCCACCATCTACGTCGATTAGAGGGGATTGACAGAGTGTTGGAAGTACCGATGAAACTTGGATATGTGGATCGCAAGCTTACACGTGAGGAACTGAACCCTTATCCGCACCCATTTCCGTAGGGGATGTTGAACGAACGGCATTCGGATTGACTCCAATGATTATCATGATTCATGCATAAGGACGAAAACAAGGTGGTATTGAAATAAACATACTGGTAAAATAAGTGAATGAGAAGTTGATTCCATGAAACGGCGATTGAGATATGTTGAGCTCAATCGCTGTTTTGATCTATTTCTAAATGCTATCTGATAAGAAGCCGACCATTTCTTTTTCAAAATAGAAATAAATGATTAATAGGGATGACATTCTATAGTGAGAGAGGTATATCTATCATGCATCTATTATTTGAAAAGCTTGTGCAAGAAATTGAGTTCACGGGAAATATGAAGCAGGATATTCAACAGTTTCTAACCGCAAATCATAGCCCGGGCACTGCAGAGCATTGTATGGATGTAGGGACAGAAGCTAGAAGAATTGCGCAATTATATTATGCTGATCCGGAGCGAGCGGAATTGGCGGGATGGCTGCATGATATAAGCGCCGTATTTCCTAACGAGGAACGAATTGAGGCGGCGAGGCAGCTAGGAATTGATATACTGCCCGAAGAAGAGCAATTCCCTATGATCATCCATCAGAAGCTATCCAAGGTGATGGCCCGGGACATATTTGGCGTTACGGATGCCGAAGTGCTGGATGCGGTGGGCTGTCATACAACGCTGCGAGCTGATGCCACGCAGCTCGATCTTGTACTATTTGTTGCCGACAAGATTGCATGGGATCAGCAAGGTATTCCTCCTTATATCGAGGAATTACATCATAATCTCGCAATATCGCTGGAACATGCGGCGTTTGCTTACATTCAATATTTATGGGAGCGCAAGGACACCTTGAAGGTCGTTCACCCTTGGCTTGCAGATGCTTATGAACAATTACATGTACAATTGAATGCGGAATGAAGTTGCAATATGGAGTGGTCTGATGCAGTGGTGTCAGACTACTCCATTTTTTGTTGACCTGCTGCCGGAAATTTGAAAGGGAAATGGGGTTCCCACTTAGTTCGAATCTAGTATAAAATGGATGATTATCTCTTGTGGTATTGGTAGAATAAAGAATGGTTGAAGGAAGTTTTTCGCTTTTAGCATTAAGAAAATGACCCACAGTGGAAAGAAATGCTGCAAGAAGCGTATGAAGTAGCGTTAAAGCTGGCGCGCAAAAGATCAGCAGTAACGGAAGCGATAGAAGCTTCTAACATGATGCTGAACGATCATGGTGAACGGTTGGAAAATACATATGAAAATGTGGAGAATGCAAGAGAAGAAGTTGCTGCGAGCACAGCTTATCCGTATGCCGAAAATCCGATTCAGGTGTTTCTAGGATAAGTATCTGAGCTGTATAGCAACTTCGCAAATCGCATTCAGCCTTCATCTTGGCAAGCCTTATTCCAGAAGAATGCGGAATGGGATATTGAGAATCCGCAGTTACAAGATGAAATGGTGATGTTTCTTGAGGAGAAGCATTATTTTCCGATGGCGGTATGGGCCGTGCTCGAGAAGACTTTCCGTTTTCAAGAGCATGAGGAAGAATTAAGGGAACGCCATGCTGAGGAATTCATTGATTATATAGTCGAACAGGTCAACGGTACAGTGGAGCTGACCTATGATTGCTTTATGGATGTAAAGGTTGATTTTGATATCGACCGTTATCTTTACCTGCCTGAGATGGCGCAGTATATGCTTATGGAAGATGAAGTGGAAGAAGTAGGTGCATATTTATGAATTATAGGTTGATTTCCATAGAAATGCTAATTTTCATTCCTGATTGTTGTCTGTAAGGAAAATACCTTCAACAATGAAGGTAAATGATATAGATTCTCGTTCAGGCCAATAAGGTGGAATAGAAGGTGATCAGATGGCAGCTGAGGTTCATGTAGCCAGCATCCATGATTATTTTGAGCGTTATTCTGAAATGATTCATGGTGATATGGAAAGCAGCACTTGGGAGCAGCGAGTGTTCCTTCCTCCTCACATAGGAACGGGCAGTGTGATCCGGATGCGCGTCCGTGAAGGTATGGAAATCATGGTGACCGACGTCACTTATGCGGAAGATATGAGGCTCCACATTCAGGAGGCATGCCGTCTGTTTGAACTGAGTTATTGTTTGAGCGGAGAAGTGTATTGCGAATGGGGTGGAAAAGCAAGCCATACGGAACCGCAGTCTGGCAATGTGCTGCTGTTGGAGGATGTGCAGGTATATGAGGAGAAAAAGGCAGGAATGCACCATCATATGGTCGAGGTGAGATTTTCACCGGATGAACTGTATGCCTATGCCGCTGATGCGGCCGAGAAGCAGAACATGGAGAGATTGCTTCATCGTCACCTTGGCAGTATTGACTCCTATTCGGTCACACCTGACATTCATCGATGTGTAACGGATATGCTTCGGTGCAATTATCGGGGAAAGATGAAGCGACTATACATGGAGAGCAAAGCTATCGAATTCCTCGCCTTATTCGGAGAGACTGACGAAATTCATGATCGAACAGTGAGACGAATCGTTCGACGCGATGATATCGTGAAGCTTCATGAGGCAAGGGAAATTGTAATGAACAACTATGAACAGCCCTTGTCGATACGAGAACTCTCCAAGCATGTCGGGATCAACGAATTCAAGCTGAAAGCAGGATTTCGAGAATTGTTCGGCTCAACAGTATTCGAACTGGTGCGCAAGCAGCGGATCGAGAAAGCGATATGGCATATGGAAATGGGGCATCTGAATGTAGGGGAAGCAGCCGTCGCGGTCGGGTATAGTAATGTTAGCAACTTTACGGCAGCCTTTCGCAAGCATTACGGCTGCAATCCAAGCTCGTTCCTCAAGCAGTTGGAACAGCAGGATCAAGTTCGAAGGTCGTCTTCGAATGGCGGCGACTCTTCCATTTCGCAAGGGGATCCTTTGGCCTAATGTAGGTAGAAGGGTTCTTCAATTATTTCCGCTATAGGGGCAAAGACTCCCTCTTCAGGTAGAGCATGTGAACATGATTGGCTCATAATTAGAGTATTCATGTGATTCTAACTACTGGAGGGAACCGTAATGTCTCCTATTTTGACAACTACATCACAACACACGGATGGTAATCAGCAAATGGAGGGGAATCCGAAACGATGGACTGCACTCGTTATCGTACTACTGCCGACGCTGCTTATCTCACTGAACACTTATATGATTCAGGTTGCTCTGCCGTTAATGCAGCACAGCTTGAACGCAAGCTTCGCTGAAGCGCAGCTAATTGTTACAGGTTTCTCTCTTGGCTTGGCGGTGGCCTTGATCATTAGCGGAAAGTTGGGTGACATATTCGGAAGAAAAAGGCTGCTACTTATTGGAGTGAGTGGGTTCACAATCATGGCCATGATTGGTGGCTTGACCTCGGATCCTTCCCTGCTTATTGCCATTCGGATCGTTCAAGGTTTGGCTGCTGCGCTCATTCAGCCCCAGGTTCTTTCTACGATGCAGGTCAGCTTTCCGCCACGAGAAAAGGCAATCGCGTTCAGCATATATGGTGCAATCATTGGATTTGGATTTGCTTTTGGACTCATTTTGGGGGGGCTTATCGTCAACTGGAACCTGTTCGATCTTGGCTGGCGAATGGTGTTCTTTGTTAACGTTCCATTCGGTATGCTGGTTCTGATGCTGCTGCCAATCATTCCGGAATCGCGCGGGGAGAAACAGCCTATTGATTGGAGTGGTGCACTTCTGCTCATAAGCGGCTTATTTTTGCTTGTATATCCTTTATCGGAAGGGCAGAGGCAGGGGTGGCCGTTGTGGGTTTGGTCTTGCTTGCTGATCGGTATTGGTGTACTCATTACTTTTGTGGTATTCGAGTGTCGCACGAAGAGAAGAAACGCCTTTCCATTGGTGAATCTTGATGTATTTCTGCATGCTTCCTTTCGCGTAGGTATGTTGGCTGTGCTTGTCGTGTACCTGGGCATGTTCGCTTTCTTTTTCCTATTAAGCTACTATGTCCAATACGGCCTGCATAAGGATGTTCAAACCACAAGCATGGTGTTTCTGCCATTGGGGGTCGGATTCTTTCTGTCCTCTCTCTTATCCTCCCGTTTCGTAGAAAAATGGGGGATAGGTACATTGAAGCTCGGCTCTATCGGCATGGCAATATGCATATCGCTGCTGATTGGTTCTATCCTGTATGACGCGAGGGCTATGCTTGATTACCGTAATTTTCTCCTATTATGGATGTACGGATTCAGCCTTGGCATGGTCACGACACCACTTGCGAATATCGTTCTGAGCACAGTTTCGAAGAAGGATGCGGGATCGGGTTCAGGACTATTCACGACCTGCATGTACTTGGCGAATTCGCTAGGGGTGGCATTGATTGGTATTTTATTTTCCGGTGTACTTGGACATGTGCTCATGGAAGCGGAGCTGTCTGATTATGTACGCGCATTTTCTGTATCAGTTGGTGCTTGCGGAGGGCTGGCATTGGCGACTTTCGTCTGTCTCTGTTTTTTACCGGATCATAGCCGGAATAACCGATTGGAAAAAGCGAAGCATACATTGTAAAAATAGAGAGAAGTAAGAGAGAAAACCATCAGAATTGGAGGAGAGCAGGGCATGAGTATGATCACGCTGCATCAGGTCGAGTACGAGCAAAAATCTACGCTTCGCAATTTGCTGGAGCTGTATAAATATGATTTCAGTGAATACGATCCTGAGGACGTCAACGAGAACGGTCTATATGAATATATGTATCTCGATCATTACTGGACAGAGGATGGGAGATATCCTTTCTTCATTCGAGTGGATGGGAAGCTTGCGGGAGTAGCGCTCGTAAGGAAGTTAGGAACGGATGATGACAAGCGGACGGTTTATTCGATGGCGGAATTTTTCGTAATGAAAAAATATCGGCGTTCCGGTGCAGGAAGGTATGCGGCAACAGCATTGTTCGATCGGTTTCAGGGAACTTGGAAGGTCGGGCAGATTGACGAAAACATACCTTCGCAGCATTTTTGGAGAAAGGTGATTGCAGCGTACACAAACGATAACTATGAAGAGATTCGGGAAAACGGCTGGGACGGCCCGATCCAATGCTTCTCCACTGAGCTTCAGTAGAAGAGAGTTTCAATAATCGTTGTCCGAAAAAAAATATTTTAAAATAACGACATCAATTTTACGCCCCGCTTGTGGCTTCTGGATCGCTGCATACACCAGTAGCTTTTTTAGTGGGGAAGTGTGAAGTGAACAGATGAGCATGCAAATGAAAAAGCCCGCTTGACGAACGGCTGATATGCACGAGCTATTTGTCTGAGCGGGCTATTTGGTAGTTATGTTTTATTTATTGCAGATTTGTTTAGATCAACAATCCGCCTCTTTCTTTATGCCGCGCAATGAGTACCTCACTAGTGACGGAAGTGATACCATCAATCGCTTGAAGCATTCTCAAGCACTGCTCAGCATGCTCCGGATCATCCAGCAGTGCATGGACATGCAGATGCGGCTTGCCGCTCATTTGATACACGTTCGTAATCTCCTCAGCCAATCTTAGCTGTTCTACGACATGCTGCAGCTTCACCCAAT
This sequence comes from Paenibacillus wuxiensis, assembly GCF_040195695.1. Taxonomy (NCBI): domain Bacteria; kingdom Bacillati; phylum Bacillota; class Bacilli; order Caryophanales; family Paenibacillaceae; genus Paenibacillus; species Paenibacillus wuxiensis. The sequence goes on along the minus strand of NZ_JBEFZI010000006.1, from coordinate 303,904 downwards.
CCACTTCAATATCGAAATACATCGACAAGGTTTTGCCCGCCTTGAGCGGATTCACGACAATGGTGAACCGATCAATAATCCCATCCTCCATCAATTGATGGATTCGTTCGCGAACAGCCGCTCGGGTCAAGTTGACCATTCGTCCAAGCTCCGCATTGCTTAAGCGTCCATTCTCGGATAACAGCTGCAAAATCCGTGTATCGATTTCGTCTAAATTACGGAACTGCATTTGATCAACCCTTTCGACTTGTACTTGTCCTAATAAGCCCATTATAGCACATACAATGTAAAGTTAATGATGCAATCTATTGATCGAATGTATAAAAAGGTGTATACATATGTATGAGGAAGAACATGGCGCGGAAGGGGAGAGGATGTTGTCTTTACTAGCGATTGAAATACTGTTGATCTCCGTGTTGGCTGGAATCGTCGGGGCAGTGCTTGGTCTGGGTGGAGGGATTATAGTTACGCCAGCATTGACCTTATTGTTCGGTGTTGATATTAAGACGGCGATTGGCGCAAGTATTATTTCGGTCATTGCAACCTCCAGCGGGGCAGCGATCGCTTATATCCGAGATCGGATTACGAATGTGCGAGTAGGCATGTTCTTGGAGGTTGCAACAACGGTGGGAGCGATAACCGGTGCATTTCTAGGCGGAATCATGGCGCCTACGGTACTGTATATTATCTTCGGTCTGCTGCTGCTATACTCGGCGGGGACTATGCTTAAGAAGCGGAATGATGAACTGCCGAAGGATGTAACTATGCATCCGGTTGCGGAGAAGCTGCGCTTGCAAGGTGAGTATTTTGATAAGGCTTTGAATCAGACGGTTCCGTATAAGGTGGACAATGTATACGGCGGATTCGGCGTCATGTACGGGGCAGGGGTGATATCGGGTCTGCTTGGAATTGGCAGCGGCAGCTTCAAAGTGATGGCGATGGATGTCTTCATGAAGCTCCCGCTTAAGGTATCCAGTGCGACGAGCAACTTCATGATGGGCGTTACGGGCGCGGCAAGCGCGGGGGTCTATCTGTTCCGTGGTGACATTGATCCGGCAATCTCGGCTCCGGTGGCGCTGGGGGTTCTGATGGGAGCAACGGCTGGCGCGAGAATCATGCAGAAGATGAAGAGCAAGACGATTCGCAAATGGTTTATTCCCGTATTGGCTTATGTGGCCATTCAGATGATTGTACAGGGATTGGGGGGACTTCTATGAGTGACCTTAGGCGAGAAGGCAGCGTACAGCAGTCCGAGATCGCACAAATGCGCAATAACAAATCGGAAGCGGTAGAGATTGTTGTCAGCAAGTGGCTTCGGGTAGGGGTACTGGCTAGTGCAGCAGTGATCCTTGCTGGCTTGCTGCTGTTCCTCATTTCTGGAGACAGTGGATATCCTGAGCAGACCTTTCCAACCAGTCTGGCAGGAATTTATGCCGGTCTATTATCAATGAAGTCATATGCGATTATCCTGACAGGACTGCTTATGCTCATTGCTACACCAGTACTGCGGGTCTTTATCTCTATTTTTGTTTTTCTGCATGAACAAGATTATTTGTATGTAGGAATAACAATAATAGTGTTCTTGATCTTAGTCGCCAGCTTTTTCATTGGAAGTGCAGGGTGATCTATTGTGTTAGGAGTGCCTGAACAGAGAAAAGTCAGTCAATAATATTCGCCAGGAAATACCTGTTCATCCACTTGGATTCATGTATACTAAAATAGAATATGTATCCAAATGAAGAGAGCATTGAGTGGGAACTTGATGTTCTCTTTTCGTCTCATTTACTAGATAGGAGTGGTAGCCATGTCTATGCTGCAAGTATTAGATAAGGGGTATGTCCGGTTAGTCAACACGATGGGTTCGGATTTGACGGTTGTCAACTCCGCACGGGTATCCTATGCCAAGGAATCGATGGAGCTAAGTGAACGGGATATTCGATTGATTCAATTTCTGGCTAGAGAAGGACATACCTCGCCATTTCGACATGTCATGCTGCAGTTCGAAGTGTACGCGCCGCTTATGGTTGCTAGACAGTGGTGGAAGTATGTCATAGGTTCTTCCCATATGGAAGGCACAGGCGACAGCTTGGAGGCTTGGAATGAATCGAGTCGTAGATATATCACTGAAGATCCTACCTTCTACATACCGTCCCAGGGGGAATGGAGAAGCAAGCCCGAGAATTCAAAGCAGGGCAGTGGAGACATTGTATCCTGGGAAATCGGGCAGAGGCACACGGACGAACTGATGAATTACATTGAGCTTGGTGTTGCCAAGTATGAAGCGGCACTAGAAGATGGCATATGCGCGGAACAAGCTAGATTATTTCTGCCTTCCTATGGCATGTATGTACGCTGGTATTGGACAGCCTCCCTGCAATCGGTGGCTCACTTCTTGAATCAACGCCTGGAGCATGATGCTCAGAAGGAAATTCAATCTTACGCGAAGGCGATATTGGAGCTTAGCAGACCTATTTTCCCACATTCCTTGCAAGAGCTCTTGAAGCAGGATGTTGGGGAGTAAATGCAGGTAACAAGTGCATGTAAATGGTCTTGAGGAGATTATGCAATGGACGCAGCCATATTGGTATTCGGCTACTCCAATATGGTGCGTCCATTCTCATTTTCTTTGAAATGCTTTACTTATAGACCTTTAGATTTATTGCCCGCTGGTAGTAAGCGTCGTTCCACGCTCTCGTACATATCAAGCAAGCGAGATAGCCACGCAAATCTAGTGGATGACCAGAACACGAGCACTGCTGAGAAGATCCCGATCATTGCGCCTACTGCAATATCTACAGGATAATGTACGCCAACCCATACACGAGATAACGCTACACAACCCGCCAGCACGAGCCACAACCAGCCCCAGCCTGTTTTTTTGCGCATCAGCCAGAACGACGCACAGATGGAGAAAAACAATATCGTATGATCACTAGGAAATGAATTGTTGATGCTGTGATCGATTAATTTACTAACATTCGGGAGTTCCGCAAATGGTTGATGATGCGAATGGAACATTCCAACCGCTTTGCCAAGGAGCTCTGCGAGAATGAATGCAAATCCGCCTTGCAGCACCATCATGCGATTGGCCGTTGTACGGGTGAACCAAAATAACAGCATGCTAGCTGCTAACAGATAGATCGTATATTCCGCAATGAATACGACAGATGGATTTAGAAAGGAGAGCTGCTTGCCTAAGTCGTTAATTCCACGAAACATTTCAATATTTAATTGGGGTAATGACACGTATGTTCTTCCTCCTTGTGACCTATATCAATTAGATCTAGTATTTATTCCATATGCTTAGTATAGGGAGAGGGCTTTAATTGCTCCTTAATAAATTCTTAATATTACATAAAAATCTGATCAGAATCACCTGGTTATTTATGGGTTGTCGCGTATTTGCTAATATGAACCGAATGGGGAACACGATTGTTATGATTCCTATGTTGAAATAGGAGGCTGTCAAAATGGACTTCAATCTTTTGTGTCACTATTACGAAGCCGCACGAGGGCCATTTCACAATTTGTCTGCACTGTCTATTGAAGAAGCGAACAGCATCTTGTCCGAGTTAAGAGAGAATGGAAGAGGTTTTGCAAGCAAACGATCTGAAGATTACATGCAAATTAGGCGTCAATTAGAGAAGCAGGCAAGAATGATGTTTGTAGAGCAAGGCGGCAATCCTCGGACGCTGTATCCTCACTATATGACATTAGGGCAATGCCACTGGCTGCTGGAGTGGTATGAAGAGGGAAGAGAAATACTAATCTATATTGATGATTTCGATGGTAGTACCATTAGTTTTACTTATGGAGACTTATTTCCTACGATGCGAGTTGAGGACGGGAAGCCATATCGCAAAAAGGTATATACCCGAGATAGTATTCGGCAGGTAGTTGAACAGTTTGGCTGGCCACAGCAATGGAACGCGCACGGTCATTATGGCCCTGAGCGATATATTGAAGTTCAAATATGGGATGATCGGGTCATAGAACGATACAGAAACAAATGGATAAATACTGAACATGCAGACATCCACGCTTTTGAGGGGAGAACAATGGTATGAGTATAGCGTCGCTTATTACTTTGCAGCCTGAGTGATCGAGGGGAAGCCATGTATTCAGGTTCCGGACGAGTTTCATTAACGACATGGATTGGAATGATAAAGGAAAATTGTGAATATTGATGATGGTCTATGAGGAAGATGTGAAATCTTCATTCAAATGTTGGAGACGAGAATGAGAGAAATACCAGAGCCATAAGGCGTCTCTTAGGAGGATTCTTGTGACAAGGCATAATAATCCACCTAAGCGACGATAGCGAATCTATGTAAATTTCGTTACGTAATAAGTTTGCAGGAACAAAGAGATTTCATCGTTAATGGTGACCAAATCGGATTCTGAAGGGAAATGTCCCATCTCGTATGATTTGATTGCGGTCAGATTCGGGATGATTGCGCGTGCTGTTTGATTGACCTGCCGTTCAGGGAAAAAGATGTCCTTTCGGCCTGTAATAAGAAGAGTCGGCGCATGGAAATGCTGGAGTTCCTCTTTTTCTGTAAGCTTAGGCATATTTTGCTCAAGTTTCACATATCGAAAAATGTCTCCAATAATTTTCTTGTCTATTGCCTTCATCGTGTTGTCAGACATGGCATTGGTTAGCTTATCAAGGTATCGATCTGAGGAAGTTGCATGGAACAGAAGCAGTGGCAAAAGGATGTCCTTGATCATTTTGAGCTTCGATCCTAAACGTATTCCTGCTGGTGACACAAGCACGGCGCAGTCTATTTTATGCGGCATACAGGCGGCTAGTCTTAATATGATTCCTGCTCCATAAGAGGTGCCTATAAATCCACATTTCTTGATATCAAGACCGTTCATGAGTTCTTGAAGCCATAGGGCGAAGCTATTATCCTTAGCTGACACTCTAGTTTCTGCACTAAACCCAGGATGACCAATCGTATCAGGCGCATAAATTCGATACTGGCTCGTTAATGGAGAAAACCAAGACAATGTCATTGGGTTGATGCAGTTTCCCCCTTGTAATAGGAACAACGGTTTTCCATCAGTGGGTCCCACAGCTAATAGATGAGTTGAGCCAAAGCTCGTATTCAGATACATGCGTTCAACGGGAAACGGCAAAGCTTGTATATAGTTTTCATAATGATTCGCAATCAAACTCTTACCCTTTTCGCTTTTATAAATCGTTACTATGCTGTTCATCGAACGCCTCCTCCGTACTTAGCACCATCCTATAGTTACGTTACATATCGAAATTGGATGCAGATGGGGCGAGAAAGTTTAATTCTCTAATTGAAGATGTGGCGAGGCTGATCTTTGTCAGGTTGAAGACGTAGGTGGTTGCTCGGCATTTGAAAAAAGAAGGAGTGTTGGTTAATGGGACGTGTCTGTAGAAATAGGTATGTCGTTCAGACTGTATGGCTTGTCATATTTCTCATTCTACTTCAAGGCTGTACATCCAAGTCTGGCCCTGAGTATTTGGAAATGAAGGGCTTGAATCAAGATGAACAAGATATTGTACAGCTCATCAACAAACGAATGCAATATTTGCATGAGGGCAATGCGGAGGAATATATGAAGCTAATCGCACCGAATAGTCCGATAACAGGCATGCCGACCTATCAATTGAAGGCGGTGAAGCTGCACACTCCCATCCATATCCAAGAGCAGAAGAAGGCATATCAAGTCCTTCTCCTAGCTGATGATATGCTGACCAACGATGATTATTTCACGTCACAATATGTATTTATAAAGGGAAAAGAACCGGACTCGAAATGGCTTATCTACGATATTGATTAAATTTATTCGTAAAGAAGGTCAGAGGTTTGCCATTTGAAGAGGTCGAAAGGATATCTGATATGAAGAGATTGGTGTAGGGTATAGTTAGGTGGAGCGGATTATCCGCCACGGTTTGATGGCAGCAGCTATTCTGTTCGTGGTATCATTTTTTGCATGGAAAAATAGAAGGCAGTAGATTACATGATCTACGAAATGAAAACCAATTTGAAGGAGGTAGGATAGCATGAGCTCAATCACTGTTCTTCACTATGATGCGTTCACTACAATTCCACAGAAGGGCAATCCAGCAGGTATTGTGCTTGATGCAGATGCATTAAGCGAGCAGGACATGCAGCGAATTGCGAAGCAGGTCGGATATAATGAAACGACATTCATTCTTCATTCGGATCAAGCAGATGTTCGATTGCGATATTTTACCCCAGGGCATGAGATGAATCTATGCGGCCATGCAACTATAGCGTCGTTGTATTGTTTACATTCGAAAGGCTATTTTGGAGAAAAGAAAAGCATCAACATCGAAACGAAGGCAGGTATATTACCGATTGAATTCACGATCCTTGATGGACGACTGTACATCAAAATGAAGCAGAACCGTTCACAGTTTATTCCCTTTCAAGGAGATATCGCGCGATTAGCGGAGTCAATCGGATTGCAGGTAGACGATATCGATCTGACCGCATCTATAGCTTATGGAAGCACAGGCATATGGACTCTGCTAGTACCTATTAAGAGACTTGAGAAGTTTAAGGCCATGAAGCCTATGAATACCATGTTCCCGAGTATATTGACAGAAATCCCGCAAGCGTCCATTCATCCATTTTGTATGGAGACTTATCATCCTGATGCGTTCATGCATGGAAGACATTTCTCCTCTCCGTATTCAGGAACGGTAGAAGATCCTGTAACAGGTACAGCATCCGGGGTTATGGGGGCTTATTACTTGCAATATATGCGCACAGATCTGGATTCAGCTGAATTCGTTGTAGAGCAAGGCCAAGAGATGGATCGCGATGGCAGGGTTAAGGTTCAAGCAGTGAGAAATGATGACCAGATTGAAGTTTACATTGAGGGGACTGCTGTATTTGTCAAGGATATAACCGTTGATATTGACCAATAAAGTGTATAGTAATGAAATATGATAAGCGTCCTTATAAAACACTAAGTGACCCGACTGAAAACTCGTTTTTTAGTTGGGTTATTTCATTATAGGGGGAGACTTCATAATAAGGTTCTCAGTAAATCGAATCTTTAATAATTATGGACGGAAAAAGAAACATAGAAGTGAAAAACTTCTGTGTTTCTTTTTGTTTAATAATTTTGTTTTGTTAAATTCTAATGTTGATATTTGACCATAAGAAAAACCGCCTTGGCGTGAAAAGGCGGTTTTTTGAACCATAGTATCCGTTAGTTAACTAACTAATATATTCATTTCATATTTTTCAATAAGTCTTCTACCAATATTCCATTAACCTTCAATCCAGATATATCGCAATCACGAATGTCCAGATTTGATAAATTACAGTTGGATAATTGCCCGTTAGATAGGTCACAATTCATAAAACTAATTGGTTTGTAGTCACCACTGGGATTGTAATTCCCATCCCCCTCCATAGGGAGAACAATATTACGAAATTCAGTTCCGAATAATTGAACATGGTCAATTACAACATGGCTAAGATCAGCATGATTAATTTCAGTACCAGAGAGATTAGCATTTGAGATTCTGCCATCAGACATGTTCACATCATTCAATGCCATCCTTCTCAAATTCGCATTATTAATTTGTGTCTTAGCCAAGTTAACATTGTCAAAATGTAACTCCTCAGCCTTAACTTTATGGAACCTCGACTTTGAAATATCAGCCATTTCAAAATCTAAATGTTCAACATTTAATTCCATCTTATTAACCTCCAATTAATGGTGTTATAAAATATTCGACACCTGATTAGGAGTACCTTTATTTCCGACACGATAAAAATGCAATGTATCTTCCACACGCTACTGCCAGTTAGCTTAACAAGAATAAGCAGAAAGCCGAACAAGATTTTTCAGTTCCTTTAAATCCATGGTTAAACCATCTTCGAGCAGTGATATTATCTTTAATATAGAACATTTGTTCTTAATTATCAAGTATCAACAACAAAGTTTAACAAAGCCAATAATTTATTGGAAAACGCTTCACGTTTTCGGGCACAGATGCTCCTTCTACCCTTTTATTGAAGCTATTTTGAACGTAAGGGATTTGTAAGAAATGGATAAGAAAAAAGAAATTTTTACTGTATAGGATATAAATATGAGGAGGTGAGGGAAGGAGATAGCAGTGTAATTAGTACGGAACAACAAGCAACCACCCATACAAAATGAATAGAGGAGTGGAATGCCCTATGAAAACAAGTAGTCCAATTACATTTGCAAGTTTGGCTCTTTTAATAGCTGGAAGTTTCTTGCTATACACATCGCCAACCCCAATTGTAAAAGCAGAGCCCACTCTAAATGGATCAAGTTCGTCACAAACAAGTATTCAACGAGATCGTTCTTCCGTCAAGCAAGCAATGCGGGATACATTGCAACTTGGATACCCGGGGATACTCGCTAAAACTTCTGAGAGTGGAAAAACGTGGAGTTATGCTGTTGGGATAGCGGATCTGAGGACCAATAAACCAATGAAAACAGATTTTCGCTTTCGCATTGGCAGCGTGACGAAGACGTTCACCGCAACGGTTGTACTTCAATTAGCTGGAGAGAACCGCTTGAATCTAGACGATTCCATTGAAAAATGGTTGCCTGGTGTCATTCAAAGAAACGGATATGATGGTAACCAGATTACGATCCGGCAAATATTGAACCATACAAGTGGAATCGCTGAATACTCAAGGTCAAAAGAATTTGATCTTATGGATACAAAAAAATCGTATGCAGCTGAAGAATTAGTAAGTATGGGGATTTCTCTACCACCTGACTTTGCCCCAGGAAAGGGGTGGTCTTATTCGAACACAGGATACGTATTACTGGGTATCCTTATTGAAAAAGTAACCGGAAACAGCTATGCGGAAGAAATTGAAAATCGGATTATTGAACCGCTTGAATTGTCGGATACATTCCTACCTGGCAATTCGACCGTTATTCCAGGCACCAAGCATCCCCGCGGATATATCCAACTAGACAGAGCAAGTGAGCCAAAGGACGTTACTTATTATAACCCAAGTATGGGTCAATCGGCTGGAGAGATGATTTCTACTGCTGACGACTTAAACAAATTCTTTTCTTACTTGCTCGGTGGCAAATTACTAAAAGATCAGCAACTAAAACAAATGCTTACTACCGTTCCTACAGGAATAGAAGGAATCGATGGATTTGGTCTTGGAATCTATGAAACTAAGCTTCCAAATGGTGTCTTGATATGGGGACATACGGGTGGAATTCCAGGATTTGATACCTTTGCTGGGGGTACACATGGAGGTAGACATACGTTAGCCATCAGTTTGAACAGTATGGGTAAAGTTAAAAGTTCGGAACTTTTTAAAAATATTTTACTTGCTGAATTTAGCAAGTAGGTAAAAAGGAAAAAGGTTAAACTATGTCATTATCTAGGAGGCAATTATCTTATGAACAAGAAACTATCTGGGGTGTTAGCCGCTACATTGGCGCTCACGATGACCTTACCGACATTGGCGATAGCATCTTCTCGCAGTAATATTGCGGTTGTAGCTAGCCAAGAGGTTGCTAGCAAAGAACTGAAGAAGATTGCAGCTGAGAAAGCTGCTCTACTCACGAAGTCCTATGAGACGACTAGCGTGCAGTATGCGCTAATTGATAATGGAAAAATTATTTTGTCGGGTCAGACAGGCAAGAACGATATGGAAGGGAAACTCCCGCTGACGAAAGATACTCTATACGGGATTGGTTCAACCAGTAAAGTATATACAGCTGCGGCTGTAATGAAATTGGTCGACGAAGGAAAAGTCGATTTGGATACTCCTGTCGTCCGCTATGTTCCTGATTTCAAGATGAAAGATGCGCGGTATAAGCGCATTACGCCGCGTATGCTGTTGAACCACTCCTCGGGTATGCCAGGTATGACGTTCAATAATGTAGTTTTATTTAATGATAATGATACTTTTGCTCATGATAGCTTGTTGCGGGAACTATCCAGCCAAAGCTTGAAGGCCGACCCTGGCGCGTTCTCGGTGTACTGTAATGACGGCTTTACGCTGGCCGAGATTTTGGTAGAAAGAGTCAGCGGTATGAGTTTTACTGAATTTCTACATCAAAAGTTTACAGAGCCATTAAAACTTAATCATACGAAAACGCCACAGGACAAATGGGAAGACGAAAAGCGGGCTGGACTTTATATTCCGACGTACCAAGGACAGCTTCCTATTGAATCATTGAATGCGATTGGTTCGGGAGGGATCTCTTCCACGGCAGAAGATGTGGTGCGATTCTCACAATTATTTATGGGACAGGGAAAAGGAATACTTTCTAATAAGGCAGTCAAGGAGATGGAGCAAGAGGAATATAAAAAAGGAATGTGGCCGGAGAACGGAGATAGTGTGTTCAACTATGGTCTTGGATGGGATAGTGTAAAACTATACCCATTTAATAGATATGGGATAAAGGCCTTGGCTAAGGGCGGAGACACGGTACTGCAACATGCTGCACTGGTCGTGCTTCCAGAGCAGAAGATGGCAGCGGCTGTGTTGTCGTCAGGCGGTAGCAGCGTTACAAATCAAATGGTGGCAACTAAATTACTGCTAACCGCGCTTAAAGAGAAGGGTGCAATTAAAGATATAAAGCCGGATAAATCCTTCGGCAAGCCAGTCAAGGTCAAGATGCCTCAAGACGTGGCAAAGAAAGCGGGCTTTTACGGGAATACCTACAGTCAGTTCAAAATAGAAATTACGAAAAAGGGAGAATTATCCTTACCTCTTAAGCCAGGAGAAAAATATGTATATACGGCGGATGGAAGCTTTATTAATGAGAAGGGTACTTCCAAGCTCAACTTCGTCACCGAGAAGAATGGAAAAACTTATTTGAAAGAGAGCAAATATGAACTATCGCCAGGCTTGGAGCAAATTGCAATGAATAACTATTTAGCCGAGAAACTAGAAGACAATGTGCTACCGAAGAAAACCGCTGCTGCATGGGCGAAGCGGGAGGATGGCAAGTTCTATCTCGTGAACGAGAAATTTAGTTCTATGATCTATCTCGGAATACTAATACCTGTTACCACACAAATTACTCTCAATGAGGGCTATTGGGACAGCAAACAAATTACAGGTCCGAATACGGCAAAGCATCAACTCCAGATTCCCGTGATGGGTGGGCGTGATACGGCGGAAGCCCGTTTCTATACAGAAGATGGCAATGAATATATGGAGATGGCCGGCTTCTTATATGTAAGTGAATCCAAGGTAAAACCGCTTGATGCAGGTCAATCATCCAAAGTTAAGCTGCGAGCAAATGGGCATGCGAAATGGTTTACGATCCCGCAAGCGGCAGCAGGGAAAACAATGACCGTGGCGTTGCCATCGAAGAGTTCGTTCGCGGTGTATGATGAGAAGGGAGTAAGTATCAACTTTACTGTTGCGAGCGGAAATAACAAAGTAAAACTGCCGAAGAACGGAACGGTTGTATTTGCTGGCGCGCCGAACTCGGAATTTACAGTTACGCTGAACTAGCTACAGTTCAAAATGATCTTCAACAAGACCAGCACGACATAGGTAAAATACCTAAGCAGCAAGCTGTCGTCGGTACTCTACTGGCGGCAGCTTCTTTAACTTTCTTTTGTGGTCGATTATGATTATATAAATGAATATATTCTTGTCTTCATTGAAGGAACAGCCGTATTCGTCCAAAAAATTGAATTTGAACGTAACCCTTCTACTTGAAATTGACAATTGGAGTGTATAATAATGGAATGAGATCCTGTGCAGTAAGACACCATATGGCCCGACTGAAAACTCGTTTTTGGTTGGGCCTTGTCATGATAAGGAGAGAACCTCGAGATGAATATAAGATTAGCCGGCGTACAAGACATTGATCAGCTTATTCGAATGCGATGGGACTTCTCGAATGAGTATAACGAACAGAAGATTGCAGAGGAGCTGTACGAAGATTTTTACAAGGAGTGCCGTTCCTTTTTACTAGAAGCAATGAAAGGTGGGGAGTGGTTTATTTGGGTTGCTGATTTAGATGGCAGCGTCATCTCCCACATCTACTTGGAATTGATTCACAAAGTCCCTCGACCTGGGCGAAAGACAAATCCATTTGTCTATATGACGAATGTATATACCGTACCAGAGCATCGCGGCAACCAGATTGGAAGCAGGATGATGAAAGAGATAGAGGCTTGGTCGAAGCAGCAGGAGCATGAATTCATCATCGTATGGCCTAGTGAATGGAGCGTTCGCTTCTATGAGCGAAATGGATACAGCCTATGCAATGATCCGATGGAGTTGCATTTATAGTGTAGTTCTCAATCAATGAGGGAGGGCTAATCATGAATTGGGCGAACCGAACAACCGTAATCAGAATTGCGTTCGTATACAGAAAATAACTGGAATCTACTAAACTTACAGATGGAATGAGGTGCTATGATCTGACAACTACACTCTATTTTGTGAGGCATTGTGAGTCACCATATATCGAAGGGGAAGAGCGCTCAAGGGGGATATCTGCTGCAGGAGAACAGGATGCAATGAAGCTCGCCGAATTGATGCAGCATATACCGATTGATGTATTTGTATCAAGCCCGTATGCTCGGGCGATTCAAACGATTCAGCCGCTTGCTGATCTTTTGAATCGTCCTATCCACATATACGAGGATTTGAAAGAACGGCAAATTGGTGCATTTGAAGGATTGAGCTTCCAAGAGGCGAAACGTAAGTTGTACGCAGACTTCCATTTTTCTTTTCCTGATGGAGAATCAAGCCGTGACGCTCAGCGAAGAGCAGTTGCTGTACTTCAAGAATTGATAAGCGAGTATGAAGGACAGCATATTGTATTTGGGACACACGGGGACATTATGACGTTGATGTTGAATTACTTTGATCCGGCTTATGGATTCGAGTTCTGGATCTCCACGACAATGCCGGATATCTATAGGCTTGAGCTTCAGGATTTGCAACTTGTACGAGTTGATAAGCTCTGGCATAACGAATAGTCGAATCGATACTACCCCTACTAAGAAATGAGGGAGACCTTGAAAATTCGCATCATTGGCCGATCGTGATCTATTACGAGTACTAAGAAACGATTTAATAATCAGGAGGGTTTCATAGATGATTACATTGAAAAATATTGATCAGGACAATTGGGAAGAGAGCATCAACCTTCGTCCGTCGGAGGAACAAAGCAAGTTTATAGCTTCTAATCTGTACTCCATAGCAGAAGTGCAATTTTTGCCTGGGTTCGTGGCGCAGGCCATATATGAGGATGAACAAATGATAGGCTTTACGATGTATGGACTAGATGCAGATGACGGCAACTACTGGATCTATCGGTTTATGATCGATGAGAAGCATCAGAGCAGAGGCTATGGCAAGCAGGCCCTGCAGTTGTTAATGGATGAGCTTAGATCCAAGGAGGATCGAACAGAAGTGGTCTTTATTAGTTACAATCCTGAAAATGAAAGAGCGAAGCGTTTGTATGCGAGTGTTGGTTTTGTTGAGCAAGGGTTAGCGGATTGGGGAGAGATGATGGCAAAGTACCAATTTGAGCCGAGTGCATGACTTCATGAATTGAGTAGCATAGAGATGCATTCAAAGATTATATGGATGGAAAACAAGGTATATGTAGATTAAAGAGAGCTAGGATTTCAATCGGTATTGCATCAATTGGTTGAAGAGGTGATCCGGATTGATTACGAATTCCGGGATGAGAATGGAGAAGCCGAGAGGGGATCGATATGCAGCGTATATCCTTTCTAAGCTGTCAGGTGCAGGCTTCTCTTTGTTTGTTTTCTTTGCTATGTTTGTATTACCGAAGATGGATTTGTACGCGTATTCAGAACAGTTTGCCAACTCTGCCTACTGGAAGATATTCTTTGGGTATGGAATTGCATGTTCGGTGATCATTGATCTAATAACGATCAAGCTGGGAAGGCTAACGGTGCTGTTACGTATTCTGCTGCACGCGATAGCGGGAAATCTCTTTTTTCTAGGACTGGAAGTGAGTATGAGCTCATTTCTTATCGGAATGTTTGGCTCGTTCTTCGCCCTTTTCTTTTTCTGGGGAACATATGCTTATCCAATTATACGCGGCCGGAAGGTTGCTCCCTATCTCTTCTCCCTCATTATCCCCTCCGTCCTCCTACTGATTGCGAATATTGATTTTACAACGAAAAGCAACTGGGTTGAGGAGCGCACCGCGATTTCTTATACAGCTTCTTTTGATTATTTCCATGGAAAGCATGAAATTCCGATACAAGTGAGACGCGGTGATGTGATAACACTATCCATTCATGTGCGCAACAAGAATGGCGGAGGGCACGGTTTTCATATAAAGGATGAGCGAGGGAACCACGTCGGAATGGAGCCTGATGGGGACAGCTCGATGAAGCTTTACGCTCAGAAATCGGAGATCTATGATGTGACGGTAACAGGAGATAAGCTTCAAGGCGGCTTTACGCTTGCTTGGCGTATAGAAAGACGTACTTAATCCTCTTTGATCTACTTTATCATTTTTCACTGTTATTAAATGGTATATCATCAACAAGGCGATGAGGGTGAGTTATTTATTATGAAAGAACTCGTATTCATTAAGGATTATAAAGACATAGAGAAATACCGTGTCAGCTTCAATGCATTGGCGCAGCGATCGTTCGGCATTCAGTTTGAAGATTGGTATCAGCGAGGATGCTGGAATGATCGATATATTTGTTATTCTTATGCTGATGGTGATAGAGTCATTGCTAATGTGTCAGCGAATGTAATGGATATCATTGTTAAAGGTGAGATTCATGAAGCCATTATGATCGGCACGGTCATGACGGATGAAGCGTATCGGAATCAAGGATTGTCGAGAAAGCTAATGGAAATCGTAATCGAAGAGTATCAGCAAAAATGCAGCTTTATGTACTTATATGCGAATCGAACGGTTCTCGATTTCTATCCGAAGTTTGGCTTCCATAGAGTACAAGAACCGGAATTCTACTCCGTCATAAATACGCTAGAGGCACACAGCGATCGTCCTCATATGCGGAAGCTGAACGTAATGGACGTTCAGGATTGGGAGCTTGTCATGCGATACTATGATTCACGGAACGTAAGATACTCGACGTGTGACGCCATTCATGCAGAAGGAATCTTCGCTTGGTATTGCTTGCATGTGTTTGAGGAGCATCTGTATTTTATTGAAGAATTAGACGCAGTCGTTATCTTTATGCAAGATGGAAATTCAATAAAACTATACGATGTCCTGACTCCGAACCAAGTTGATCTCTCGCAAGTTGTCAATAAGATTTCAACTGAGCAGACGGAACGGGTATACTATCAATTTCATCCTGAGCAAGGTGGGTTTAAGGTCGAGTACCCAGAACCATCAGATGATAATTTGTTTATGTTGCCGAATCGTCTTCAATCCCTTGATCACATAAAGCTCCCAAAAATCGCGCAGTCGTAATGATGGGGGAAAGTGAGTGCAGCATATGCTGTGAAATTGAATGGATAAACGGCGTCCTTGCCAGGAAAGGACTCAGCTTTGTTGCTCTCGAGCAGACGAAACCAGTTCCCCTCCTGTCTTTATGATTTCCGCCTACAAACCCTTATCAGAAATGGTTGGGGTTTTTTGCATAAAAAATGATATACATGACTTAAAAATTGCTTGACATAAATTATGTCATTGGGTTATGTTGTTGACATAAATTATGTCAAAGGATGATTCCATTGAATGATCAACAGATAGTCAAGTATAAGACGGTATTGGAGTATCTTGTCGTGATCAACGAGCAGTCGTATTCCGGGATAGGTCGTGAGTTCAATATTACCCCGCAACAATTCTCAGATTGGATCAAAAAACGGAGGCCCATTCCGGAAGAAAGGCTGAAGGCTCTCGCTAACTATTTTAAGGTTCAAGAGACTGTTCTTGTAGATGGGGAGCGATTTGCGAAACAATTAACACCATTTGCCAAAACCGAGCTCCATATGCTGCTGCTGGATCAGAAAGTAGCTAGGCTGAAGGCTGAGGGAGCAGAGGATGAAGATATTATCTCTTATCAGGAGAAGAAGCGGCAGCTTCAGCGAGAGCAAAGTAACCAAATCCGTCTCGGGAGAATGGCTGCAGCATTGGAACAGGGGGATGAGCGGGTTGGGGCTATATTCGATGTCATTCTCGATAAGCTAAATGCAGGACAAGTGGATGAACTATCTAATAAACTGCAGGAGGGTAAAGAATAACCATGAGTACAACTGTATACATGAACCAGACGGGTGTGAGATTACTTGGTAAAAATCAGGACGTACCCTATGATGGAGCTTACTTATTCACGAACCACAGGGGAATAGCCAAGTCAGCGTTGGTCATGCCACCGAACCGCCCGATGGAGTGGGTCTCCAAGTATGGAAGTATCACGATATCACAGGTAGGCAAAGAAATGCCCAACGGAGGGATGAATGAAGCAGGCCTTGTGGTAGAGCAAACGACATTCTGGCAGTCCAGCTATCCCCACGATCAGAACCAACCGGCTATAGGGGAGCTGCAGTGGATTCAACTTATGCTAGATACATGCGCATCCGTGCAAGAGGTGAAGGATAAGGCTGGGCGTGTCATGATCGTTAATCCGACGTCGCGGCTACACTATATGGCTTGCGATCAAATAGGGGGCTGCGCGATTTTCGAGTTCGCGAATGGGGTGTTATCCATCTACGAAGGAGAAGAACTCCCGATGCCCGTTATGGCGAACACGTCATATCCTAAGGCGATTAGGGATTGGAAAGATTATGATGGGAAATGGCGTATGGATTACGGAGATTACGAACAGAATTCAATGGAACGATTCATTCGGGCAGCATCATATCTGGATAGGCAGGTTGCAGAGATGGGATTTGCTTTCGATGTGCTGCAGGCCATTCAAAGGGAAGATACTGCTTTCAGTTTGGTTTACGATATAAATAATTTGGAAATTCATTTTACATCTAATCGCTATCCTGACCGAAAAATGGTTAGCCTCAAAGATACCGATTTTTCTAGGGATGACCCCATGGCATTAAACCTTCAGCGAACCGGAGAAGGGGGTTTCGTTCCCTATAGTACAGATTTGAATCGCACGGTAGCAGAAGCGTTTTTCCTTCATCCGGTTCTGACAGCCGTATTCGGGATGACAATTAACGAGGAGATGATCGTTTTCATGGCAGCCTTCCCGGATTCCTTCAAATTGGTAAAGAACTCAACACCGTTAGATAGTACTACATAATTTTTAAAATGCGAAGCGGTGTTTTTCTATTTTTCGAAAAGCAAATTAATCTCGTAGAAATCCTATGACGATAAGCTTTCATGGCAATTTCTGTTCGGCGAAAGTTGAGTTATAACCTCTTTAATAAAGTGACTGATCCATGCGCCCCGTGCCCATCGATTGCGAGTCACTTTATTTATTTCGTCTACTTGATGATTTTCAACCTTCATAATTGCCCGAGAGTTAGGCTGTATAACATTGGGAGATACCCCTATTCCGAAATACGTAAGACGTGGGAAAAAGCATGATATACATGATCTTCTGCCTGGTATATATATGGTTTCATGGAAGCTTATCGGTTTCGCAGGATCAGGTTCCATATGTATATGGTGAAATCGAATAAATCCAGAAGGGGATGACGGATATGAAATCTGTGCTTGAACTGGAGGAGAGACTAGCTGAGCCTTCAGATGAATGTATTCAAGATCTGGCGAAAGTCGACGGAGATATTGTTATTCTTGGTGTAGGAGGGAAAATGGGGCCAAGTCTCGCTAAGCTGGCGGTTAATGCGGTTCGCAAGGGCGGGCTGAACAAGCGGGTGATCGGGGTATCTCGCTTCACAGGAGGAGAAGTACAGCGCGAGCTGGAGGAAGCGGGGGTAGAGACGATTGCTTGTGATCTGCTTAATGACGAAGAACTCCTTAAGTTGCCTCAAGCATCGAACGTGATCTATATGGCGGGCAATAAATTCGGCACTACGGGAAGAGAGCATTTTACTTGGGCAATGAATGTGTATCTGCCTGGAAGAGTGGCCGAGAAGTACAAGGACTCTCGCATTGTTGTGTTCTCCTCTGGTAATATCTATCCATTCATGCCGATCGGCAGCGGAGGGGCTGATGAGTCTGTATCACCAGAACCAATCGGTGAGTATGCGCAGTCCACATTAGGTCGAGAACGGATCTTCGAATACCATGCCCATAAAAACAATACCCCAATGCTGTTCTACAGATTGAACTATGCGATTGATCTCCGTTACGGTGTCTTGTTAGAAATAGCTAAATCTGTGATGGAAGGGAGTCCGATTAATCTGAGTATGGGGCATGCAAATGTAATCTGGCAAGGGGATGCGAACGCAATGGCTCTTCGCTCCTTGACGGAATGCACGAGTCCGCCGACCATCATGAACATCACAGGGCCGGAGACAATGTCGGTGAGATGGGCTGCAGAGCAGTTCGCCATGCGATTCAATAAAAGCGTGCATTATCAAGGCGAGGAAGCAGAACTGGCCTTGTTGAATAATGCATCGAAGTCACATCAGCGCTTCGGGTATCCATCTGTATCATTGCTGCAGATGATCGACTGGGTGGCGGAATGGGTTCAGTCAGGAGGAACAACATGGAATAAACCGACTCACTTTCAGGAGAGAAGGGGGAAATTCTGATAATGGTAGGTAAGAAGCTTTCTAATATAATGCATGAGGCTCTCCATCAGGGCTTAGTTATCCCTGCGCATCCTCTTGCACTCAATGAGGAGCGTCAGCTGGACGAACGCCATCAGCGCGCGTTGACGAGGTATTACATTGCATCCGGAGCAGGTGGAATCGCAGTAGGAGTTCATTCCACACAATTTGAGATTCGCGACCCTAAGCATGATTTATTTGAGACGGTATTGCGCATGGCCGTTGAAGAGGTAGAACGAGCTAACATAGAACGTCCTTTTATCAAGATTGCCGGTGTGTGCGGCAGTACGGAACAAGCGATGAGGGAAGCGGAACTGGCACATCAGGTGGGGTATGATGCCACATTGCTAAGCATGGGCGGACTCTCCAGCATGAGTGAAGAGGAATTGCTTGAACGTACTGAACGGGTTTCTGCTATTATGCCGATAATCGGATTCTATCTGCAGCCGTCTGTTGGAGGACGTGTCCTCAGCTTTGATTTTTGGCGCAAATTCGCTGACATCCCGAATGTAGTAGCAATCAAAATGGCTCCCTTCAATCGCTATCAGACCATCGATGTTGTACGAGCGGTATGCTATTCTGACAGAAGAGATGAGATTGCATTGTACACAGGGAATGACGATAACATTGTCAATGATCTGCTTACAACGTACCGCTTCGATGTGAGAGGGCAGTCAATTGAGAAGAGTATTGTGGGCGGTCTTCTCGGCCATTGGGCTGTATGGACGAAGAAGGCAGTCGAATTACTGGAGGAGATCAAGAAGGAGAGAGAACGCGGCGAAATCTCTGGGGAATGGTTAACGAGAAATATACAAATTACGGACTGCAATGCTGCATTTTTCGATACTGCTCATCAATTTCATGGATGTATTCCAGGGATTCATGAAGTGCTGCGCCGCCAAGGGCTGCTCAAGGGCATTTGGTGCCTGAATCCGAATGAGACGCTTTCTGCTGGGCAAGCGGACGAAATCGATCGAGTATATAGACAATATTCGCATCTGCATGATGACGAATTCGTTGCAGCCCATCTACAGGAATGGCTGGAATAAACATTAACTATATTTCATCAAATTCAACCACTTTATCATTTTCCACTCGGGGAAATCCTTGGTACATAAGGGTTTTACGTGAACTCTTATCCCAAGGAGGGCCAATTAGAACAATTTATGAAAACGCTTTATTTATTAAATATTGAAAGCTTCTTATACTGAGAATGCGACTCACATCAGAAGCTTTCAACAAGAAAGACGCAACAAAATAAAGGGGGAAATGATCGCGATGTCAAGAAGAGTGATAAGTATTGTCATCATGATAACAATGGTCTTCTCGCTGCTTGCGGCATGCGGTGGGGGTGGGAGCGAAAGCAAGCAAGAAAGCAGCACAAATTCCAGTAATAACAGCAGTAACAGTGGTAATGCAGGTTCCGGTTCCACAGTCACGGGTGATAGTGAGCAATATGGGGATACGGGCGGGCTGAAGCTTCCGATCGTTGATAAGCCTGTAACGTTAACATGGATGCATCCTGGTAATGTCTCCATTACGAATGAAATGCTCGTCGTCAAGGAAATTGAGAAGCGAACAGGCATTAAGGTGGTGTTTCAGACATACTCCAGCCAGACTTACGAGGATAAGCTGAGAACGACCGTTGCCTCCGGGAATCTTCCAGATATTTTCAATGGATTAAAGGGTGCCGAACTGAAGGATATAGGCAAGCAGGGCGGTGTTGTGGCCATTAATGAGCATGTCGATATGCTGCCCAACTTCAAGAAGCTGTACATGGAAGAAAACCCGTGGGTAATCAAGTCATTCGGCGATCAGAGCGGGAACTTATACTCATGGCCGATATACAAGTTGAATCGGGACGTCAATCACGGTTTCATGTATAGAAAGGATATATTCGATAATAACGGCATCAAGCCATGGACGAATACAGATGAATTCTACACCGGTATGAAAAAATTGAAGGAGCTGTATCCGAACAGCTATCCTTACGCTTCTAAGACGAAAGAGCACATTTATGGAGACTGGTCTTATGGTTGGGGAATAGGCGGTGAGAACTATCCAATTTATTATGATGAAGCAGATAGAAATTGGAAGTTCGCCTCCGTGCAGGATGCGCACAAAGATATGCTCGACTTCATGAAAAAGATGTTCAACGAAGGGCTGCTCGATCCTGAGTTTTTAACGAATACGCAGGATTCTTGGACAACGAAAATGACAACAGACAAGGCATTTGTAACTTTCGACTGGATTGGCAGATTGGATCTGTTCTACAACCAGGTGAAGAGTGCGATGCCAGATTACAACTTGCGATATGCACTGCCAATTGGTCCGACGGGGCACGTAAGATCGCTGCCTGAGGTTAGCGACTACGGTATCGCAATAGCGGATAACGACAATAAGGAAGTTGCGCTGAAGTTGCTGGATTACTTAACAAGTCCATCTGGCGGGGATTTAATGACACTTGGTGTAGAAGGTGTGAACTTCAAGTGGGGTGAGGATGGATATCCTGTGTATCCAGACTTGGCTAACCTGCCGCTAGTGGATATTAGTGTTCTCGAGGATCGCTATGGGATGTGGCAGGAAAGCGCCTATTTGCGACCGAATCCGAAGAGTGTCTATTTCAAGTTCTCGGAAAAAGAGCAGGAAGCGCAAGATCTAATCATGAAGGATAATCGAAGAGAGCAGCTAGATCCAACCCTTAACTTCACAGATGATGAAATTGCGACCCTATCAGAGCTGCAGACGTCGATCCAGAAGGCAGCGGAAGAGTTCAATTCGAAATATGTGATGGATAAAAACTATGGTGATAAGCAATGGGAGGACTGGAAAAACACTGCGAAAAAAGCAGGGATTGATCAAATGCTTGCCATATTTAATGAAGCACAAAAGCGTTTTGACTCCAAGTAAGCTGCGGATCATTTGAAATCGGATGGGCACCTGTATCCTGATTCAGGTGCTCATTCCTCAAGGGGGAACAATTGTGCAGCAATCAGAGCTTGAGACTAAGCACCAACGAACAATGACGCCAAGTCGCATGCGTGGGGCGGACTTCTGGAAGCATATCAAGCGCGATAAGCAGCTTCTCGTGCTTTTTATTCCTTGTATTCTCTTCTACGCGATATTTCGATACGGGCCCATGTATGGGTTAATCATCGCATTTAAGGATTACAGTGTGTACAAAGGTGTATTCGATAGCAAATGGGTAGGACTGAAGCATTTTATTAAATTTTTCAGCAATCAGGACTTTCTTATTCTCTTTACAAATACATTCCTGCTAGGCTTCTATACGTTAATATTCGGTTTTGCGTTTCCGATCTTATTTGCCGTTTTCTTAAATGAAGTTCGAGTAAAATGGTTTAAGAAATCGATTCAAACCTTTAGTTATTTACCCTCCTTTCTATCAGTAGTCATTATTTGCAGTATGATTATTGACTTTCTCTCTCCAACGAATGGGATCGTCAATCAAGTTCTTTCCTATTTCGGATTTGAAAAAAAGCATTTTTTGATTGATGCTGCATGGTTTCGGCCGATCTACGTCATATCCGATATTTGGGCCACGATGGGTTATCAGGCGATTATCTATTTGGCGGCTGTGGCCGGTATTAATCCTTCGCTGTATGAGGCAGCTAAGGTAGATGGTGCGAAGCGGCTGCAAATGATGCGGCATATTACGATACCAGGAATCATGCCGACGATCGTCGTCATGTTCATCTTAAATATGGGGAATATGTTCAGAATCGGTTACGAAAAGGTGCTGCTGCTGTACAACCCAATGACATATAGTGTCGCCGACGTGTTCTCCACCTATGTGTACCGCAAGGGCTTCCTCGAATCAAGCTACAGCTATGCAGCGGCTGTTGGGATGTTCGAATCGGCCGTAGCTTTGGTTATGCTGCTCGGAGCGAACTATGTAAGCAAGCGATTTGGAGGTAACAGTCTATGGTAGGAGAACGTAAGCTGTCGATCTTCAATGTTGTCAATACGATCCTATTGCTTCTCGTTGCAGTGTGTACCCTTTATCCGGTATGGTATATTGCTGTCATTTCATTTAGTGACACGGTTTCTGTATTGCAAGGGGAAGTAACCCTGTTTCCGAAAGGCTTCAATATAGATGCTTACGTTGAGGTGCTGAAGGATGACAAAATTCCAAGGGCGTATCTGAATACAATCTATTATACGGCGCTTGGCACATTCATCAACCTGTTGTTTACGGCCATTTCCGCCTACCCATTAGCGCAGCGCAATTTTGTCGGCAGAAAGTTCTGGATGCTTGCGATCGTGCTGACGATGTTCCTGAATGCAGGTATTATCCCAACTTTCATGGTGGTCAAAGGACTGGGCTTAATTGATACAGTATGGGCACTCGTGCTGCCTAATGCAATCTGGACATTTGAGCTCATCATACTGAAGAGCTTCTATGAGAGCATGTCGTCCCAAATTCGGGAAGCGGCCAAAATCGATGGAGCTTCCGAGTATCGCATCTTGTTCAGCATCGTAATCCCGTTGTCGAAGCCCGCCTTGGCGTCGATTGGACTCTTTTATTTCATGGGGCATTGGAACAGCTTCTTCCTCCCGTTAATTTATTTAAATGACAAGGATATGTTCCCGCTTCAGATTGTCTTGCGAGACATGCTCATCTTCAATGCAGAGTCGGATGCTTCGCTCGTAGATCGTGCAGCTCTGGCTCCACAGGCGATGAAGAACGCGACAATTGTATTGTCTATGATCCCCGTCTTGCTTATTTATCCTTTTGCACAGAAATACTTTGCAAAGGGGGTTATGCTAGGAGCGGAGAAGGGATAGTTGATCACGGTGTAGAATGTAGTTGGAATCGCTTCAGGCGTATGAGAACATGACAAGGGGAAGAGCGAGATGAAAAGATTATTGATGAACGTCGGCCTGCTTCAAATTTTCATGGCTTTGTTAATCGTGATCATGGTCATGTTTGTCTCCAACTATATTGTACACAAGAACTCCATCTCAGAAGTCTATGACGAAGTAGCTCAAAATAATGCGCTAGTCGTGAAAACGATGATTCAATCGATCGATAACAGCTTCAGGTCCCTAGACAGCATGAATCATTCCATTCACTCCTTACCCTATAACAACATTGTAAATAGTGATGGAAGCCTGGATATGGCGAAGGTGTACGATTTACAGAAAAATGTTACCGCACTCGTCTCCAAAGCTGATTTTATCGAAGATATTATTGTATTTCATGACAATTCGAATCTTGCAATAACCTTGCACGGTACGACTGATTTAGGAGAGCTATTTGAGCAAAAATATGTACATTCCATCTACAATGCAGCGTATTGGAAGCGCTTTATGTCCATGCCCCATGAATCGAAAGTCTTTCCGTCCGATACATACAAGGTCATGAACAGCGGTACGACATGGCAAAAAAAGAAACTGCTGATTATGGTGGGAGGCAATAAATTTCGTCTATCCGATAAACATATCATGTTTTTGATCAGTGCCGAAAAGTGGATGAAATTCGTTGACCAAACTGCTGTTATACCAGGAGCATCATTTATCGTGCTTGATTCGAATCGCAATGTGATACTCAGCACGAATGATGATTTTGACTTGGTAGAGGTATGGAATCAGCTGACGTCTAATTTCCAATCGGAAGGGACGATCACGGGCAAGGATTTCGAGTACAATTTCTACAAATCGACGTACAATGGATTTATGTACATCAATAAAATTCCTTATAAGTTTAAGAACATCAACTCCGTAAGCAGTGCGAATCTTACGATCATGATCACTGCCATATTTGGAGCTATCACTTTATCTTACTTGCTCAGCATGTACTTATACCGACCCATCCGTAACATCATTCAGCAGTTGGGCATGGAAACGAGTAAAGGAAATGATATTCGCAATATCCATAAGGCTATTCGTGTGCTCCAATTAGACAATGGTAAGCTCAGAGAGCAACTTGAAGTCGTACATGTAGAACATCGAAGGGCTGCCTTCCTTCGGGTGATTGATGAGTATGCAGATCCAAGTGAATCGGAGCAGCTTATCCGCAAATACTTCCCGGAAAGCACGATAAAGAAACAATTTGTGATGGTTCTGATCCAACTGCTGCCTAAGGAGGATACGGAATCACATGAGCGTATCCATGTTGAAGAGTTGGAATCACGTATTGCTGCTGGATTGAAGCGAGAGTCGATAGAGGCACTTCTATTTCATACCGATAAGCTGCAATTCGTCGCGTGGATTGGATTGGATCAGTCTTTAACTAGGCGTACACTATTCAAACAGCTTCGTGCTTACATTGCTGCTGCAGGAAATAATGAGCTAAGCCGCTATGAAGTAGGGGCTTGTGTAAGCAGTATGTACAGCGCTGATGAGGTACACTGGAAACGCGCTTTTCAAGATGTAAACCATGGGATGTCACATCGGTTGGTAAGTAACGATGAAGCTGTGATGGATGCCGAACAGATAAGATACACCTATAACTTGTACTACCCGCTGGACAAAATAGAGAAACTCTCCAACCACGTGCTATGCGGAAGGCTGGAAGATGCCGTCCAAATCATAGAAGATACATTCGAAGCGAATAACAAGCGCAATATTCATATGCATCAGATGGTGCATGTGGCGCAAGCGATGTTCTATGATTTGTTCCGCATGATCGGCAATCCGTCGTTGGAACAGGCGGAGTGGAGCAAGCTTGAAGGGGATTTTCTTCGAAGCATTACACGGGCGAATCGATATACCGAGATGAAGCAGGCGCTTATTAAGGTTGCTGCATTTTTGGTAAAGCAGTGCAAGAGTGAGCCAACAAATAAGTTGAATCCTGCGTTCATTGCACAATATATCGAGCTTCATTATATGGAGAATTTGTATTTGGATTATATTGCAGAAGTCTTCCATACTTCACCGAAATACTTCTCTAGTTATTTCAAAAAAGCGTTCGATATTAACTATGTGGATTACTTGAACAAGGTGCGACTAGCCCATGCCAGAGAACTGCTGAAGCACACCTCCTACTCCGTGTCTGAGATCGGAGAAAAAACAGGGTATTTGAATGCGTCTACATTTGCTACTACATTTAAGAAATATTACGGAATATCGCCTAGTGAGTATCGAAAACGGCAGACAGGTTAACGATTGGGGGGATTGAAGTGAAGGCTGTGGCGACACAATCCGGTACAATTGTGATTGCAGAAGTGGAACCGAAGGAACTGGAGTATGGACATGTCAGAATTCGAACGGAATATTCAGCAATCAGTCCGGGGACAGAGCTGAGCATGGTAAACAGTTCATCGGAATCGCTGCTCCTCTTGGGATATAGTGCAGTAGGCATCGTTGAGCAGGTAGGGGATGGAGTGAGTCATGCTTTAGTTGGGCAACGGGTGGCTTGCTATGGAGCGCCGTACGTATGCCATGCGGAATGGCTGACTGTTCCCACGAATTTGATCGCACTTGTGCCTGATAAGGTTGATCCGAAGGAAGCGGCGTTCGGGGGCTTAGGTGCAATTGCGGTGCATGCGCTGCGTGTAGCTGATTTACGATTTGGGGAATCTGCCGTCATTGTTGGTCTAGGGACTTTAGGCAATTTGATCGCACAGATCGCTCATGCTGCGGCCTATCGAACGGTTGCGCTGGATACGGATGCCCGCAGGGCAGAGATGGTCAGACAGCACGGATTAGACTATGTGTATGCGGATCAAAGTCAAATGGAACTGGAATTGTCTGAAGCGGTTGGAGAGGCGGGAGCAGATGCCGTATTGCTCTGTGTGAGCGGATCGGGAGAGGCAGTGACGAACAGTGCGCTGACATGGATTCGAGATCGGGGGAAGGTGGTCATTGTTGGCGATCTGTCGATGGACTATTCCAGAGAGCTCATGTTCCAGAAAGAGGCTCAAGTTCTCATTTCAAGGGCAGGAGGACCCGGTCGGTATGACAAGCAATATGAGCAGGAGAATCGAGATTACCCGATCGGTCATGTGCGATGGACGGAGGGGAGAAATCTCGAAGCCTACATACGGCTGCTCGCTGATGGACGCATTTCGATGAAGAAATTGATCACCCATGTGTATCCGGTAGCAAGAGCCGAGGAGGCTTACGATAATTACAGGGAACGTAGAGACGTGGTTGCGACCTTGCTTCAATACGGGCATGAGACGTAATACTCGCGTCTATATATACTTGTATTCTTGTAAGTACATATGAGCCGTACGACGAATCCATGATTTGTGATGTACGGCTTTTTCTGTTGAGAGAAAGGCAATTCTATAATAGACTAGTATGGAAAAATGAACCATTGGTTCTCTCTGTGGTTACTGGGCTGATGTAGCAATACATCCAGATTGCCTAGTAATCTCGACTGTATGATGCTAGTGATTTGAATTGCGAGTAGTCGTTAATGGGGGAGATGGTCTTATGGATATGAATGAAGTGAAAGAAATTGCAAGAAAGACAATGAGCAAGCGAAAATCTCATCTCAATCGAGAACGCGGATTCATTTACTATCATGGTCAACGTGTGGCGAATCTAGCCATGCATTTGCGGAAGAGTCTCTTTCCGAACGAATCGACAATGGATGACATCATCTATGCGAGCGCCTTGTTCCATGACGTAACAAAAGGGATTGAGCCGCATCATCTTACTGGAGCCGAACTTGTGCATACCTTGCTGAACGGCGCATGTTCAGCAGAGGAACTCGCAGGTATTTCAGAAATTATCAGACACCATAATACGCGGAAGCAAGCTGATTCTCCTGAATTGCCTTATTATATGAAGCTGGTTCAAGATGCAGATATACTGGATCATTTCGGTTCCATGGAGATATGGCTGAAATTCGTATACAGCGGGAATAACGAAGAAAATGTATTCGACGCCATTCAATTGTGGGATAGTGAGAACTATGCCGAGTATGTAGCTAGCTCGCGAGAAGCGCTGAACTATGAATTGTCCAAAGATATTTTCGATCAGAAGATGATCTTCGCCGAGCAATTCCAAGCGCAATTTCGTGCAGAATGCAATGGTGAGATCTTGTTGCATCATCGATGACGTAATGCCCGCACTGCTTGCTATCCCGAAGCAATGCGGGCACGGGTGTTGAGGTTGCATCTAAGCCTACTCTCTTTGGGGATAGGCTATTTATGTTTGGGGTCAGGTATAGTTGCTAATTATAGTTTGCCTCCCCGTAATGCGTCGGTGCGTCGATTTACCCGCTTGCGAAGCAGATTCAACATGGCTTTCTTAAGCCGACTCTTCGTATTGTTGTATGCCGCGAAGAATTCATCTGGGTTATCGTAGTAGCCTAAATCCTCCGTAATCGAGAAGTTCTGAATATAGGTGCTGTCGCCACGCCAGCATAAGTTGATGTTCTTCACGTCTTTCACTGCTATACCGTATCCGATATGACCATCGTTGTAGCTGCACAGTCTATCTTTTACTTGATGAAGGTACATATCATCGATAATGACTCCTTCAAGTGCGAGCCATTTGCCTTGGAAATGAACTTCTGTCCAGGCATGAACGATATTGCGGGGAGCGAATGTATAGATGATGCCAGTCAATGCTCCTTTTTGCATTTTCTTATCGATATAGAAGCCGTGAATACGGCAAGGGATTCCGACTCCACGCAGCAAGGCCATCAGCAGGATGCTCTTCGTATTGCACTGGCCATATCCATCTGCTAATACCTCCGAAGCGGGAATATCGTCTCCACGGTTGTAACCGAACTTGATCTGGTTGCGCACATAATCGTATATATCACGAATCTTATCGTACTCCTTAGCCTCTTTCCAGGATCGCTCTATGATAAGCTTCTGAATCGATGGATGGTTATAATCAACTAATGCCGTCGCTTCTAAATAGGATTTCATGGTCATTCCTCCTTCTCCTTCAACTATAAAGGAGAGGAGGAATTCATACTTTCAAATATCTGCTATGTTGAACAATTGTACGAGCAGTCATGCCAAGTTTGTCTCGAACGGTCTTAGAGAAGTGGGAAGGGCTATTAAAGCCCGCTTCCATTGCTGCGTCTGTTATGGATTTTCCGCTAAAGACAGCATGGAATGCGTGTTCTAATTTATGATGAACGATATAGCTGGCGAGTGATATGCCGATCTTGTCTTTGAATAGATGAGATAGTCTGCTCTCGGACAGAAATACTTTCTTACTGAGTGTTTTTACAGTCAATTGAGGGAGAGAAATGCTCTCTAGTGCTTGCATGATGTGATGAACTCGTGCGTCAAGAATAGGCGGCAGATTGTCATCCGTCATGCTCAATATGTGCTTGCACTTGTTCCAAATCTGGTCGTATTCCATTGCTTGCTGTAGCGAAAATAAATGCTGGATTGCAAGCTGCTGCAGTTCCTCGATTTGATTGCTTGTTAGGATATAAATCGGTGAGTGCTGTAAGTAGGTTCTCTTCAGATGCTCACCGAATGCAGATTCTGGGTTGATGAGCATATACCATTGCCACTGTCCATGGCCTTGCAGTTCATGAACGATGTTAGAATGCAAGATTAATCCGGAAGCTTGATAGGCGACTCCGTCTACCGTAATCGCTACATCTTCTTCAAGGCCGATCGTAATCTGAATATAGTTATGGCTGTGATTGTCCGCATCTACTTTGTTCGTGAGAAAAGACACATGATCAGAGCCAAAATAGACGATTAGGTCGTAGGGGCTCATGATTGCAGACATCTTGCTTACTCCTCCTTTGCGCGACTTCATCGGTTGACCAATGGAGCATTGGTTCGAATTATACCTACCGGAACGGTTGAAGTAAAGGGAGGGACTCGCAGTAAGAATGGTATTTTTGTAGCGTTTCTTGCTTTGACAGGTTCTATTGGGGTGGATAATAATAGATATCGAGAGGTATTGTGGAAGCAATCGTGGAGCATGTTCTTGGATATACATGACAGACGAACGGAGTGGAAGTCTATGGACAGTCGTGTTCAAATTAGAGAGATAGAGCAGTTGGATGAAGAGGTGCTTCATGGGTTATCAACGTTGTTAATGGACGTCGTGAATGATGGTGCATCAATAGGATTCCTTCCTCCACTGGATCGCAAGATGGCTGACGATTACTGGGCGGCGGTATTGCAGCCGGAGGTGCGCCTGTGGGTTGCGCTCGTTGATAATCAGGTGTGCGGTACAATCCAGCTTCATCTCGCTCAAAAGCCAAATGCTCTTCATCGTGCGGAAGTGGCGAAGTTGATGGTGCACCCTTCCCAGCGCAGAATGGGAATTGCCAAGGGGTTGTTGCGTGTTGTGGAAGATTGCGCGCACCATGAAGAACGAAGCTTGCTGGTGCTAGATACGAGAGAAGGAGATCCTTCCAACTTGTTATACCAATCGTACGGGTATATGGAAGCTGGACGGATTCCGGAATTCGCCAAGTCTGCAGATGGAGATTATCACGCAACCGTTATTTATTATAAGAAGCTCGAACATTAACATGATATAGAGGGAGTGGGATACAATGACCGAACGAGTTCGGGTAACAACAGGATCACCTTGGGAGCCATTGGTAGGCTATTGCCGAGCGATACGAGTGGGCAATCAGGTCGAGGTTGCGGGTACAACAGCGATGCGCGATGGTAAAGTGGTCGGCGAAAATGACGCTTACGCTCAAACTACATATATACTGCAGGTAATTTCTGATGCGCTTCACGAAGTTGGGGCCAGCATGTCCGATGTTGTGCGTACAAGAATGTTCGTCACAGACATAACCAAGTGGGAAGAGATTGGCAGAGCTCACGGTGAATTTTTCTGCGACATTTGCCCGGTAGCTACGATGGTAGAAGTAAAGGCCCTTATCGATCCCGCTTTGCTCGTTGAAATCGAAGTACAGGCGATTGTGATGGATACGGTTGTATAGACATATAGGGTGTACTTGATAGGGTGTCAGCTACTGTTGAAGTGACTGTGCGCCAATCTTTGATTGTCTATGCACATGAAACTAGGAGACTTCAGAGGAGATAGCAAGACTTATGGATATAGAGATTGTACCGTACGATCCATCCTGGAAAACCGAATTCACCGAAATCGGACAGAAAATCAGAGAGGTGCTTGGTGATACGGCGCTTCGAATCTATCATATTGGTTCTACTTCTGTGGAAGGATTGGCAGCCAAGCCGATTATTGATATACAGGTATCTGTTCGTTCGTGGAATAACTTTGAACATTTGATACGTCAATTCAATTCGATCGGCTATGTTCATCGCGCAGATAATTCAGACAAGACGAAGCGTTATTTTCGCGAAGCTCCTGGAGGGAAGCGCACGCATATCCATGTGCGAGAATTGGGGAGTTGGGCGGAGCAGTTCCCGCTTCTGCTCAGAGATTACTTGCGCTGCCATACTGATGAATGTGAGTTGTATGCTGCGGTCAAATATGAGCTGATGAAGAAGTACCAGAAGGACAGGCATGGATATGTTGATGCCAAAGAACCTATCATCTGGGACATTATGCGCAGAGCGAGCAGTTGGAGTCAGGAAGTTGGCTGGAGGGCTGGAGAGACAGATGTGTAAAATCGTCCTTCAATTAGACCGATATAGGCAATCATGGTTCCATGGAAGTCAGCGAGCATAATTGATCCTTTTTTGGATTCGGAACATATAGCTTCGACCGTATCAAAAATTCATCATCGCATTACCGCAACTCGAATTAGGATAAGGAAAAAATAGAGAGAGTATGGGGTGTACGTGTGAATCTACCATGGGTCATATTTTTTATTGTTTGGATGACAATTTTCTTTCTGACAGAATATTCTCTGTTATTGGGTGTATTATTTGGCAGTGTATCAAGCATCTATGTTATATACCGTTATTTTAGCGATAAGAAAGAACGCGAGGCGGAAAGGCAGAGAATGATTGCTGATGCGACAAGCTATGAAGAAGACTACGAAGATAACGAGGAAGAGGAATATGAGGACGATGGGGAAGAAGAAAGTGCGGATGGTGATGAAGAGGACGAATTGCTCGAAGATGCAGCCATAATTGTAGCGGAAGTCGGATACGCGTCAACGGCTCTCCTTCAATCAAAATTAAATATAGGAGCACAGAGAGCTCGGCTCATTCAGGAGCAGCTAGAGGTGGTGCAAATTGTTGGCCCGCCATCAGCAAGTGATAGACGGCAAGCGCTCCTAACCCCAGATGGAGTAACTGCACTTATCAAAGAGGTGTATTCCAATGAGGAGGACTTGACTGAAGAAGAACAGGCTGAAGCGGACCGAAATATAGAAGCCCTTTTGCAGGAGCTTCATGAGTTAACGGGTCTTGATGCGATGCATCAGAACATTCAGCGCCTCGTTCGACTAATCCAGAGGCTTAATAATCGCTATGATTTGGGACAAGACATTTATTATCCGAGAATTCATATGATATTCGCTACGGAACCGGGTACTTGGGAGATGAGGGCTGCTGATCTCATTTCTTCTCTCTTTCACGAACTGTTCTACTTGTCTGAACGAACGGTAACTGAGGTGAATTATAAACAATTAATTGATCCGTACCGCCGAAGACGCTCACAGTCTACGCTCGATATTGTTGAACAGGCACGCGGAGGCGTACTTGTAATACAAGATGCCTACAAGCTGCTTGAAGACGATCGAACCGGACAGGGGCGGGAAGCGCTAGATATGTTATTTTGTTGTTTGGAAAATGAGACTGAAGAAGATGATGAAATCCTCGTCATTTTAACGGGAGCGCCAGCGAAAATGCACCGCTTCTTGGAGGAACATATTGAAATAGGACTTTATTTCACAAGTGTGTATGCGCTCAACATTGAGGTTCCATCCGCTAGTCGGACGACTTCTCCATCAGTAGAGAAGCGGAAGGAGTCAACATCGCTGAGCGATACTGACCAGTCAGGCAATCACACAGCAGAAATGCATTCCAATATGAAGAGTAGCGAGATATCGAATGCTGATGAACCCCAGCAAACTGATAAATTTCAACAGCCAGATGAATCGCTGCAGGGACGAACATTATCAGCAAATCCAAACTACTCTAAGGCACAATCAGATCAAACGGGGGAAGCAAGATTCGATTTACAAGGTAGTTTGAATGAATTCCTATCCAGTGGAGTACTTGGCGAATATGCAGAATCGCTACGCCAACTTGTCCATCGGTTGTCACAATATCAAGAAGGGAAGGCAAAAGGATTGTACGTCGATATGCCTCCCATGTGTCTTGCAGTTATGGGCGGTATCGAGCCTGCTAGGGTACAGGTAATTGAACTCTTGTCTCAGGTGTATAAGAAGTGCGGCATTCTATCATGGGGGCAAATCGTACCTGTATCAATAGACAATATGGAGGATCAGGATCCAAGTTCCATAAGCAGTAACGTTATATCGAATCTCCAACATGCGAAGAATGGTATGCTTGTGCTGCGGCTTCCTGCACAAGATAGAAAACGTACACATGCAGACAAGGTGCGTGCATTAACGGAGTCTCTGGTGAAAGCTACGGATCGCTATTCCTCCGAAACCGTAATCATCATCGAAGGGGATGCCAACGATGTTGCCGTCTTTTTGAAAAACAGCTCAGTACTACGGATGCGTTTCTCAGAAATCATTCAATTACCAAGTTTGTCGGAAATCGGCTCTTAACCATGTGATGCACCATATTGGATTAGCGTAAGATGAGGACTGGGTGTCACTCTATTTTCTGCAAATAGAACAGGGGGGAATGTAGCGCATGGGGATTGTTGTCGTTATCATTATTGCAGGTAGTGGTTTATATATTTGGTACCATCTGATTCAATCTGCCATTGAACAGTCGAAGATGGCCCAACATATCAAAGAAATTCGAGATTTGTTGGTTGAACTGCATAAGGATAAGATACAGACCCAGACGCAAGTACAAGAAACCCCTGATTCTGTCCAGCCAAGCCATGATACTGAATGTTGTCCGGCCTGCGGCATACGGGTAAGTATAGATGATACCGTATGTCCTGAATGTGGGTTGACCCTGGCGAATACGGAGAATTAGGAGCGTGAAGATGAAAAGCTGGAGTCGTAAGTCAATGCTCGTCGATCTTGGTTTGATTGGGCTATGTGTTGTATTGTTTATCGTTTATGGAAGAACTTTCGAAGTCGCCTTCGCGTGTTCGCTTAGCTTCCTGTATATTCTGTTGCGTAAAATAGACTTTCAAAAGTATAAATGGTTGCGGAATCTATTCTTGATCTGTGTGTCCATAGGTTTAATGCTGTTCGTTGTAGTGGAATCGCTCATTATATCCGAGATGGGGACAGATGATCGTAATCAGGCACAAGTCGATTATGTAATTGTTCTAGGTTCAGGATTAAGAGGCACGAAGCTCTCAACAACGATGCAAGATAGACTTGATGCAAGCTTGCCTTATATTCGAGCCAACCCTCAAGTTCCCGTAATTGTATCCGGAGGTCAGGGGCCAGGTGAAGATATACCTGAAGCAAGTGCAATGGAAGATTATTTAATACAGAATGGGATACCTAAGGAACGTATACTTGCTGAACGGAAGTCAACCTCAACGAAGGAGAATCTACTCTATTCACAGACTCTGCTTCGAGAACAAGGTGCATTAGGCAACAAGTTAATGATTGTCACAAGTGATTTCCACATGTATCGCTCGAAGATGCTCGCCAGGAAGATTGGGTTTGAGCCGTACGGAATATCAAGCAGTTCCCCTAATCATCTGAAACCAACGAATATGATTCGTGAATTTTTAGCGATGGTGAAGGCGGTTTTGTTTTAAATAAATTTGCGGTAAGGGAGATTCCTCATGCACAAGTGCTCGGGGATCTCCCTATTTGTGTATGCTAGGGAACGATGTTAAGATACGATAGCCATTTTCGTATAAGATTGTATACCAATTCTGCAACTACAATCCCTGCCGCCACATCCATAAATACATGCTGCTTCACAAACAATGTCGATATTATGATTGCCCATGAGAGGATGAGGACAATGGCTCGTAAATACGGGAAGCGATGCAGTGAATCTGGGTCGGATACAGCCTTAATCATGAGATAGGATGTGAAGACATGAATGCTTGGGAAGCAGTTGAATGGCGCATCTGTTTGATACACAAGCTGTACAAGAGCTGTCAGCAATCCAGGCTCTCCTATTTCAGGACGTGGTACAGTCGTTTGATATACTGCATAGACCATATAACAGATGACCAGTCCGGCGCAGAGGGAGAGCAGCGTTCGATAGTACACATTTCTTTGCTTCCTGAAGAACAGCACAAGTACGGTGAAAATATAGGGATACCAAATTACGTAGGGAATGATAAATGCAGGGATAAAAGGGATTTCCTGATCCAAATCAGTCGATAGGTCATGAACGATCGTATTCCCATGATTTAATAACCCGTAACAGATGTTAAGCACCGGGATTGCTAATAGCCACAGCAGGGGAATATATGCCGAGAGCTTTCGATTCATCTTCGCTCATCCTTTCTTTTACGAACTTGAACTCATCGTAAAGCATAAAACTATAGACGAACCGCATGAAAAGCTGAAGAATGTATGAAGAACGGATGAGAACAATACAGCTTTTCTTTTCGTGATGAATAAGGGTTGTAAATACGGAGATATCGTAGTAAACTTTGAATATTGTTTCATTCGTAACAATATTGGTGGTCTCATTTTAGATGTCAAACTCATTTTCACACCAATATCGTTACATGTGTAACAATACATCGAGTATTAGATTACGAAATGAGCAATATCAGAGCTCTGATGAGGAGGAAAGCGAATGCAATCAAATTCTAAGCTAATTTTATACGTAGTATGTCTAAGCACGTTCTTCGCATCATTGATGCAAAACATCTATTCCCCGATTATTCCGCTGTTACGTGATACCTTTCATGTGTCGCTATCGATGGTGAACGCATCGGTCTCGATTTTCATTTTTATCGTTGCGATCATGCAAATTGGATGTGGGGCACTCATTGATGTGAAGGGAGCAAGGTTTATATTAATGCCTAGCATTGCTATATCGATTGCTGCTAGTATCGGCTGCGCAGTGACGAAGGATTTTACTTGGTTTCTCGTATTTCGTGCATTGCAAGCTGTAGGGACAGCATCGATTCCGTTAATTGCAGCTACCACCATTGGGAAGCTATACCAAGGAGCGGAACGGGGCAGTGCAATGGGGACTTATCAGATGCTAATGTCAATTGCTCCCGCAGTTGCCCCCGTGCTTGGCGGATGGATAGGAGGGAAATATAATTATCCCGGCATCTTCTGGTTCCTCACTGGCGTGTCGCTATTATTGCTTCTTGGGAATGGATTATACTTCCCGAAGGACCAGAGGAATCGGTCAGCTTCCATAAATATTCGCAGGATGATCGTTCAATATGGTATTGTGTTACGAAGCCAAGTCGGGAGAGGAATTCTTATGAATAGCTTCTTGTATTTCTTCCTGTACTTCGCACTCATCGTATACTTGCCTGCGCTTCTGACCGATCAATATCACATGAGCTTGACGATTGTCGGCTTGGTCTACCTTCCTATGGCGGTCAGTATGATACTGGGAACTGTGGTATACAAATCAATTCAAGCTAAAATCGATCAACGTCGTTTACTGCTCTACAGTAATCTAATGGCAGCATGCAGCATTCTTATATTTGCTCTGACTGAATCGTACTCTTTAGTAGGGCTGTCAATTGGTTTGTTCTTGTACGGTACAGCAGGTGGGGTGATTGCGCCTCTCTATTCAACCATGATTAGCAGCGAGTTCGAAGAACAGAGAGCAAGTGCATTAGGCTTGTACAATCTGATCCGCTATGTTGGGATGTCGGCCGGGCCGCTTATTTGTGGTCTGATTATCGTGAACTTTGGTTCAAGCATGACATTTGCTGCCTTCGGCGTACTGTTTGTCGTGCTCTCGATATGGATGGTTAAACGGTTGTCTACCCAACATGTTACCCAACCAGTTGCCAAAGAAATATAACGAATGCTTCCGTCTCTGTTGATTTGTATGTATAATTATGGGATGTGAAACTGATTGTTACATTCTGTTCGCTTTATATGGACATCATGACCTGGCTTTGTTACGAGACCGGGTTATTTGTCTATTCCGCCTGATAATAAGACTGATACAGGGGAGCTGAGTCGATTGCATCGTACATATGATTTACAACCACGCCTAGAAAGAGAGGGAGGGGAGAATGTTGGTGAAGCCGGGGCCAATTTATTTGGGGGCGACATTTGTTGGTATCGTTTTGATATCCATGCATCACTTAGGACGTTCCTTCGGAGATGAGATCTTTCTCTTTCTTGGTCTATCGCCGTGGGTACAAATGGATGGTGGGAGTTGGCATCCGCCTGTAATTTTTGGTATCCTTTTATTAATTGTTGGAATTCGGGGTGCAGCTCGCTCTTATAATCATCCAAAGCTAGCAAAACGGCTGATTATCGGGTGTATTTTGTTCGCGATGGTATCCCCTACGGTTAGCAAAGGTGTGATGTTCACCGTGAAATATTTCGCATCGGGGATATCTTCGTTAGACTACACAAAGGAGGGCAGCAGCTGCTCGACTGTGCAATATTCTGAAGATGTGAAGGAGCTGACCACTATTTGCACATTTACCGTATATAATTACGGTGAAGAAACAAATGTCCGCATTCGTCCCATACGATTGATGAATGACGACACTATTGAGTTTGATTTTCAAAGTGTAGAGCTGATCCCTCACCAGAAAAATAGTGTGACCGCGGAATACCGTGTCTATGCGAGAGATTCTACGGCTTTTTACAGCGGGAGATCGAACGAGATTGGAGCGGAATTGGAGTTGTTTGGTGAAACTAAAAGCGATAAATAAGAAAGGAACCGAACTATGTGGAAAACGTTGAAGCTGTGGATTCCAAGTGTAATTGTCGCAGTCTGTCTGTCATTATTCATTAAAGCATATGTCGCGGAAGCGATGAGTGTCCCGACTGGCTCGATGATTCCGACGATAGAGAAGAAGGATCACTTGATCGTTGAGAAAATGATGTGGTTAACCGATCTAAAGCATGGGGATATTGTTGTATTTTATCCGCCAGTTGCGGAAGACCGGTATGTGAAACGGCTTATCGGCTTGCCGGGAGATCGTATTGAAGTAAAGAATGGACAGCTGTATCGGAATGATGTTCCAGTCGAGGAACCATACATTCTGGAAAAGATGAACTATTCCTATGGGCCGATTACGGTACCACAGGATCATTATTTTTTCCTTGGAGATAACCGGAACAATAGCAACGATTCCCATCTTTGGGATAAGCCGTTCGTGAGCACAGACGAAATAATCGGCAAGGTGCTGGCTGTTGTACCGACACATATTTTTAGCCAATAGGCGTCGCCTTTTATCCATTATCATACAAGAAGAAACTATAAGACCTCACCTGTGATTACCTGTTATTAATCAAGGGTGGGGTCTTTTTATGCAAGGTATGACCCTCGATATGTATTTGGAACCTCTGTTGCAGAACATCAATATTTCCCATAGCTATTCAAGCATAGATGGGAGGGTTGAGATTGGCTTTGGTAGCGGGGAAAAGAAAACCCTCTGTATGCTGAGCCTATTAGCTCGCAACAGAGGGTGTGTACATAGCAAGTTAAATAAGTAATTCTAAGTCTCGATTCACTTATGCTTGATTTGCAGTATTGCGAATATGCTTCTTGCGGCCGATCTGAATAAGCGTCAAGAAGAATGCTGCCAATACACCGCTTCCAAGCAGCATCAGGAAGCAGCCGTTCCAGCCGGAGGATTCAACGATAAATCCAACGAGTGCGCTTGCAGTCAAGTTACCGAACAAGTAAGCGAACAAACCAGTCAAACCAACCGTTGTACCTACAGCGAACTTCGGTACGAAGTCGATTGCGCTAAGGCCAATCAAGAACTGTGGTACATAGATGAGACAGCCGATAATGGATACGGCAATCGTAATTACAAGAACGTCCGAAGACTGCCAATATACGAGCGTAGCCAACAAGACTCCGACCATGCTGATGATACAGAGCGGCATCCGGTTGCCTTTGAACAACTTGTCGCTAAGGATACCGACTACGAGCGAGCTTACAATTGCTGCCCATTCGAATACAGCAAATGCAACATGAGATTGCGATTGTGTGAAGCCTTTTTCTTCCGTCAAGTATAATGGTACCCAGTTCAAGACACCGAAGCGAATGAAGTAGACGAATACGTTCGACAAGCACAGGAACCAGATAAATTTGTTTTTAAGTACGTATTTAAACAAGATTTCTTTCAAGGACAGCTTGTCGCCGTCTGGATTGCGTTCTACATCATCATAATCGTTGCGATATTCGTCGATTGGCGGAAGGCCGATCGATTGTGGCGTATCCTTACCGGAGAACCATACAAATACGGCGATAACCATGGCCATAATCGAGGGAACGACGAAAATTGCGGATTGCCAGTAAGCATTGCCGAGAACCCCTAATGCAACACCGACGATTGGTGCAATAAGACCTCCGCCGATATTATGGGATGTATTCCAGATTCCCATATAAGTACCGCGCTCTTTCTTCGAGAACCAGTTCGCCAGGGTGATACTGCAAGGAGGAGCACCCATGCCTTGGAACATCCCGTTCACGATAAGAAGCATGAAAATGAGACCGAACGTGGAAGAAGAGCCCATGATAAGGTTAATAATGGCAGACAAGAACAAACCAACAGCGATAAAGCGCTGTGTATGGGCTTTATCTGCCAAGTTCCCCATGAAGAACTTGCTTATCCCGTAAGTGACGGCGAGTGCCGAGCTCAACAAACCAATTTGAGAAGTGGTAAACCCGAGCTCACTCTTTAAATAAGGTGTGGATAACGTAAAGTTGCTACGTACTAAGTAGTAGCCTGCATAACCGATAGAAATGCCGATCAATGTACGAATCCGGAAGATTCGGTACAATTTCGCGATCATGTGCTCCGGCAATCGTGGTATGGCGGGAGCTTTTTTCAACCAAGCAAACATTCTTCATTCTCCTTGACCTTTTGTGTCTGCACGCAAGTTGTTCCATTGATTCAAAATCTGTTCAAGTCTGCGTAGTGAGCTGTGTACGGGAAGTACAGCTGAATTCGAAATATCCTGTTCGTTCTGATGAACGGTAGGAGTACCGAACGATACTTGTTCCAGAACAGCTGCTGCCTCTTGGGACAAGCTGTAATTAATGAACCAGTCCGCAGCGGTCTCATTAGGTGCATTCCGAATTTTAGAGATCCCGTTCACAGATAAGCTCGTATCCTTCGGAACACTGCTAACAAGATCGAATCCTGCATCGCGCAGCTTGCGCTGATCTCCGAGGAAATTGATACCGATTACATACTCGCCTGAACTAACGTATTGAGCTGGCATGTAACCGTTCACTGTGAGAAGCCCAACATTGCGGGTAAGACCTTTGAGAAAGGCCGTTGTTCTCTGCTCGCCCCATGCCTCGTATAAGGAGGAAAGGAATGTATATGCCGTTCCGGAGTAATTCGGATCGGGCATAACGATCTTCCCTTGGTAAGCAGGAAGAAGAAGATCTTCCCACTTCTTAGGCATCGTTAAGCCTAATGGCGCAAATTCCTTATTCCAATGGTCACGATTGACAGCAATAGACAATTGTTCAATCTCATATCCTGCCCAATACCCATCTTCATCCTTGAAGGAGCTAGGAATCGCAGCGAGATTCGAGCTGCGAATAGGGGAGGAGAGCTTCTCCTGTTTCATTGTCAAATGCGCGTCAATCGTTCCGCCGATGACGAGATCCGCTTGCGGTTTGGCAGATTCCTGTGTAACACGCCGCAATATTTCTTCTGTGGACAAACGAATGTACTCATACGTACAACCTGTTCGTTGACAGAATGAGGATAGCAATGCGCTACCGACTTCCTCACGAGCAGCGACGTATGCAACGATATGGCGCCCATTTAATTGGGGCACACCTTGCTCATCTACGGTGATCGTATTTTGATCTTTGGTACAGCTTGCCTGCGTGAATAGGCAGATAAATAATAGAAGGTAAAGGAATCGTGTCATTTTATTGTGCCCCTATGTTCTTCCCATGAAGTAGTGACCCCAATTTTGTCCGCAAATAGATTGAATTGCCGTTGTCATCCCCCATGTATTCCATGACGACGTAATCGGCGTATACGACCATATGCAGCAGATTGTTGCGGTCATTCAGCATCTCATTATCCTGTTTGAAAGCGGTAATATAAGCGAGCGGCTTTTGCTTGCGCAGCAGCAGCAGCTGTTTCATCTCTACCGGATCCTTAATTTCAGATGCCTGACTTATCTGAGATACCAAGTAACCCTTTTCATCATCTTGCAGACTTTCCTGTATACCATCTATACGATAGGTAAGCTCTTTGGAAGAGCGGATAAATTCCGCATAATGTTCTGGCGTATAGAACAGACTTAACAGCTGCGTCTGCATAGCAGACAGCATTGGAGTCTCATGTCCTGGGCCGTAAGACCATTTGCCAAGGGTTAAGGTATTTTCGAGCGAGAAGGTCTGCTCACTTCCGTTCAAATAGCGAATTCGTCCGGAGAACATGGCATGTCCTTCATCTCTCGCAGTCATTATCTGCTTCGGTTCATACTGCTGCTTAATGCGATCCACATAGGATACAAATGCATGCAAACTTACCTCGTCATTGACCTGGAGAGTTCCCCATTTCCCATGAAAGATAGTTGCCTGCACGGGAAGGGAATCGCTTACTTTTTGCAGTACTTCATGCTTATCATAGATAAGGCCGACTTCTTGATAGACTTGTTCATTCAAGTAATAGCCGGCGATCATCAGCACCAGAATGACACCTCCAAATAGGAAGGCATTCCTTAACATCTTGTTCATCCTTCATTATTCTCCTTGGACAGAATAAACGACTATCATTTCATAATCGCCTCGTAATTGTTTCGTAAATGTATTATTTCGTGAAAATCGGCAGCGGATGTGAATCAAGTGCTGCTGGTGAACGAAAATCCAGCGTAACGATTGTTCCGATTCCCTCCTCGGAATGGATAGACATCGAGCCGCCTTGTCTAGTCATTAGCTGTTTGCAGATGAGCAGACCGAACCCGTTGCCTCCGCTGGAGCAACGAAGGGAGTCATCTGCTGATGCGATCCTGAATCTCTCAATTAGTGAGTGACTAAGTCCGATACCATCATCTTGGAATGTAATGGATACTGTCTGCTCACTGGTGCGCTGTTGAATGATGAGTTCAGACGCATCGCTATATTTGATTGCATTATCAAGCAGATTCAACAAGATTTGCTTTGTCTTATCCGGGTCGGCTACGACCATTGTGGAGATTAGCTGATTCGTAAGCTTAATCTGATATTTATCTAATCGTAGCTGAACAATATAGACAGCCTCATTTGCAATGGTTGCGATATCACATATGGTAGGTGACACCGAGAATGGGCTGTCGCTATATTTCGACTGAGACAGCAGTTCCTCTACTAGGGTAAGCATTCGTTCGCTTTCGACGGAAATATGGCGCAGGCTCGTCTCAACATCCTTACTGTCCTTCAACCGCGGAATTAAATTTGAATACCCCATAATTGCAGTCAGCGGAGTCTTCAACTCATGGGTGACCCGATCAAGGAAATCACGCTGCTTGTCCTTCTCCTGACTTAATTGCTGAACATGAAGCTCGATTGCATCGGCCATAGCATGGAAGGAATGGGCGAGTTGGCTGATCTCTTCGTAGGCGCTTAATTCGATGCGTGTACTATAATTGCCGCTTGCCAGCTTCTTCGCCATATCTCGAAGCTGCTCGATAGGCTTGCTTAATGATTTCGCGAAGCGATTCGCAATAAGCACAGCAACGGCAAGAATGAGAAGGAATGTAATCGCAAAGGTCGCATTCATTCGATTCAGTAATTGAGCCTCTTCTTCCAAGGGTTGAAGAAAACGAATCAAGCCGATGACTTGATTATCCACATAGATAGGACTCGAGAACAGGAGCAGCGGCGAAGGAGAAGCTTTTTGAATCATATAGGACTTGGTCCCATGCAAAGCTTGCTCCGTATCTTGATTTACATAAGACAGCGATCCGCGTTCCGTATCCGAAAGGACATGCTGCTGTGCATTCATGATCTGTACCCGGACACCCATCCGTTTGGACAAATAAGAGGCAATGAGCGTTGCTCCTTTTTGAAGCGTTTCTTTTGGTTCGCCCTGCTGCTCGCGTTCCACATAATTGATCGTATAGATCTGGGCCTCGATGCTGAGCTTCTGCAAGGAATGAACGGCTGATTGATAAATATTATTCTGCAGTGAGATGTCGAGCACAATATAAAGAAACAACATAACGGGTATGAAAAGGGCGAGTAGTGCCAAATAGATTCGTTTCTGTAAAGTCATCGGTTGTCCACCTTGTAATCATCATAGCCAACTGTGTCAGCAATCAATTTTATAGCCAACTCCATAAATGGTTTTGATACGATCACCTTCATTGCCGAGCTTTTTGCGAAGGCGCTGAATCATAATATCAACGGCTCTCGTATTTTCCGGATAGTCGAGCTTCCACACTTTCATGAGAAGATCGTCACGTGTAAATATGCGCTGCTTGTTCGAAATGAGCAGCAGAAGCAAATCATATTCACGATAAGTTAATATTAGTTCCTTGTCATTTACGTGGATGGATCGCTTCTCTGAATCTACCCGGAACGGGCCACATTGAATAAGACTGCCATTGCTGTCATTTACTTGAACTGGCTTGTTCAATCTGCGTTCGATAACTTTAATTCGAAGCAGCAGCTCCGTGCTATGGAAGGGCTTGACAAGGTAATCATCTGCTCCTAATTGTAGTCCGAGCAGCTTGTCATTAATTTGTCCTTTGGCAGTAAGCATGATAATCGGAATATCCGCGTTGCTAGCGCGGAACTCGCGAAGCAGCTGATAGCCGTCTGTATCAGGCAGCATCACATCGAGAATAATGAGGTCGATATGCTCTTTCTGCCACTGCTCATTGGCTTCGCGGCCGTTAGCGGCGGTATGTACTTGATATCCTTCGATTTCCAAATTAAGTCGAATGAGATTCAAGATACTCTCTTCGTCATCGACAACTAGAATATTCATCGTGTTCTCCTCGTTGATAGGAATAATAGTACTTTTTATAAAAAACAGCTTTGGAAAAGGCTACTGCAAAGATCCTAAATGAACCACACCCATAACTGTACACGATAAGCGATGCAAGCATGCGTGGTAATGTTTGCTAAATATACAAAATTAATTGGTTCATTAGTCCTATAAAAAGCAACTTATCGCCTAGAAGATATTTAAAATTTATCAGTAATATAGTATGATTGTCGCATAAATACGGTTGCTTTGAAATGATGGCAAGTGCCTATCAACAAAGGGAAAGAAGGTGTCTGAAAGTGGGGCATGTCCATCATATTCATGGGACATATGATTTGTTTCTCGTTATCGTTTCTTATTTAATTGCTGTAACTGCATCCTACTCTGCATTGGATCTTGCCGGGAGAATCAGTATGAGCAAAGGAAACAGAAGATTAATCTGGCTAATATGCGGGGCAACATCAATGGGATTGGGCATCTGGTCCATGCATTTTGTGGGGATGTTATCCATGTCGCTGCCGGTGAAAGTTACATACGACATCGACTATGTAGTTATCTCCGTAATCCTTGCGATTTTCGTCTCAAGTATCTCTCTCTTTACCGTAG
Organism: Paenibacillus wuxiensis; assembly: GCF_040195695.1. Classification (NCBI taxonomy): domain Bacteria; kingdom Bacillati; phylum Bacillota; class Bacilli; order Caryophanales; family Paenibacillaceae; genus Paenibacillus; species Paenibacillus wuxiensis. The sequence continues at coordinate 259,583 of NZ_JBEFZI010000006.1, read as the reverse complement.
CGAGGAAGAAGATCGGCATTGGCGAGCTTATCCTATCAGGCATATTGATGGCGCTTGGAATATCTGGCATGCATTATGTTGGCATGGATGCGATGATGATTGGGATTACCTATGATACAGCAATTGTGATATTGTCGATTGCAATCGCGGTGACTGCTTCTGCGATCGCTCTGTGGCTTCTGTTCTATTTCCGCAAGGATCAAGCAGGAAGCGGAACATGGTACAAGCTGGGAAGTGCGTTGATCATGGGCGCTGGCATTGCAGGCATGCATTATACAGGTATGATTGCAGCTCATTTCTACATTGATCCGAACATTTATCGGAGATCTGCCTTATTGATCGATCCGGCAGTGCTCGCTTACATTATTGCCTGTGCGACATTCTTGTTACTGGGCATGACCTTATTCGGCGTATTTATCACCAGACGTCTGTCCCAGAAAGATTATGTGATTCAAGAACATGCTGGTTGGTACCGGACATTGTATGAGAACAATGTGGATGGAATCATATCCGTAGATACGAACGGACAAATCATTAGCATAAATCCTGCGGTCATTCGGATGATTGGCGGGCAAGCGGAAGAATACATAAACCAAAATATATCTAATATTGAAGCGATCGTTGCCGATGATTTAACTGAAAGAGCCCGCAAGTTGTACGATATTGCGATTGAAAACAAAACACATAGCTATGATACGGCAGTGATTGCGAAGGATGGGCGTCGGTTAGAGCTGAAGGTAATTATCGTACCGGTGGAGATTGAAGGTGAGCTTGCAGGCAATCATGTTATCGCTCGGGACATAACGGAAGAGAAGAAAGCGAAGGAACAGATTAAGCATCTGGCCTATCATGATGATCTGACCGGACTGCCGAATCGTCGCATGTTCAACGAGATTCTGACACAGCTCATTAAGGATTGTGAACGGGAGGATGGATACTTCGGCGTAATGGCCCTGGATATTGATAGGTTCAAGTTAATTAATGACTCGCTTGGACATACATACGGCGATATATTCCTGAAGGCTGTAAGCGATCGAATTATCTCTAGCGTAGAAGGGTATGAAGCAACGATCTCACGGCTCGGAGGCGATGAATTCATTGTACTCTGCCGTACGAATCCGGCTGGAACTGATTGTGAGAAATTGGCCACGCGTATCGTCGAGGAGATGCGGCAGCCATTCCGGCTGAAGGATAATGATTTCTACATTTCAACAAGTGTCGGCACGGCTATCTATCCGAAGGACAGCACAGATCCGGTTGAATTGATTAAGAAGGCCGATGCAGCTATGTACGAGGTGAAGAAACACGGCAAGAACGGTCATCAATTCTACACTTCAGATCTCGATGTTGGCCTGCTAGGCAAGATAGAGCTAGAAGGTGACTTGCGCAAGGCAGTACAGAAGGAAGAGCTAGTCCTGCATTATCAGCCTCAAATCAGTACGGAAGAGAACAAAATGATCGGCGTCGAAGCGCTCGTGAGATGGAACCATCCGACGCGAGGCCTGTTAATGCCAGGCGCCTTCATTCCATTAGCTGAAGAGACAGGAATGATTAGTGAAATCGGCAATTGGGTCATTCGGGAGGCATGCCGTCAGATGAAGGAATGGCATGATGCGGGAGGTCCGCTTATTCCTGTATCTGTCAATCTGTCAACACAGCAGTTCCATCATTCGAATCTCACCGAGCAAGTGAAGCTGGTACTGCACGAAACAGGTCTGCCCTCGCAATATTTGGAACTCGAAATCACGGAGAGCATGATGATGGATGCGGGGATATCCACGACCATTCTGCATGAACTCAATAAGCTTGGCATTCGTATTAGCTTGGATGACTTCGGTACAGGATATAGTTCTCTCAGCTACTTGAAGACGTTCCCGATACATAAGCTGAAGATTGATAGATCCTTCATTACGGATATATCCAGCAACGAGAATGATAAAGCGATCGTTGCAACCATTATTTCCATGGCGCAGCATTTGAAGCTGAATGTGATTGCAGAAGGAATTGAGACGAAGGAGCAGTTGGATATTCTGACTGAGAAGGAATGTCGTGAAATTCAAGGCTATTACTTCAGTAAGCCGCTGCCTGCAGCAGATGTCGAGAGCTCTTTTTTTGTACCGCTGCGAACTGAAGATACGGTATGAAGATAAATGTAGAATAATTTTCGGTTAAATAAATGATCATGAAGACATATGAAATTGGTGTCTTCATAGTCACAATGAATTATAATGCTTTAACTTTAATAGCATTTTTTGATTATTTTTCAATGAAGAAGAATCGTGCCAAAATTCCGGTAATTGGGATAATGGTATTTCATTTTCGAATTATGGAAATGGATGGAACTAATTCCTGTGACTTAAGTCGCGATAATGGTTCTTTCCTCATGAAATTATAATCCCGCACATAGTGCTGGTTCGAAAGCGCGTCTATAGGTATGTGGAACCTTTGCAGAGCGTGAAGTTATGGGTAAGATGTGGTCGGGACAACTAATGAATGTATGCTCATATTGTCCTGTACATTTTCACCTATAAGTGACGTGATGACACGGAAGGAGACAGTACGAATGACGAAGAGAAGCGAATGGAGCACAAATGTTAAAACGCTTATCCTTTCATGCGGGATAGTTGTATTAGGTGCCGCAGCAGCAGGCGGTTATGCTGGTACAGCGTACGCACATGGTTATATGGAAGGACCGACAAGCCGGGCGCTGCTGTGCAAGCAAGGAGAAAATAAAAACTGCGGTTCTATTCAATATGAGCCACAGAGTGTAGAAGCAAAAGGTAATTTCCCAGTAGGCGGTCCGAAGGACGGAGAAATTACAGGCGGTGGGATCTTCCCCGAGCTGTTCGAGCAATCGGCAGATCGATGGACGAAGGTTACCCTGCATGGCGGCAAAAACACGATGTCTTGGCATCTAACTGCTCCGCACAGCACGAAGGAATGGAAATACTACATTACGAAAAAAGGCTGGAACCCGAACGAGCCGTTGAAGCGCTCGGATTTGGAATTGTTCGCATCGTTCCAAGATGGCGGTAAAAAACCACAGACCAAAGTATCTCATGAGGTAACCATTCCAACAGACCGCAGTGGTTATCATATTATATTGGGTGTCTGGGAAATTGCGGACACAGGCAATGCATTCTATCAGGTCGTGGATGTGAACTTGGTGAACAATGGCGAGGTTCAGCCACCAACGGTTCCATCTAATCTCGAATCGAAAATCCAAACAGCTGCAAGTATTGAGCTAGGCTGGGCAGCATCAAATGCTTCAAATGGCATTAAGCAGTATGAAATTTACCGTGATGGCAAACTCGTTGGCACATCTGTGACTCCATCCTATGTAGATAAAGGGTTAACTGCTTCCACCTCGTATGTGTATACGGTAGTCGCAGTTGACGGGGCTAATAATCGTTCAGCGGCAAGCAACCCGCTTACTGTGACAACGAAGGCGGCTGTTGTGGATACAGAAGCTCCATCCGTTCCGACGAACGTAAGAGCGCCTCATACGATGACTACAGGTGTTCATCTCGTATGGGATGCATCCAAGGATAATGTTGGGGTGGCCCAATACGAAGTTTTCCGCAATGGTACGTTTGTCGGTACAGCAGTGGAGCCATCCTTCATGGATCAAGGGCTGAAGTCTGGCACGACTTATACTTACACTGTAGTGGCTGTAGATGAAGCGGGCAACCGATCTGCGGCGAGCAATGCGGTTCAAGTGACTACGAAGTCGGATGAGCAGACATCGACGACATGGGACAGCACGAAAGTATATGTAAGCGGCGATCGCGTCACTTATCAAGGTCTGGATTATGAAGCAAAATGGTGGACGCAAGGCGATAAGCCAGGCTCTTCTGATGTATGGAAGCTGCTGAGCGATGTGGCACAAGAGTGGAATTCTTCAACCTCCTATGATGGACAAGCTAAGGTGACATATGAAGGCGCCACGTACCAAGCGAAGTGGTGGACAAAAGGCGAGACGCCAGGAAAAACAGATGTGTGGAAGCTTGTAAAATAAATGCATAGTTGAATACAACCCGAAAAAGCCGTTCTCGAACGAAAGTAGCCGGAGAATTTACTCTCCATCCGCTCTCGTTATGGGACGGCTTTTTGCATGGATGTCGCTTTTGTTTACATTCCGTTTAAATTCATTGATTATGATGGACTCAACTTCACAAGTGGATAATATATAAGGAGCTGGGGATCAATGGATAGAGAAATAGAAGGAACGAAGGGGTCATTCGGAAATTGGCGGCAATTTTTACGCGTCATAAATGAGACAAAGCCATCGAAATTGATGTTATTTATTGCGTTGCTGATGAGTATTGGTTCAACTGCTGTCTCACTGGTAATACCGATGTTTACGAAGGGGATGGTAGACAACTTCTCCATGTCGAAGCTGGATACGATGCAGATTGTGGCGCTGGCCGCAGCTTTCATTATTCAGACGGTTGCTTCCGGTTTATCGATATACATGCTGAATCTTATCGGCCAACGGGTTGTAGCTGGATTGCGGGATCGATTGTGGAGGAAGCTCCTGATATTGCCCGTATCGTATTATGATGAGAACAAGACTGGTGAGACGGTAAGCCGAATTACGAATGATACCGGGATTGTGAAAGGGTTCATTACTGAGCATTTATCAAGTTTCTTCACGGGAATCGTTTCCGTGATCGGTTCATTTATCGTATTGCTGTACTTGGACTGGCAGATGACGGTCATTATGCTCGTTGTCATTCCACTCGCAGCACTGGTTTTACTCCCGCTTGGGAAACAAATGTTCAAAATATCAAAAGGCTTGCAGGATGAGACAGCGTCCTTCACTGCTGTATTAAGCCAAGTCCTGTCCGAGATTCGTCTCGTGAAAGCATCGAATGCAGAGTCCAGAGAATATGAGAACGGACGCAAGGGCATCAATAACTTGCTTCGTTTCGGCATTAAAGAGGGTGTCGTTCAGGCGTTGATCGCTCCGATCATGTCCTTTGTGTTAATGGTCTTGCTTGTTGTTATCATCGGATATGGTGGAATGCGGGTATCCTCAGGCGTGTTGTCTGCGGGTGAGTTGGTTGCCTTCATTTTGTATCTGATTCAGATCGTGATGCCGATGAGTCAGCTATCGATGTTCTTTACGCAGCTGCAGAAGGCAATTGGAGCAACGGATCATATGATCTCCATCTTCGATGCAGCAGAGGAAGATCATGTACATGGCAAGCAGGTGGAACAAGCCGATCAACCGATACAAGTGGAGAATGTCCACTTTGCTTATGCTCACGGTGAGCCTATACTAGAGGATGTAAGCTTCACGATTCCTGCTGGAAAAGTGACGGCAATCGTAGGTCCGAGCGGCGGTGGGAAGACCACACTATTCTCGCTGTTCGAACGCTTCTATTTGCCAACCTCAGGGGCAATTAAGCTTGGAGAGGTGGATATTAACGAATTCTCTCTCCAGTCTTGGCGGACTCAGATCGGTTATGTGTCACAGGAAAGTCCGCTTATCGATGGAACGATTCGTGAGAACATCTGCTATGGTATGAATCGTGAAGTGACGAACGAAGAACTGGAACATGCCGCGCAAATGGCATACGCAGACGGCTTCATCCAGGAGCTTGCTGAAGGGTATGAGACTCCTGTAGGAGAGCGGGGGCTTAAGCTGTCTGGCGGTCAGCGGCAGCGGATTGCCATTGCACGGGCACTGCTGCGCAACCCGCGTATCTTGATGCTCGATGAGGCAACATCCGCGCTGGACAGCAAATCAGAAATTGTTGTACAGAAGGCATTGAACAATCTGATGCAGGGCCGTACCACGCTCGTGATTGCACATCGATTGTCTACCGTAGTAGATGCTGATCAAATTTTGTTCGTCGAGAAGGGCCAGCTAACAGGCTGCGGCACCCATGCGACATTGTTCGAGACGCACGAAATGTACCGTGAATTCGCTGCACAGCAGCTCCGCATTCTGGATGAATCGGAGGAGGCTTGCTAGTAGGAAGAAAGGGGCGGTAATGAGTAGATGGCAACCATACTCGTAGTTGACGATGATCCACATATTCGCAAGCTAGTCACCGTATTTTTGCAGAAGGAGGGCTTCAAGACCATTGAAGCCCCTGATGGAGTTGAAGCTCTTACCCAAATGGAGAGCAATAAGGCTGACTTGGTTGTGCTCGATATTATGATGCCGAACATGGATGGGTGGGAATTGTGCCGTGAATTAAGGGCGCTGTATGATATCCCGCTCCTTATGCTAACCGCTAAGGGCGAGACATCACAGAAGGTCAAAGGGTTCAACCTTGGAACAGACGATTATCTAGTGAAGCCTTTCGATCCGATGGAGCTTGTCGTTCGCGTCAGGGCGCTGCTCAAGCGGTACCAGATCGCTACATCAAAAATCGCTCAGTTCGGACGTATCGTCATGAACCAGCATACACTCGAAGTAACCACTAGCGATGCGACGTTTTCATTGCCTTTGAAGGAATTCGAACTATTATTCAAGCTGGGCGGATATCCAGGCAAAACCTTTTCCAGGGAACAATTGATAGAGGATATATGGGGGTATGACTACGAGGGTAATGAGCGGACAGTTGACGTGCATATTAATCGCTTGCGGGAGAGGTTCCCTGAGACTGAACATGGGTTCAAGATCAAGACGATTCGCGGGCTTGGCTATCGGCTAGAGGTGCTCGAATGACCCTTCGTGAACGGTATGCAGCCTTTAAGGCGACGAAGATAGGTCGTGTTCTGAAATTCATAACAGGAATGGCAACCATATTATTACTTATCCTGGCATCATGGTCATTATCGTATTTGATTAATCCTTACGTCATGAACTGGGTCGGTTGGAAGCAAGACAGCTATTGGGCTTTTCTTGTTCTATGCGTGATGGGACTGCTATTTTTCGTTGCGGTACTTGCAATCATATTCCCGTTTGTCCGCGTTAAGCACGTTAAGTTCTACCAATCCATTCTGGATGCGCTGAAGAAAATTTCCCAAGGGGAGTTTAATATCAGTATCCCGATGTATGAGGATTTCCGCGATGAATACGGATCTCTCGTTGACGGGATTCAACAAATGGCAGACAGCTTAGGGGAAATGGAGCAGATGCGGCAGGAGTTCATATCGAATGTCTCGCACGAAATTCAGTCACCATTGACCTCGATTCGCGGATTCGCACGTGCCTTACAGAGTGAGGAACTGAGCGAAGAAGAGCGTCTAAATTATCTTCAAATCATTGAAATGGAGACGATGAGACTATCCAAGCTTAGCGAGAATTTGCTCAAATTAACGTCACTGGAATCGGAGCACCATCCGATGGAAATGAAGCGCTATCGATTGGATCAGCAGCTTCGTAATATCGCGTTGATCAGCGAACCCCAATGGCTGGAGAAGCGTATCGAATTAGATTTGATTGTAGATAAAATGGAGATTTCAGCGGATGAAGAGATGCTGAGTCAAGTATGGATGAACCTTGTGCATAATGCGATTAAGTTCACGCCTGAAGGTGGGGCTATTCATATCGAGGCGCGCATGTCTAATGGAACGGTTGAAGTGTGCATTAGCGATAGTGGGATTGGGATTGATGAGGAGCATATTCCGCATTTATTTGAGCGGTTCTTCAAGGCAGATGTGTCTCGCAATCGTACCATCGCTGGTAATGGGTTGGGGCTGTCTATTGTGCAGAAGATCGTCCAGCTTCACTCTGGAGATATCCAAGTGTCAAGTAGGAAGGGAGAAGGGTCAACCTTCTGTGTGAAGCTTCCCTTAGACCCAAATGCGGCTGAATCATCTATTTTAGAAGCAGGAAGCGCCGGTTTACGTAAGTAGCGTGAGCGGCGCTTTTTTAATAGGTTCAGTTTTTCTTTCTTGGAATGGATAAGGTGCTCCATTTCTCGGACTTCAATTCCTTGGCAGCGTACACAATTTGACCGACATGATAGGCGTAATGAGACATCTGGCGCTCGATGGCCTCCATGACAGTGTGCGGCTGCTGACGGATCGTCACCGTCTTGGTGAGATCATCTACGGTCAGCGATTGAAGGGTGTCTAGAAACACCTTCCATCCCTGGTTCCACACATCAAGGAGCATTTCGCGACTCGTTATGTTGTCCTCGAATTCTTCATCTCGATTGCGATCGTCCTTCTCGCCGTCTGTAGTGAGGAAGTCGGTCCAGCGTGAGATCATATTGCCGCTCATATGCTTTACGATGACCGCGATGCTGTTCGAGTCCACATTGTAAGACCAGTTCCACTCTTCGTCCTCTAATTGTTCAAACGTTCGTTCACCCATCTTCTTCAATTCTACAAATTTCTCATTGACGACTTGCAAATAATGCTTGGCGATCTGGCTTTCCGTTTGCAACACCATACGAATCATCCTCCTCGAATGAACATCGTTACTATATGGCTACGGATCAACACGAAATAATGAGTAGTATAGCAGCTTCCTCATGATGGTAATGATACTTCGTATTATGCAATGAATATGAACTGTGGGCAATGGAAATGAGCAAATTTTTTTATAACAGAAGAGACGAAAGCGAAGCTTATCATACAGTTAGTTGTACGAAAATGGGAATCATTCGTGTTAGAGGATCAATGAAGGGTTTGAATGAGACGAGAATGATGTGGTGGTGGATAGGTAGATGGATCGACGAATAAAGCGACGCCTGTGCGCCTTACTGATTTGTTGTATTGCGTGCTGTATAGCCGTCATCGTATTTCTGATCCAATTGAAGGGGAATAAGGATTCTAACTATATGGGAACGACTTTGTTCGCAGCAATGCTGTCACTCTTTTTTATAGTTGGCAACACGGCAGTGCTAATCAGTCTGCTTGCGCAGCGTCGGGCTAAGAGGAAAATACAATAGTACGTAGGCAGCAGCTTGGAGATTTTTCACCAAGCTGCTTTTTTGCATGTTGCTCGAGTTGAAGCCATTCATTTATGGACATTCGACCGGCTAATCAGAGAATGTTATGATATTCACAACACAATCGAAACGAAACAACAACCTAGCAGCAGCAACGGCAATGAAAAGAAGGTGTGTGAACATGTACTTTGATCGTGAAACGATTCGAAATAGATTGCATGCCCAATTGAAATCGAACGGGCACATTATTGGCGTAGCAGCCGGTGCAGGGATTTCGGCTAAATATGCGGTAAAGGGCGGCGCCGATTTCATTTTGGCCTTGAATTCGGGGCGTTTCAGACAGATGGGCTTAAGCTCTCTAGGGGGACTGCTCCCATTTGGGAACTGCAATGAGCTCGTCATGGAATTTGGCTCGAAGGAAATTGTACCGCTCGTCAGAGAGGTACCGGTGATGTTCGGGTTATGCGCAACAGATCCGACAATTCGGTTGGAGGCGTACATTCAAGAAATTCAGAATAAAGGATTCTCGGGAATCAACAATTACCCTACCGTTGGACTGATTGGTGGACAATTCGGCGAGGCGCTAGAAGAAGCGGGTATCAGCTTCGAGTCGGAAGTGGAAGCGATCCGTATCGCAAGCGGGATGGGCATGTTCACGATTGCGTTCGTGTTCAACCGGGAACAGGCGCACCTGATGGCAGCAGCCGGTGCAGATGTAATCTGTGCTCACTTAGGATTTACGAAGGGCGGCGTATTAGGTGCGGCGAAGGTGCTCTCTTTGAAGGCAGCCGCAGACTTGGCGGCGCAGATTTTCCAAGTGAGTGATAAAATCAATCCGAATGTGATCAAGATGATCTATGGCGGTCCAGTCAATACGCCGGCTGATGTGAAATATATGTATGACAATACAAGTGCAGTCGGGTACTTGGGCGGCTCATCATTTGAGCGAATTCCTTCAGAGGCGGCGATCACGAAGACTGCGATTGATTTTAAGGAAGTTGGGGTAACGGAGCAAGACAAGCTGCTTCATAAAATGCTCGAAGGGGTAACGAAGCATTACGATTATGTGCAGTTCGTGAAGGAATACGTTGAGGCGAACTACATGCATGATATTTCGTTTGCAGAGCTGGCCCAAGTTGCACATCTGTCTAGAACCCATCTGAGTTATTTATTCAAGCAAGAGGTGGGATGTACATTTCCAGAATACTTGACTAGATTCCGAATCAATAAGTCGATCGAGTTGATGAAGCAGCGTCATTTAGATTTGTCGGAGCTATCTGGCTTGGTTGGCTATAACGATTATGCGCACTTCAGCAAAATGTTCAAAAAGACAACGGGATTGTCTCCAAGAGAATATCAACGACAATACAAAAACACATGAACATCGTACAAATATACATGAATCAGAATCGGAATCGCCCTATACTTGAATTGTAAGCCGGCTTAGGTAGTTCATATAGATCAGTACTTCATATACTTCCACTTCATAAGGAGGTTGTTATATTGAAAACAGTGGCGATAGTCGGTACGTTCGATTCCAAAGGAGAAGAGTTTTTGTATGTGAAGGAAATTCTAGAAGGGCTTGGATTGAATACGCTTACGATTCATAGTGGAGTATTTGATCCGATGTTCGTTCCCGATGTATCGAACGAGGAAGTGGCTAGAGAGGTGCGGGCGGATATTCATGAAATCGCCTCCAAGAAGGATCGCGCCTTAGCAACCGAAGTGTTGGCCCAAGGAATGGAGAAGCTGATTCCAAGGTTGTATTCGGAAGGGAAGTTCGATGGCATCCTCTCCTTCGGCGGCTCTGGCGGTACTTCTATTGTAACGCCAGGAATGAGAGCGCTGCCAATTGGGGTGCCGAAGATCATGGTATCGACGGTTGCTTCTGGCAACGTATCGCAATACGTAGGTACTAGCGATATTATGATGTATCCATCGATCGTCGATGTGTCGGGCTTGAACTCGATCTCGACACGCATCTTTACGAATGCCGCACTTGCGATTGCTGGCATGGTGAAAGAAGAAGTAACGGTGACGGTAGAGAAGAAGCCGCTAGTTGCAGCCACGATGTTCGGTGTGACAACGCCTTGCGTCAATCATGCGAGAGAGTACTTGGAGAAGCATGGATATGAGGTTGTTGTCTTCCATGCGACAGGTGCAGGTGGGAAGACGATGGAATGCTTGATTGAATCCCACTATTTCGATGGTGTTCTGGATTTGACAACAACAGAATGGTGCGACGAACTGGTCGGCGGTGTGCTGAATGCTGGGCCGCATCGGCTGGAGGCCGCAGTGCGGGCTCAAGTGCCTCAGGTCGTATCGACGGGGGCGCTGGATATGGTGAACTTCGGGCCATTCGATTCCGTGCCGGAGCAGTTCCAAAATCGTAATTTCTATAAGCATAATCCGACCGTAACGCTGATGCGAACCACGGTTGAAGAGAATATAGAGCTCGGTAAGATCATTGCCGATAAGCTGAATCAAGCAACTTCACCGACAGTGCTGATGCTGCCGTTGAAGGGGGTATCCGCACTGGATGTAGAAGGACAGCCATTCTACGGGATGGAAGAGGATAAGGCTTTATTCGATACACTTCGTACGCGGATCAATAAGGAAGCTGTAGAGCTTATTGAAATGAATGCAGACATCAATGACGAACAGTTCGCAATCGCAGCAGCTCAGAAGCTCATTGAGCTGATGAAGCACAGCAGCAGCGAAACTTACATCAAGGAGGAAGTACAATGAAACAATCACGCCAAGATATCATCAATAAATTAAAGCAACAAGTTGCCAATGGTGAAATGATTCTCGGAGCCGGAGCAGGAACGGGGATTTCCGCGAAGAGTGGGGAAGCGGGCGGCGTTGACTTAATTATCATTTACAACTCAGGCAGATATAGAATGGCGGGACGCGGCTCACTTGCAGGACTGCTTCCTTATGGCGATGCTAACCAAATCGTAGTCGACATGGGCGCTGAGGTGCTGCCTGTCGTGAAGAATACGCCGGTACTTGCGGGTGTGTGCGGGACGGATCCGTTTCGCATCATGGAAGTGTTCCTGAAGCAATTGAAGGAACAGGGCTTCGCGGGTGTGCAGAACTTCCCGACAGTCGGACTGATTGACGGGGTATTTAGAGCGAACTTAGAGGAAACAGGCATGGGCTATGACCTAGAGGTAGATATGATTCGCCAAGCACATGAGCTCGGCATGCTGACGACGCCATACGTATTCGATGAAGAACAGGCGATTAAGATGGCGAAGGCCGGGGCTGACATTCTGGTTGCGCATATGGGTCTGACTACGAAGGGTACTATCGGAGCGAAGACAGCATTGACGCTTGATGATTGCGCGAAGAGAGTGCAGGCAATTGCCAACGCAGGTCGATCGGTTAATCCAGATATACTCGTTATCTGCCACGGAGGTCCAATCGCTGATCCAGAGGATGCGCAATATATCTTCGAACATACAACAGGCATCGATGGATTCTTCGGGGCATCGAGTATCGAGCGTTTTGCTGCAGAAGTCGGAATCAGACAGCAAGCTGAAGCATTCAAGAATGTGAAGTTGAAGCAGCAATAGAACATTAGCATAGCGGGGGAGTGAGCGCTCTCCCGCTTCGTTCGTTGAGGTTTGCATGTCTCATTTTCGCATGAAGATGTTTGAATTTGAATATACAGCACATGTGCATTTTGCATATACAAAGGGGCTTGCTGCGCTTATGCAGCAAGCCCCTTCGTTATGTGTTGGTGTCTATCTTAGGCTTTGCGGCTTCCCAATACGCGGAGTGCAATGACCGCTAGGATAGCGCCAACGAATGGTGCTGTTACGAACACCCACAGTTGGGACCATGCTTCGCCGCCGAGCAGTACAGCAGGCCCGAAGCTGCGGGCAGGGTTAACGGATGTTCCTGTCAATCCAATACCAAGAATGTGAACGAACGCAAGTGTAAGACCGATCACGATTCCGGCTACACTGCCCTTGCTTTCATCCGAAGTTACACCAAGAATGGCGTAAATGAACACGAACGTCAATACGATTTCGACAACAAATGCCATGATTGGAGTAATGCCGATGCCGTAACCAGCCCCGAATCCGTTCTGGCCAAGGTTCGTTACCGCAGTGCCCGTGGAATCAATGATTGCATACAGCAATCCAGCGCCTGCTACAGCCCCGATTGTTTGAGCGACAACATACCCGATGAAGTCTGTAACAGACATTTTTTTATTGAACAGCATGGCAAGTGAGACAGCTGGGTTGACGTGACATCCGCTGATTGGCCCGATTACATAGGCCAGCGCAATGATCGACAAGCCGAAGGCAAAGGCGATGCCGAGATTTCCGAGCTGTGCTCCTGCAGTTGCTGCGCTTCCGCAACCGAACAGAACGAGTACAAATGTACCGATAAGTTCGGAAAGATATTTTTTGATTGGTGAGTGCATGTAGTTCCTCCTTGTAATACTTACGAATTGTCAATGACAAATACCATATACACCTTTGAAAACCATAAAGAAACATCCAATATTTTCTGAAAAGTCATTAAAAATGTCCTTTCTCTGTTAAGACTATGCGTCATTACAGCAAAAATATGTTGAATCCGATTCAGAAAAAGGGCATTTGTCTTACCTTTGAAGATATAACGCGAATAAAAGAGGAAAACGTAGGCTGATGGAGAAATTTATATCAGATCGAGGGGTGGGTAAGAATTCCAATTGGTAGGCAGCGAAATAGGAGAAAAGTTCCTTGAAAATGAAAGCGTCAAAACTTCAATTTCACTCAAGCAATATTATGAAACATGCACGACTACAAAAGGAGATTCAGTTAGAACTGCATTTCCATATACAACGAAGAAAACCCGCTACTGTCGACTATAAGATGATGAAGCGGGTTTTCATTTACCCATGGCACTTCATGTTGAAAAATTCATCTGAACAATCGTGGGTTCACTTTATACAGAATAAAGGACATGACCGAAGGAGGTGATCTCTTTTAGCTAAATCCGTATCTAACCCAAAAGTTTGATCCGAAAGGAGAGATCAGGATGAAAAAAATGATGTTTGCGCTTTGCTTGATGCTGCTCATATTGACGTCTTTCAACTTTGGTAGCATGGACGCCAAGGCGGCTGAGGGGGCACGGATTGCTCTTAGTAACCCTTCAAGCAGCGTACATGTTGGTGACACGTTCAAGTTGCAAGTGAGCGGTGAAAATTTCAATGATCTATTTGGTGTCGAGGTTTCGCTAACGTACGACCTCAAGGCTTTGCAGGTGCTGGAGGTAAAGGCCGGTGACGGGTATGATACTTTTGGCGCTTACAAGGATGATGCCAATGAAGGGAAGCTTTATATCCCCGTGATGAGAAAACAGCTGCAAGGAATTCCGCAGGCATCTGTTCGCCTAGCAGAAATTACGTTTAAGGCGCTGCAAGGAAAACAGGCCGCTGTCGAGATTCAGCATGTGAAAGCCGTAAGCAGCGAAAGAGTTGTTAATGAGCAAGGATACAAAGATTTGAAAGTGCTTACATTTGGTGTAGGTGAAGCAATAACATTTACAATTTCGAAGAAGGACGACCGAGATCCGTCTCCGGGATCGGGGTCAGGTTCAGGATCGGGCACCACGAGCGGACAGACGGGTTCAAGCAAGGAGCCGGTTTGGAATATGGATGCCATATTGAAGGAAAAGGATCCGGTACGTGCTGCGGAAATGCTGCAAACCTTACTGAACGGGTTGAAATTGGAACCGGCTTCAGCGGACAAGGAGGTCATGCAGAAAGCTGCGTTATCCATCCTGGAGAAACTATCTTCCATTTCTATGAATAAAGAGGGCGTGGATACCTATGTGATTGCCCCAGAGGATCTGAGCAAGCGAAAAACACTTTTGGAGGACATGAAATTATCTCTGTCTCAATGGAAGATGAATACTGCGGAAATCAATAAAATCGAGCTTAATGCATTGTTGGAATATACGCTGGGCGGACGTGATGTCAATAAACTGGGCGTTTATCGTTATAACACGGCTACGGCTGCTTGGGATTATATCAGGGAAGCCCTCCATCAAGAGCAGGCTAGTAAATTCAGGCTGGTTGTAAAGCAGGCCGGGACATACCGAGTGATGGAATATACCAAGTCGTATGAAGATATCTCCGGCATTTATCCGGAAGCTCGATATGCAATTGAGGCTCTAACTGCGAAGCATATCGTGCAAGGGACATCGGAGACGTTATTTTCGCCTAGCAAAGCAGTGACCCGCGCTGAGTTTTCTTCCATGATCGTGAAAGCGCTCTCCTTGGATCGGCTTATAACGGATCGTAAAGAAGAAGCTGCATATTCGGATGTTAGGAAAGGCGATTGGTATTACGAAGACGTGAAAATAATGCATCAGCTTCAAATAACCAAAGGTTACGACGATGGCACATTCAAGCCGAATGAACCGGTGACCCGTGAGCAGATGGTCGTCATGATGATGAATGCATTACAAATCCTCGGTCAGGTTCAGGGCGGCAATGCGCAGGCTTCAGGCAAGGCGTTTGCTGATCAAAATGCAATTAGTTCTTGGGCCAAATCGTCGGTAAATAAGGCAAAAGAAATGAAGATCATTTCAGGTACGGGGCAGAACCTATTTATGCCGAAGCAGTCTTCAAATCGTGCCGATACGGCCGTGTTGATTTGGAAAATGCATCAGCATGCGAAATAAGGGAGGGGAGTCGGTTATGTTGAACTCCGGATTGAAAAAAGCTTGGAAAATGGGGAGAATTGCCGCGTTGGCTTTTCTAATCGCCTTGCAGCCGCCGTTAATGCTTGTTCCCGGAACCGCCGAGGCTTCTGTGGCAAGTGAAGATGCGATATTTGCCGGACAGGGCGGTGATCCAGCCGATCAGCCGATTGGCGAACCCGCTGATGGTGGGCCGACTGATGGATCTGGCATGGATAACGGTGAGCCTGGCGATGGTTCAGTTGATGTGCCGTCCGATGGCAAAGATGGTGATTCGGCGGACGGTATGGTTGAACAACCGCAGGAAGATCCGGTGGATGACTCCTTGATCCCGGAAGGAGAAGAAAAGGATCCGCTGCTTGAGCCTGTAGGGGCGGGCGAACTGGCTTCTCAAGAAATTCATGAAGTGAAACCACTCTTCAATAACGGGTTTGAAGAGACGTTGAATGCGGATGGAACCATCCCGGGCTGGAGCATGTTTTTTGCTCCGAATGAGGGAACTTCCCATGAAATATCGCAGGATATGCGGTATTACGGCACTTCCAGCCTGAAGCTGGTAGATAAATCGAATACACTGCCGATTTATGTGCAGAGCGATCCGCACCCTGTAACGCCGGGCTATACGTATAACGGGTCGGCCATGATGTATATTGCCCCGAATGCAGGAAATGCGGCCGGAGCGAGCCTTGTGCTTCGTTTCTATGATGCAGCCGGGAAACAGGTCAATACGGATAAGGATGGCGAGAACATCGTTCATTTAAGAACCGTCGGGTCGTGGACGCGGGTTACGGTAACGGGTATTGCTCCTTCCAATGCCGTAAATGCGAGATTAGCAGCTTCTATTTCTAACTACTTTACTGCGGAGTCAGGTGCTTTTTATGATGACTTCACTCTAACCTCACCGCAAGAAGAGAAAGCGCCAGGCACCTTGCATCTGCAAATGCCGACAGGCATTTCAGGCAGCCAGCAGCTTGAAGCCAAAATTATGCTGAGCCGAGGTCAGGACGTGCAGAAGGCATTTGGCAGCTTGCGTTATGATCCGACAGTGCTGGAGGTTGTGTATGCAGCCGTCGCAAGTGACTTTCATACAGGTGGGGAAGTAAAGCTGGATTGGAGTCATGAAGCGGGGGTTCTGAAATTCGAGGTATCCAAAACAGCGGGTTCTAGCGTCAGCGATGATAAACAGATCATAAATGTCACCTTTAAAGTTTTGGGTGAGCCAGATCGTGTTGATGTTACGCTTCTTACGGGCTCTGGCTTACAGGATTCAGAAGGTATCCAGAACAACAAGATTTATATCGGTACATCCGATGAACGATCCAGCACCTACATCCGCAGAGCATCTCTGGATGTGAACGGCGACGGGAAGATTGATCTGTTTGATGTGATGGCTGTAGCCAAAATGGTCGGGCAAATGGCGACGGGGGACAACTGGAAATATGATATCAACAATGACGGCAGAATTGATCATGCGGATGTCGAGGCGCTGACCAACGCGATCCTGTCGAAGCTGCTGAATTTGGATGAAGGAGGACATGCTCTATGATACCACGCGGTATGAGAAACCGTTCAATTACTATGGCGCTTATCTTGGCACTGGGGCTGAGTACGCTATTGCCGATGGGGGCGCAGGCAGCCTCGGAGAAGGAGAGTAAATTGTCGAAATTAAAGTTTGGAACGCCCATAAATCTCGGTTATCCGATCCGTACCGTATCGATCAACGACGGCGTGATGGGAAAAGAAAATGAAAGGGATGTGCTGTACACAACAGCATCAACCACTCCTGCCGTATTTAACGTGATAGATGTCAAAAATAACGCGCTAATCCGTACTTTTGAGCTTGAAGGAGTCGCCCAATCGTGGAGACATGTCATTGCTCCCGACGGTACCGTTTATATTGGCACCAATACCGCATCAGGAACGGGAGAGCTGTGGAGCTACTCTCCGGTTACCAAAACCGTCCAGAAGCTCAAGGTTATCGGGAGCGAAAAGTCAGTATGGTCCATGACGACCGATCCGGCAGGCAATGTCTATATCGGCACCTATGATCATGGCAAGCTGTTCCGATATAATCCGAAGACCAAAGAATTAAAGGATTACGGGAGCTTGCTCGCTAACCACAACTATATACGCTCCATGGCATACGTTGATGGATACATTTATGCCGGCATGGCACTTCCGTTCGAAGTCGTGAAGGTAAACGTGGAGACAGGGGCTTCGGAAGTGATCTCTGACGCAGTACCGGGCATTCTTGGTGTAGAACATGAAAAACTGGAATTTGCCTATGATATGGCCGTAGTGGATAAATATCTGTTTGTCAAAGCAAGTGGAGAAGCAGGTTTGATGATGGTCTACTACAATCTGCAGGAACAGAAGTGGGAAGATAAATATATAGGTGTTGATCCAGTAAACGGTAAGGGAGTGATGAGCTATAACCAGATCCCTGTCGCGGACGGCAAGGCTTATGTGCCAGCCCACGGAGGCATCTTGGAGGTTGATTTGTCGACGCTTGCGACGAGAAATACGGGAATTAGCTTTGCTACTTCCTTACGTGGGGCGGCATGGATCGATATGGGGGATCCTGAGCTAACCCCTGACCGCACGATTGTGACGATCCAGGGCAACGGCAAATTATCGGCGCTGGACGTGAAGAAAGGACTGCGCAAAGATTTGCCGGGCGTTGCCGCCAAAGGCGGACCGATTCCGATTCATAATATGGAGCGGGGTACGGACGGACGCCTGTATATGACCGCTTATCCCGGCGGGGTCGGAGGTGCGTTTGATCCGGTAACCCGTGAATCATCCAACTTCTTGATCGGACAAGCGGAAGGGATCGTATCTGCCGGAAATAAGGTATATTACGGGATATATCCTGGCGGGTACATTTATGAGACGGATATTTCCGGCGGCAAAATGAGTGAGCCTAAGCAGCTGTTCCAGATTGGATCAGGTCAAGATAGACCCTATAAGATGGAGTATGCGGACGGAAAGCTGCTGATCGGCACGATTCCGGACTATGGGCTATTGGGCGGAGCATTAACGATATACGATTTGGCGAGCGGAGAAAAGCAGGTTTACCGCAATATCATCAAGGATCATAGCATTGTAGGTCTTGCCTATAAGGACGGCAAAATTTATGGTTCAACTACCAAATCCGGCGGGTTAAACACAACGATGCCTGCGAATAATCCGGAAGTGTTTGTGTGGGATGTCGCGAAAAAGGAAATAACGATGCATACGCAGCTTACATCACTAACAGGGCTTGGCAATCATCGGATGATCAGCGGCCTTACGTTTGGTCCAGACGGTTTGTTGTGGGGCGGCGTTGACGGTATCCTATTTGCTTTAAATCCGGAAGATCTTTCGGTGGTCAAGCAGAAAAACATCTATTCCGATGTAAAGGATTACGGAATGTGGCGTCCGTATTATTCCCGCTGGGGAGAGGATGGCCTTCTCTATATTGGCCTGGCGAGCCGGATGACGGTCGTTGATCCAGCCACGATGGAGCATCGCACCTTAACCCCAAGCAACTTTGAACTGAGCTTCATGACGCTCGCTAAGGACGCGGACGGGCATGAACAAATCTATTACACCGATAAAACGAAACTGATGATGATCCCGATTTCCGAGTCTGACAGCGTCAAGACGACTGTTAGAAACGGCTGCTTCGAGGAACCGCTAAATGCGGATGGAACCATCCCGGGCTGGAGTCGCACGGAAGCAGGAAAGGAAGTTGAGTATAGCCTTTCGAAGGAGCAGAGTTATTGCGGAGAAGCGGGGCAAAGCTTGAAAATTATTGACAAGTCACAAAGCGATAAAGGAATCGGCAGCTATCTTAGTGATCCGATTCCAGTCGTCCGCGGCGGCGAATATACGGCTTCGGCGAAACTCTATATCGAGCAGGGACTGATTGAAGGCTTGAGAACGGATGACTCCGGCATCGTTTTATATTTCTATGATAAATCCGGTGCCCGGATCAGTACGGTAGCAGGCACGGTAATTAAAGGCATGCCGAAAAAAGAATGGATCGACATTTCAGCGACCGGCACTGCTCCAGAACAAGCGGTATTCGCACGAATATCCCTATATTCTTCGGCGTGGAACATGATGGTCGGATATTATGACCAAGTGACCTTTGAAGGACAGTCACCTGGCGGGCTGCAATTGAAGGCTGTGGGCGAAGTGTCCGTCGGAGATACGTTTGATGTGATCTTGCAGGCCAAGGACGTTGCCGACCTGTATGCGGTGCAGGCAGCATTGGCATTTGAGCCCGTCCTGTTCGAAGTGGTGGATGTTCGGATGGCAGACGGGTTCGGTTCCACATCTACCGCTTATCTGGGTTGGAACCAAGACGGTGCGAAGGGCAAAGTCAACATCATTGCTACTCAGTTAGGAGATCGAGCACTAGGCGGCAACGTGGATATTGCGCATATAACCATAAAGGCGAAGCAATTTGGCGATCCGGCGGAAGTGGTGCTTACCAAACAGTCGTTATTTACCGACAAAAATGGAGATGTGACCAAACTGTCTTATATGCTCTCGGAAGATGAGAAGCTTGGCATCCGATTCGCTTACGATGTAGAAGATTTCAACAAAGACCATAGAGTAGACGCTCAGGATATCGCGCTCATTGCCAAGCAATTGGGCAAGAAGCTTGACGACAGCAACCGAATGATGGACTTGAACGGAGATGGAATCATTGATATCAGCGATATTGCACTGGTCGTATTGAAATCGCTAGAGTCCGTGAACTAGGGTTCTGCCATCTGAGCAGCCCTTTATAAACAAGGCGCCCCTTCTTTCGGTTGAATGCCGGAAAAGGGGCGCTGTCTCATTCTATGAGTACATCAATGAGATGTTTATAGTACGTTGTTACGACTAGTTTTGGGCGGGCGATAGATAAAAAGACCAAACGAACGAAATCATACGCTTGGCCCTTTTATTTTAATAGACTTGATTCAAACTAACCATCCCAAGACTACCGTAAGAACCTTGAAATTCCCCTTTAAGGACATAAGTTCCTGCACTAAGGTATCCAACTGAAATCTCGACAGGACTTGGGGAAGTGGGGCCAAGATTCACGGTAGTTGAAAATACTCTATTAAGTTGACCAGAAGGCCCTTTGGAATAGAGCGAAAGTTCAACGATTTCATTTGTAGAGCTCCACAAGCCTACACTTAATTTATGTAATGAATACACTGTTACATACGAATCAAATTATATTTGACAATATTAGTAGATCAATTTGGAATGAAGTGGGATATGGATTTATAATTATGGAGGGGCAATCATTAACAGGATACTGATCTGACGCGGTTGTCACTAATATCTGCCACTGTAGAGTGTGATTTTTTAGAAAGTTGGTTCGAAAAAATGCTTTTGAAGTTTTGACAGGATGAGGTGCGGATATGGAACAGGTCATTATTGATTCATATAACCCTGAATGGATAAGAAGGTATGAAGAAGAACGAAACAAGATTATGGAAGCCGTCGCGGACATAGGTTTGGCGGTTGAGCATATCGGAAGCACGTCGGTGCCGGGGCTCAGTGCCAAGCCAGTCATTGATATGATGCTTGGTGTACGGGAATTAGAAGATATGAAGGCGAAGCACATCGAACGATTGCTGGAGATTGGTTATGAATATGTGCATAAGCCAGATTTCCCTGAACGATTGTTTTTTCGCAGGGGACAGTGGAGAGCGGGCACAGAACATCTGCATGTCTATCTGTATAATGGGGAGAATTGGAAGGACAATATCCGATTCCGCAATTATTTACAGATGCACCGGGATGCAAGGGAGCAGTATATGCAGCTTAAGCATGCTTTAGTTGCACAATTTCCGCATGATCGCGTTCAATACACAGCGGGGAAGTCTGATTTCATACAAGGCATCATCAACATGGCGCGTAGGGAAAATGTGAATCTGGATTAAGGTTGGGTAAAGTTTTATTTATATTGTTCTTTCACAAGAAATCTTCCACTTTAAGCGGTATATTGAAGGTATATCGATGGACGGTAAATGGATGTGATTCTATTTGGCTTAACGAAGGAAGAATTTGTGCAGAATGAGCGGGAGTGTAATAGAAAGGAAAAATCAAAAAACAGGAATTGTTGCGTAGGGAAGAAAAGGTTATTCCTTTGTAAAATATCGTATAAAACCTATAGGAAGAAGGAAATGAAGTGACCATTCGTTTAGCTGAAAAGTTGGAGTTACCACACATCATGAAGCTCTTCTCACAGTGCACAGCACATATGATTGCTCAAGGAATCGATCAATGGGATGAACATTATCCCAACGTGGAAGTGGTAGAACAAAGTATAGCCAGTGGGTCAATGTATGCCTATTTTAAGGATGATTTGATTTGTGGAGTCATTACCTTGCACAGCAGTCAGCCTACCGAGTATGAGACGATTCAATGGCAGTCTAGTCAGGATGCGGAGTGTCTTGTTGTTTATCGCCTTGGGGTTGATCCGGAATTGCAGGGGCAAGGGATAGCAACGAAATTAATGGGCTTTGCAGAGTGGTATGCAGGCAACCATTCTCTATCCAGCATTCGATTAGATTGCTATTCCAAAAATGAAAGGGCTTTATCATTCTATCAACATTTACAATATGAAATAAGAGGAACGGTTATTTTTCCACATTCGGATGTCCCGTTTTACTGCTTAGAGAAAAGAATTCGTTAACACACCTATCAACTAAATCGAAAGGAGAGCGATATATATGATAGTTGAACTTGAGCGCGATCAATTTTATATATGCAAGGATCTAGTAAATTGCACAACGATGCTGGAGCCGAAGGCGATCGTTGCAGGCAACAACCCAGGCAGAATTTTTGTCGATCATCCGGACTCTCCAAGGTCCGCAATGGTGTGGCAGGGCAATTTAGATGGTTTTTTATTTGTTGGTGACGCTACTAATGCATCCTTCAATAGGGACATAAGAGTCTATATGGATAAAGTGATACGTGAAGAAGCGATGGGATTTGGGCTGGAGTGGGCAGAATGCATCGGCACTCATCCAAGTTGGAATAAAGCGATTGAGCACATATTTGCCGATCGAGAGTTGTCCTCATGGACATCTTATGTATATTCGCTAATGTTGCCGGATTACAAGCAAGAAGCAATCCAATTGCCTCACCGTGATTATACGGTTGTCCAAGTTACAGAGGAACTGCTGCAAAATAAAAGTATTCGGAATCATTCTTTTGTTGAATCCAGAGTACTAGACTTTTGGGAATCGACGGAGCGGTTTCTACAAGAAGGTGGTGGTTTTTGTGTGATGCACAATGAGACCGTCGCAAGCTTGTGCATGACCGGATTCCGATACCGCCATATTCATGCGCTAGGAATTGACACGATAGAACAATATCGTGGACGCAAGCTTGCGCAGATTGCAGTTCGTGCGTATGCGGAGCATTTGTTTTCCCAAGGCCAATCGATGTGCTGGGACTGTACAGCGTCGAATAAGCCGTCGAGTGCAATTGCAGAGCGAATAGGGTTCCAGAGAGAAATAAGCTACAAGGGATATCAATATAAGCTGCAGTAGGGAACGTACTTTCTATTATGTAAACCAGGAGGCTGATTGATGAATGACGCAATTATCACATCGAATGCAGCGTGAGATTACGAAGCAAGTACAGATAAATTATCTATTATATTTGCCTGACAAGTATGAAGTGGAACCTGCGGTGAAATGGCCATTGCTGCTCTTCCTGCATGGGGCTGGCGAGAGAGGGAACGACATCGAATTAGTGAAGCGGCATGGTCCACCGAAGTTGGCTGAGAAGGAAGAGAAACTCCCTTTTGTTATCGTCTCTCCACAATGCCCGGAAGAATCATTATGGGAAATCGAACGCGATGCGATTATCGCTTTGCTGGATGACGTATGCGAAACCTATCGTATTGATGAAAGCAAGATCTATGCAACTGGTCTAAGTATGGGAGGCTGTGGAACATGGAACTTGGCTGCGGATTACCCAAATAAGTTTGCAGCGATTGCGCCGATCTGTGGCGGGGGGAACCCACAAAAGGCGGCACAGCTCAAACATACAGCCATCTGGGCATTCCATGGCGAGAAAGACAATGTAATACCTGTTAAAAAATCGAGCGAAATGGTGGATGCGGCGAACGCAGCAGGCGGCAATGCCAAGTTAACCATCTATCCGAATGCCAATCACGATGCATGGACGGAAACCTATCAAAATCCAGAGCTATATCAATGGCTGCTAAGCCATTCCAAGCCTGCTTCATCAAGCGAAGCGAATGAGAAATAAGTTAAGCCGATGAACGAGCATCCATGATCTTTACCAGCTGCCTATCCGGTTTATTCCAATAGATTATCTTCATTAGGAGGAACGAAGACATGTCAAAGGAAGTAAATCTGCAAGACCTTGAACAGCGCCTAACGGAGGTAGAGAAGCAGCTTGAGAGAAATCAGAGGTTTATTCGAGGGTTCAAGTATGTAATCATTGCAGTCATCGTTATTTTCCTTGTTACATTCGGAATCGGAGTCATTCAGTTCATTGGTGCAGGCTCTGCATAGATGAATGAATCATTTATTCACACAGCAGATCGTTAGAACAAGAATGATAGATATAGAAAATTACACGACAGAGAAGGTTGTTGAATCGAACATGGAATCATTATCTACATGGATTATCGAAGCAGATATATCAAGTATGCAGGCGGCAATGAATGCGGGAGAACTGACCGCGGAAGAGCTGGTTAACGTCTATTTGGAACGTATCCGTAAGGTTGATTCGGAGCTTCGTTCCATTTTGGAAGTAAATCCGGATGCGATTGCGATTGCACGTGAACTCGATAAAGAACGGCAAGAACGAAGATGTCGTGGGATGCTGCATGGCATCCCCATTGTATTGAAGGATAATATCGATACACATGACAGGCTGCATACAAGTGCAGGTTCGATCGCACTGGCGGAATGGATCGCGCCAGAGGATTCTTACGTAGCAGCACGTCTGCGTGAGGCGGGCGCAATCATTCTTGGGAAGGCAAATATGACCGAATGGGCAAATTTTATGTCAAGCACAATGTGGGCGGGCTACAGTTCACGAGGTGGGCTAACGCTTAATCCATACGGGCCAGGCGAATTATTTGTTGGCGGGTCGAGCTCGGGTTCGGCTGTTGCGGTAGCGGCGAATTTAACAGCTGCTGCAATTGGAACGGAGACGTCAGGTTCGATTATTTCTCCATCCAGTCAAAATGGTATCGTGGGAATTAAACCGACACTAGGTCTCATCAGCCGCAGCGGAATTATCCCGATTACAGTGAGTCAGGATACGGCTGGACCGATGGGGCGAACCGTAAGAGATGCAGCCATAGTGCTGGGTGCGATAACGGGGGTCGACGAGACAGATGCATGTACGCAGACGAGTAAGTCTCGATCATATCGCGACTATACACCATTTTTAGACGAGAGCTTCATCGAGCAGGCGCGAATAGGGATTCCAAGATTTTATTATCAGGACTTGGATGAAGCGAGGCTAGCGATTATGGAGTCTGCCATCGAGGTGCTGAGAAGCAAGGGTGCAACCATCATTGATCCGGTAGAGCTGTCTTGTGAGCATGTGAAATGGGATTCCAATGTACTTCGATTTGAATTCAAAAAAGCGCTGAATGACTATCTAGGTAGATTGGACATTACGATGCCCGTTCATTCTCTTGCAGAGGTTATTGCGTACAATGAAGCGCACGCAGACATTGCCTTGAAATACGGTCAAAATGTGCTCTACTTGGCGGAAGAGACAAGTGGAACGCTAACGGAGCCAGAATACCATGCTAGCCTCAATCGCAATCAGGAGATGGCTCGCCATGGTATCGACGAAGTCTTGAGTAAGCATGAATTGGATGCACTGTTCTTCCTAGGCAATGAGCATGGCGCTGATCTGGCCGCTCGAGCCGGGTATCCATCCATCACCATCCCGGCGGGATATGCCGAGTCTGGGATTATAGCACCTGGGGGCTATACGACGAAAGGGCCGCAAGGAGTTACCTTTGTCGGAAGGGCTTATGCGGAACCGACTTTGCTGAGACTGGCCTATGGTTATGAGCAGGCGACGAGGCATCGGGTTGCTCCGCAGTTAGAATCATAATGGGGATATCCCTTCTGTAGAGGACAGGGCGCTGTATATTTATTCATCGCAATTGATACATATTGTATCTATGCGCCAGCTATTATGAGCAAAATAGCTGGAATATTGATCCTGCTCTACAGTCACGAAATTGTGTGAATAGTATTACGATACCTACTAGAGTCAGAGGTGGATTGGAAATGGAAAGCGGCATCGCATCCGAAGGGTTAATCAATGAAATTGAACAATCCGAAATCAATTATATGTGGGATCGCATGCTTGCGATTCAGCAGAAACCGGGCAATCCCGAGGCTGTAGAACTGGAACGAATTGGGGAAGCTGCGTGCTACTTTAGTGCTGGAATGCCTTGGCCGTCCTTCAACACGATAAAAGGATGCAGAGGAGCGGATATAGACCGAATCGAAGATATGATGAAGTTCTTCACGGATCGTGGAGGGAAGCCGCAGTTCGAAATTGTGCCCGGGATGGTGGACGCTCCATTTCTGAAGCGGTTGTCGGAGCGTGGCATGTATCCCTCTGGTCATCATACATCCATGTATTACGGTATAGAGCCGAAGGCGTTTGCAGAAAAGTGGGTGGATGATCAGCGCATTCGCGTAGCTGAGCTGCAAGAAGACGATTTCGAAATGTATGCCACGATTCATTGCAAGGGAACTGGGTTACCGGACAGCGGAATCCCGCATGTCGCGATGAATAATCGAATTTTATATCATCGTCTGGGCTGGAAGTTCTATGTCGCTTATGTTGATCAGCAGCCTGCAGCTGCAGGGGTCATGCATATGCACAACAGTATTACCTCCTTGACATTTGCGGCGACCTTACCGGAATATCGTAGGCTCGGATTACAGAACAGGCTGTTGAAACATAGAATCGCAGAAGCAGCAAAGAGTGGCTGCCGGTTGGCCGTTAGCCAGTGCGCATTTCTATCACCAAGCCATCGTAATATGGAGCGGGTAGGAATGAAGTTGGGTTACGTACGAACAACATGGACGAGCAAATAGAAAGTAACTCAAATAAGGTGGGATTCGAAATGGAAGTCATGAGCGGGGAACTATTTACGATTGACACATTAACGAAAGATTTTGAGGCTCTGGGCGTGCAGTCGGGGATGAACCTTATTCTGCACTCCTCTATGAAATCATTAGGCAGCTGGGTTGCGGGCGGCGCATCAGCTGTCATACTGGCGCTCGAAGAGCAGCTAAGTGAGCAGGGAACTCTGGTCATGCCAACGCATACCGTGGATTTATCAGATCCATCGACATGGCAATGCCCTCCTGTTCCGGAATCGTGGTGGGAACCGATTCGGGAGCAAATGCCAGCATTTGATATTGCATTTACACCGTGCTTGGAAATGGGGATTATTCCAGAGCTTTTCCGTAAGCAGAGCGGGGTTGTGCGAAGCTATCACCCTCAGGTTTCCTTTGCTGCGTGGGGAGCGAACAAGGATCGGATCATTGCGAATCACAGTCTCGATTACAGTCTTGGTGAACAGTCTCCACTAGCGAAATTGTACGAGCTAAACGGTTGGGTCTTGCTGCTGGGCGTTGGGCATGGCAATAATACGTCTATCCATTTGGCTGAGTATCGTGCTGACTATGCGAGCAAGCAGATAATGGAGTTGAAGTCTCCGATGATCGTAGACGGTGTGAAATCATGGGTAGCCTATCAAGATGTAGACTTCGATACCGATGACTTTGAGAAGCTGGGGGCTGATTTTGCCCGTGATACTGGTTATGTGCGCAGCGGGAAAATAGCAAATGCAGACGCATTGCTAATGCCTGTCCGAGAGCTTGTTGATTATGCTGTTCAGTGGATGGAGAAACATCGACGCTGAATGATAGAGTGAACGAGCACCTTGTGGTACCTACTTCACGTTTTCGAACAGACTTACTTCACTACCTATAAATGTAAAAATCGCTCATCGACGAGCAGCGCTATCGAGAGGAGTTAGGCAATTATTCGCTTGGCGTACTGCTAAGAGAAACGTTCCAAGTAGAAAACTTGCAGCAAGTCGATTGGAATGCATATCGCAGGGTATAACTTGTTGGATGACACTGCGTTATTATGCCTTACATGAGGGATATACTGCCGGTTCACGATATTCCGAGTGCGCATTGACAGAACAACGATTTTGTAACTTCTAATATCGAAATTCGTATGTATAATAATGGAACAGCATTTACTCGTGATAAGCCCGATCCAGGATCATCCGTATCTCAGATCGGGTTGTGTTGTATGTGCAGAAATGATTTCGAACGAGTAACGGCTCGCGAATAGGAGTGATAGCGATGAGCAAGAAGACGACATTATATATTGTCCGCCACGGCCAAACCGAATGGAATGTGGAGCGGCGCATGCAGGGGCATATGGACTCCCCGTTGACGGCGCTTGGGGTTAGGCAGGCACAATGGTTGGGTGAAGCGATGAAGGATACAGCGATTGATTGCATCTATGCCAGCAGCAGCGGCAGAACGGATATGACGGCACGGCTCATTCGCGGGGAGCGTGATATCCCGATTATTAGTACGGATGCGTTGAAGGAAATTCATATGGGAGACTGGGAAGGACAGCTTGCAGATGAATTGCAGCGAGCCTATCCAGATCAGTTCGAGGCATTTTGGTATGAGCCGACCGAATATAAGAGCGTGAACGGAGAGACATTCGAAGAGCTTCGTCATCGAGTGCTGCCGTATGTACAGTCCATGATTGCGGACAACGAAGGCAAGTCGATTCTGATCGTGACACATACGGTTGTCGTGAAGACGCTGATGGCTTACTTTGAGCACAGACTTCCAGATCAACTCTGGGATCCGCCTCATATTCAGCCAACTAGTCTTAGTCAGGTGGAGATTATTGCGGGTGAGTCACAAGCTGTAATTGTTCAGCATGGAGATACAAGTCACTATCAGGCTTCTTTCCAAGAGTAAGGTCGAAATGAAGGCAAATAAGTGAAGCGGAGGATGTGCTGCTTATGACTGTTTTCCTTGCTGTTGTTATTATTATTGCAGGAGCTGTCAGCTTCTTCTTTCCTAAGTTCGGATGGGAGATGAAGCATGGGCGGGCCATAGATGGAGAATCTGGTCCAAGTGGTAATTACATCATGCTTACCAAGGCAAGCGGGGTACTCATTATGGCCTTAGGCCTAGGGTTATTGATCTATAGGATGATTGTCTGAGTGGCTTTTGATGCTGGCAATGGGGGCGGAGATATGGTGGATGATAGACAGTTAGATGAATTTCTCTTGATATCTAAACATCGACTGGTTTCCCACTATCAAGTAAAGCTGTTGTCATGTCTTCAATGCATTTCACCTGAAATGCTGTGGGATCAGGAGTCAGAGGGTGAAAATTGTATTGGCAGCATTGTGCTGCATATCATCGCGCACGTCGACCGCAATACGATGCGGCTCTCGAACCCTGATCGCCGCTTCGATCAGGGCATCGAAACGCATTTTCCGAATAAGCCTATGAGCAAGCTGGAGTTGATTGCCCGGGTAATCGAATCCTTTGAGGCTTTAGGTGTGGCGATCGATCAATCTCATTCCAAGAATCATTCTATGTATGACCTCTATCATCTCGTTGAACATACAGCCTATCATGCTGGGCAAGTCATAGACCGTGTACAGCGGAGAACAGGCACGCGGTTTCAATTTGTGCAGCATGGGCTGAATGAAAAGGCACTGCGGCAAAGGATCGAAACCGAACTGAAAGTTTGAAAAGCAAAGAACATGGCTACATAACTATTTTTCTTTTCTAAATATACTGAAGAGGGTGACGTAAAATGAGCAATTCACGCAAAGGGATAGCAGGAAAAAGAATATACTTACGTCCATTTACTGGTGACGACATAGATTGGTACTATGAGGCATTACTCCAACAGGAGTCTAACCGATTGACGGGTACGAAAAAGCTGTTTTCCAAAGAAGTTCTACAAAACTATTTGAATACGATTGCAGCTGACAGTGCTCGGGCGCAGTTTGTTATCACATTGCAGGATGATGATCGGCCGATTGGAGAAATTGCGATTATGGATATGGATCCATCGAATCGGAGCGGTCATATTCGTATCGCGATATTCGCTGAAGAGGACTGCGGACAAGGGTACGGTTCGGAAGCAATGATTCTTATGTTGGATTACGGCTTCGGTATGCTGAACCTCAATCGAATTGAATTGGTTGTATTTTCATACAATGCAAGGGCAGTCCGAGCCTACGAGAAGATTGGGTTTGTACAAGAGGGGATTCAGAGAGAAGCACTTTACTACAATCATGAATACCACGACTCTATTTTGATGAGTATACTAGCGCGAGAATTTCGGGAGAGACATGGCGTTTCAGCAGGAGCGTCATCATCTGTCTGAAGTATCGTGATATAATTTACGAGAACAGTTATTTTGGCTATCTTGGGAGATGATAAGTTGGATACGAAGTGGGAATATCGTACGATCAAATATAAGACAGGAGGATTTCTGGGCGGCAAGGTCGATGAAGATGGCTTCGAGCAAATGCTGAATGAAGCTGGCTACGAAGGATGGGAGTTAGTGTCCTGCTTCGACACGAGCACCACCCATGGTCAGTCCAGAGATATCATTGCTGTATTCAAGCGCAAAGTCTATTTGTAAGGTACATATAAGGAATTTGATGAAAGTTGGCCCAGTCCTGGATTCTCATAAAACCGCGACTGGGCTTAGGGGCATCTCGCAGCTATATTCTAGTCGTACAGAACAATGCGCCTGCCTTGCATCTCTATCAGAAGCTTCAGTACAAAGAGGCATATCGCTATTGGTACCGTTGGCGTGGAACGCACTGATTGCAAGGGGGAGCTCTATGAAATGGTTAGCTAAACGAGAGTTCAACATTCCTCATACTGGCATCAATAAGATTGAGAAGGTTCAGATCGGTGGAATCGAACAATACATATTGGTTCAATCGATAAGAGAAGGTCTTCCTATCCTGCTTATGCTTCATGGTGGTCCTGGTCTGCCGTTGCCAGGTGTATCTTGTCGTGGAAGGGATTACGTTATCGCTACTACGACCAAGCAACTTATGGAACATTATACACTCGTTATGTGGGATCAGCGTGGTTCAGGCAAAACCTACTCCAGCGGTACGCCTCGGGCATCATTTCATGTGCAGCAATTTGTAGACGATGCACAGGAACTCATTCATTATGTAAGGAACACCTATCGTTGTGAAAAGGTCACGCTTGTTGGTCATTCTTGGGGATCGATCATTGGGCTGCTTCTGGCAGCCGAAATTCCGGAGCAAATTCATGCGTATATTGGTATTTCACAGATTATAAATTGGGCTGAAAACGACAAGCTCTGTTTGGAATGGACACTGCAGCAGGCGGATGCAAGAGGTATGAAAAAAGCACGAGACGAACTGCTTCGATGTGGTGATCCCCCATATGTGGATAGTGTGGAGCAGTGGGGTACGCTTCGCAAATGGATGGGCAGATTCAACTCCATGGTGTATGAGGATGAGGATACGAAATCCCCAGGAATGAAGGCTGCTATAAGCATGTTGCTCCGCTCACCAGATTATACGCTGCGAGATGTGATAAACACGATCAATGGATTCCGAACGACTTATACGCAGCGCATGGTCGAGGAATTTGCCGAAATTCAACTGGAACACAAATTAACAAGGCTTGATATACCAGTTACATTTATACACGGCAGACATGATGTTCATGTGCATGGGCAGTTTGTAGAAACGTTTTGCGCGAAGTTGGAGGCCCCTGCTGGCAAACGGTTGATCTGGATGGATAAATCCGCTCATATGTTCCATCTTGATGATGCTCGTCGTATTGAACAGGAACTGATCGAAATCGCAATAAGGGCGTAGGTTCGTTATTGTATCCTAATGTAGCATTAAGGGGAGGCAGAGATGATACTAGAAACAGAGCGGCTGCAATTGCGGCAGATGAACCAGGCAGATTATCCAGATTTATGCGAGATTCTGCAGGATGAAGAGGTCATGTATGCCTATGATCGCAAGTTTGAGGATGCAGATGTACAAGCATGGTTAGATCGGCAGAACGCGCGCTATCAAGAGTATGGCTTTGGATTATGTGGGCTAGGGATGGCTGTTATAAAAGAATTCGTCAAGCCATATCAGATCGGAGATATGCTTCATTATCTGTATGTCCTGGAGAAATAGCGATCTTTATCATAATAAATCTCAGTTGAAGATGAGGTGTTTGGTTGAACAAGTGCTCTTACCGTATACAGTCTGAACGGCTTGTGATTAGACCGCTTGAGGGAGAAGACTACTTCGCATGGCTAGCTGGATATGAAAATAGGATGCCTGCACAGCATAAATATGATGAAGGCACCGTTGAGATGAGCAGATACACCGAAGAATGGTTTCAACTCGAGATAGACAATCATCATAGATTGGCTGTCGAAGATAAACTATATTTTTTCGGCATCTTTCGAAAAGAAGACAACGCCCATGTAGGGGCCATCGACTTTTCTACGCTATTGCGGGATGATTTTCAATGGGCCAGATTAGGTTATATGATTCATAATCAATACTGGAGAAGGGGGTATGGAAAAGAGGCTGTAGCTGCAGCAATTACTTTTGCGTTTGATAAACTTAATTATCATCGCATTGAGGCGCATATTAACCTTGATAATACTCCTTCAATCAAATGTGCAGAAGGGGTTGGAATGAAGTTTGAGTGTATTCGAAAAGGATTTATATATGAAAATGACGCGTGGACAGATCATCTCATCTACTACATAAATGCAAAGTAGACCAGAACAGCCAGCTTATCTTAACGAAGGAAGCATGGCTTTTTTTTGTATGTACATCGGTTCCTGTTTTTAGGATAATGATTATGCCTAATTTTGGGGTTAATATTCATATTCAGCATTCTGCCTAACAACACAGCGTTCATAAAGGAGATATGAAAGACATGGGATATATATCGGAATTGCGGAAAGTTGTAGGTACGAAGCCATTGCTTTTAGTAGGTGCCTGTGTACTCGTATTTAATGAAGCAGGCCACTTATTGCTTCAAAAGCGGGCGGATACTCTGGATTGGGGAACGATAGGCGGCGCAATGGAATTAGGGGAATCGATGGAGGAAGCGGCGCATCGCGAGCTTTATGAGGAAACGGGACTTCGTGCAGGAGGAATGAAATTTGTTACACTGTTGTCTGGATCGGATATGTACTTCCAATACCCGCACGGTGATGAAGTCTATAATGTAATTGCAGTGTATGAAGCTTTGGATGTAACGGGAATACCTGTCGTGAATGATCATGAGGGTTTGGAAGTGAAGTATTTCGCTCTTGATGAACCGATTCCAGAGTTGAATCCATTCAATGAGAAGTATTTGCGCAAGGCGGGATATATTCAGAAGTGGTAATTGAAGATGACAATCGGAAGCAAGGAGGTTGAGCATGATGCGTCATTCTAAAGTACCATGGGGGATAGCGCTTATCTTGCTTATTACAAACTTGATCACGATAGGATGCCTTATGACAGAGAAAGAGAAAGAAAATGAGACAGTTGTGCAGCCTGCGTTGGATGTGTTCGAGTTAAGAGGGCAGTCAGAGCACTGGAAGCTTCGTCATTATCAGGTGATGCGAACATCGAATTCGATACGAAGAGGATCTGCATCATTGACTTACCTGGGTGACACCAAGGATATTAAGGATTCCTCATCGTTCTATATTGAATATTACGAGAAGCATGGGGAACGCGAAGAGGGAGTTCTTACGAGTGGAATGCTAGCTACGAACGGCAGTGTGCAACTATTATCGGAATTGGATCACTTGGGCTCCACTCAAAGCGAGCCTACGGAGTTCGAGCGGACCATGACGAAGGATGACTTCGCTGGCAGTTATGTCAAATTGCGTTGGTCAGATAGTTATGGTGAGGAGCATGTTGAAATAATTGAGTTGGAAGTGAACAATCATACCACATTCTCATAAGTGAGTGATAGTTGTTGTTTACAATGAACGGTATACGGGTCGGGAGGTGTCGGTGTGAAGGCTGTTATCTTAGATTTGGATGGTACGCTATTGGATCGAGAGAGCTCATTGCTATCTTTTCTTGAGGATCAATATGTGAGATTCAGAGGCTTGCAGAAGATCGATAAGCAGGCCTTCGTGAATCGATTTGTCGAGCTGGATTGCCGGGGTTATGTATGGAAGGATGCAGTTTACCGGCAGATATGGTCAATTTCAGTATGCAAATGTGCAGGGTCTTGGCATTGAAGCCTATTTTGACTGTATCTTGATTTCCGAGTGGGAAGGGCTACGCAAGCCAGATCCAGCTTTATTCCATCGTGCATTGTATAAACTGTCTGTTCGAGCAGAAGAAGCGATTTTACGTCGGCGATCATCCGGACAATGACGTGAGGGCGAGCCGCGCTATTGGAATGACTGCAATCTGGAAGGGAGACAAGTATTATGAGATTCCTGCAGAGGCGGATGCGATGATTCGAGATCTGTTGGATCTCAAATTATATTTATAGATTTATATTCATACGAAGACAACAAGAATATATGAAGGAGATCAGCGATGCTATACCATTTTAGTGAAGATTCAACCATTTCCACATTTATACCGCGTCCAGCAAAACAATCGCATATTCCGCCGGCAGTATGGGCGATAAATGAGGAGAATGCGGTTCACTATTATTTGCCCCGAGATTGTCCAAGGGTCATTTATGCAAAATCGGACATGATGAGTACGGAAGATGAAGCGAGATTCTTTGGTCACACAGTGGCAAACAAAATAATAGTGGTTGAGAATGACTGGCTCGAGCAGATAAGCAATACAACGATCTATAAATATACGTTTAAAGATTCCACTTTTCAGTTACTAGATGCGAATGCTGGATACTATATTTCGCAACAAACGGTGAAGCCCATTCAGATCGAGCCGATGACCAATCTCATTCAGCACATCGTGCGAACTGGGGTAGAATTGCGGTTTACACCGAATTTGCATCCCATTTACAATGCAGTGCTTGCGTCTACGGTGGATGCTTTCTCTATTATTCGATTTCAACATGCGAAGCCATTAGCAGCTGAATAAAGTGCAGGATGTGGCACTGAGGCATCAGTCATTTCAAGTAGGGAGAACTCGATCATCAACCTCTTGGATGGGTTGTCTCAGAGGAAGAGGGTTATTTACTAACGGGCGTACTGCTACTCCTTTATGGCGTGCCACTGTCGCTAATTAGCTTTATTTTTGGTACGATAACTGAAGTCATTATGAAACATCAGGAGAGACATCATATGCTAATCTACAATATCTGTTATATTCAACGCGGGAACGAGGTACTGCTGCTTAATCGGGAGAAACCGAGCTGGATGGGGTGCTGGAATGGCATCGGCGGCAAGCTGGAAGCGGGGGAGTCTCCTCGTGAATCGATGGAACGCGAATTGGCGGAAGAGACGGGGATTACGCCCACGGAATTGACATTCAAGGGTATCGTCAGTTGGATGGTGGACGGGACGAGGTTTGGCGGCATGTATTTGTACGCAGCAAGTGTGGAGAAGAGCTTTACATACAATACGCCGATTAAGACAGACGAGGGCATCTTGGATTGGAAACGAGTAGATTGGATTATGGATGTTCATAATCAAGGAGTCGCCTCTAATATGCCCCAAGTTCTTCAAGGCATGAGAAGCGATATGTACTGCTACGATTATCACTGCATATTTGAAAAAGGGAAGCTGCTGGACATTACTGCAACACAGATAGATTCCACGTTGGAACGGGATGAGGTACAGCGGGAGGCGTATTTGCAGAAATATGCTGTTATGATCAATTCCTCATAATCAATAATTGAAATGTGATCGTTAATACCTCACTGCTAAACGCTGGGGCATTACGAGATTATAAGCCAAAGGGCACTGCATTTAGGGTGTCATTGGCTATTTTTTTGTCTTAAGAATTTACGAACTTGTTCCATGCAGTCGAGTTTTTTTAAAAGATGCCGTTCATGATGCTTGGTATGTGTATGACCGCAGTCGAGAATATTAGTAGAAGGGGATAAATGCTAAAAGGAGATGAACTTGCGTGAACGCATCAAATATCAATCCGTTTCTGATGTTTTTCGGCAATGCTGAAGAGGCAATCAAGCACTATACTTCCATATTTCAACCTTCTGAGGTGATAAGCCTTGTACGACATGGAGATGCAATGCCTAATCTGGACGAAGGCGATAAGGATAAGGTGCTGCACGCCGTGTTCTCGTTGAAAGGACAGGTGTTCATGTGCATTGATAACTTGGACAAGCAGCATCGCCATGAGTTCACGCCGGCTATATCCTTATTCGTGACATGCGATTCGGAAGAAGAAATCGATCGAGTATTTCGGGAGCTGTCTGAGGAAGGACAAGTGCTGATGCCGCTTGAAGCCTCGTCTTGGAGCGCCAAATTTGCTTGGGTACAGGACAAGTTCGGTGTATCGTGGCAATTGAATCTGGCGAATACATAATTTGCATTTGCATGAGAAAGGAAGAGGAGCGGGATCTTTAATGGTCAGTAATTGACCTTAAGGAGAGCCGCTCCTTTTCGCTTCGTAGGGGATCTTGGTTCAGGCTATCCTTTGTTGAACTGAATAGTGCTCACTATCTCTATGAGCTGACGCAGCCCAAGCTCGATGCGATCCTCAGGCACATTCGTCACATTGATTTTCAACAAATTGCTTGCCGGGAACGAAGCTAAGTAATGCTTGTCGATCGATTCGAGATGAATCGATTTCTTTTGTGCATCCGAAATAAGCCGCTGCACAGGCAGTCTGTCATGCAGTTCCAGATGGGTATGCACCGTTAGATGGGATGAAGCGCTTGGGATTGCGAAATGTTCATGCTGCTGAAGGGAGATATCACGCAATACTTCCTGCATGAGCTGCGACCTTCTGGCATACGAGGTGCGTATTTTCTCGCGATGATGCTCGAACATGCCGCTCTTCAAGTAGATTTCGAGCGCTCCCTGCGATAGCATGGAACTGTCAATATCCTGTGTTCGTTTATACCGATTGAACGTCTGGATTAGTGCATCTGGAATCACAGCCACCCCAATGCGGAGCCCTGGAAAAATAATCTTCGAGTAGCTCTTCAAGTAAATGACATGCCCAGATTGATCGTACGCATATAGTGGATCGGACTTCGGATTGTGTTCCAAATCGGCCAAATAATCATCCTCGACGATATAGACGTCGTATTTGCGTGCGAGGGCAGCGATTCGCTTCCTTTCTTCGGTACGGTAGGAAGAGCCAAGCGGATTATGGAATCTTGGTATTGTATAAAAAAACTTAATGTCCTCCGTACGGAATATTCGTTCTAGCTCGTCCATATCGATGCCTTGCTCCGTTCGGCGAATGCCCATTACAGGAAGTTGATGCGTTTGCAGATGTTCGACCAGCAGATGATAACAAGGCTGTTCAATAAGAATCATCCTTTTTCGGTTCGGAAAAGGCATGGTACAAAGTATGGAGAGGGCTTGCTGCACCCCTGATACAATGAAGATGTTGGACAACTGTGTAAACACCTGATAATTGGCGAGATGCCGCTGCATGAGTGCAAGTAGAGATGGCAGCCCTTGAGAGGTCCCATATATGAATAGATCATTTTTGTAGGTATCGATCGCTTTGTTGATACAGTGCTGGAAATCCAAGTATGGGAACACGCCAGGGTCAGGCGCGGCGGAGACAAAATCGATAATTTCCTGCTTCTTGAAATCTGCTTGATTTCGTGCCCGAACAACGTAATAGCCGCTCTTCGCCACCGAATAGATGAGATGTCTTTCTTCTAAATCATGCAGTGCCCGAATGATCGTGCTCTTGTTGACCCCATATTGAATGGCAAGCTCTCGAATGGAAGGAAGTTTATCCCCGTCGTTCAAGGTGTGCTTCTCCAGATTGCGCTCCAAATTCTGAATGACCTGCTCGAATTTATACATCGATCTCCATTCACCTCGAATCTGTACCGGTACAGATGCTAATTTTCTTGATTGTAGCATAGCGCTGCAGCAATTAACATGGTTGTAGGGCCTTCAGTAATCAATTGCTTGCAAGCAAGGAAGAGAGGAATCGATCATGAATCATTCAGCTGTAAAAAAAGCGTATATCGCCGCTATCCTAAATACACTGATTATTGGATTTTCCTTTGTTTTTGTAAAAATAGCGCTGCAAAGCGTAAACTCGCTAGACATGCTTGCCTATCGATTTACGGCATCCTTTGTGGCTATCATGATCTTGATCCTGTTCGGAAGGGTAAAGCTGAACCTGCGATGGAAGGATGTTGCGACGATTATCCCGCTTGCGGTTCTTTATCCCGGATTGTTTTTTGCCTTTCAAACATTCGGTCTCGTCACCGTATCTGCTTCGGAAGCCGGGATTATTCAGGCGGCTGTACCGATATTCACGATGATATTTGCATCGTATTGGTTGAAGGAGCATTCCACATGGCAGCAAAAATTTGGTCTACTTCTGTCGGTCTCAGGACTTATGTATATCTTTGCGATGAAAGGCGTTAACGTTGGAAATACAAGTTTATCAGGTATCTTGCTTGTCTTCCTGTCTGTTCTCTCCTTAGCGGGATACAACGTTGCGGCACGCAAGAGAACACGCAAATATGGAGTGATGGATGTAACCTTTATTATGACCAGCTTCGGATTCGTGCTCTTTAATGCGATGGCGATCTTCCAGCATATTGCCCAAGGAACGACATGGAAAGTGATGCAGCCGCTGTTCGATCCGATGTTCGTAGTCTCCATTCTCTACTTGGGCGTGTTGTCTTCTCTGATGACCGCATACTTGACGAATTATGCATTATCGAAGCTAGAGGCAGTGAAGGTAAGCGTATTTACGCAATTAGGGACGGTTGTGACGATGGGAGCAGGTGTCATGATCTTGAACGAAAGCTTGCAGTACTATCATATCGTTGGAGCCGTGCTCATTATAATCGGCGTGTTGGGCGTCAATATCCCGCTTCGTCAACGTCACCGTACAAGCAACATGAAGAAGCAGGCGTGAGATAGTGAATTTGTGAAGTGTGTAAGAAAAGCCAAAAGCACCGAAACTCGGTGCTTTTTTTGCATGCTATAGATAGGTGCTATCTGATAGTGAAGTTGACTCCGTATATCGGCAAATTAGCTTTTGCGGCGACACGCTGTGAAGAGAAGTTGTCACAGAACGTGCTGTATAACGGGATGGCTCCGATCCTGCGAACCGCTTGAGCCCAGCTTGCAACTACGTGAGCTGCGTACCCTCTACCACGAAAGTCGTGAAGCGTTTCTAGCCCAGCCTCATGGGCGTGACAAGAAATACGAACACTCCGGCATAGCGATATAATCTGCTCATGGTGAACGATTGCGACGCAAGGCTGTGCATACTCGATTTCTGAGGCCAGCCACTCGAATCCGCTATAATCCCATTTTGTTATATTTTCTTTCGTGATCGTTACTGGCTTCTCCGAACTGGCATCCGCCAAGCTGGTTTCAGGTACATAGTAACAAGGCCCCATTGTGAATTGTTCAGCATGCAGGAGGCTCATATAGGATTCATAGTGCTTCGGTGTTGCATGAATATCACGAATTGCGGGTTCAACCTTAATTAATGACTTCAGTTGTTCGACTAGCGAGCTTGGAACATCATGGCGAAATCTACATATCGTCTTGCCATCCATGGTTCGTCCTAAGAAAAAGCGAGGAGCTGGACGCTCACCAGGCCACGGCTCGTTAATCGATCGGAGCCGCATCTTGTCATCATGCGTAAACAGGGCTTCAGCGTGCATGTTCATAAGCTTATTAGAAGATAGCAGACTTGCTTCTGGATTTTCTTTTTCCGTTTGAATGAGTAGCACCCCCAAGTTGTTATTGATTTGCAACGTACCCTAATTCTTCATCTACGTGTACCTCTGCTTCCTGTTGCAGTGATTCTAAGGAAAAGTCTTGCGTCATGCTAATGCAGTACGCAGCCATCGAAGTGTTGCACCCTAGTGTGATGTTTCCAAAGAGTGGATAAGGCACTCTGTATACAGGTGGTCGAAGTAAAGAATACCTTGTAATGAAAATTACCTTGATGGATTAGGTCTTGATTGTTATGATAGCAAAAATAAATGGTAGGAAATAGCTAATAATTTTTTCAAGAGAGGACGGTGCAATTGATGCCATATTTACATGGAAACCGCATCACATTACGCGAATATCGCAGAGAAGATTTGGGATGGATTCGGAAATGGGCAAATGATGAGGAGATAACGAATACACTGAGTGATATTTTTTTGTATCCGCATGCGGAACAAGATACGGAAGCCTTTCTAGAAATGATGATTGACAGTTCGTCTAAATCGAAAGGCTTCGTCATCGCTGATCGGCAATCGTTGGATTATATCGGTCAAATTGATTTGCATCAGATTGACTGGAAAAATCGCTCCGCCGTACTTGGCATCGTGATCGGCCGCAAAGATATGCTTGGTGCCGGTTATGGCAGGGAAGCGATTCGACTGATGCAGAAGTTTGTATTCCACTCCTTGAATTTGAACCGGCTGGAGCTGGAGGTGTATGCATTCAATGAGCGGGCGCATCGTTGTTATATCAGCTGTGGCTTCAAGGAGGAAGGGAGACTCCGCCAGAAGATGTTCAAGGACGGAAAGTACTCGGATGTTATCGTGATGAGCGTGTTGAAGGACGAATATGAGCAGATGCAACTTGATGGGAAATGACCTATCAGCTGAAAGGTGATGCATAATGGCAATGATCCCACCATGGGAGCCTGAACAGCAGCGCTATGCGTTATCGGAACAGGTATACCTGCTGAAGGCGGATAAGATCGAATGGGGAATATACTGCTCTGTGTATTATAGTGCAGAATATAACGGTTTTTTCAAGGATCAAGGATATGAATATGAAGGATGGCGAGATCCCTTCTGGATTTATGAAGGCGAAGCTCTCATTGGTGGGGTAGTGATAGCACCCAATGTCATGTTTACGCTCTTCTTCATCCCGCCATTCAGAGATGAACGGCGGATCGTGTTATTATTGAAGGAAGCGCTAATCAGCTGGTCTGATCTAAGCAAGGATATTATTATATTCGAGGTACTGCCAGATCAGGTTGAGCTGCTAGGCAGGGCTGGCTTCTGGCCATCAGCATTCAGATGCCGCTGGATGCAGCGGCCAACCGAAGCTTTTGTAATCACGTGGGAAGATTGCTTTGTTGTGGAGACGCCAGAAATGATCCAGCAGGATGGCATCAATCAACTGCGGAACGAGAATGACATTGCGAGGCTCTTATATCGAAGTTTTGCCGGTGCAGGTTCGATAGATGCCATTCGCAGACAGCAGACGGATATGCAATTCTATCAAGAGGATATCCGCGAATATGTGTCTTACACGAATGACTTGGTAAGGAACGCCTCGACGATCGTTGTCGATAGTCATACGAATGAAGTGGTAGGCGCATGTCTCGTGTCCATGCAAGGAAGTTACCCAGCTATTTATAATATTGCCGTGCATCCTTCCTATTCGGGGCAGGGGATTGCCACAAGAATGCTTCAAACGGCATTATCTAATTTGAAAGGGCACTATCCTGTTCTAAGACTGTATGTGATGCAGGGGAATACAGCGGAATCGGTATACTACAATCTTGGTTTTATGCCTGGGCCAATAGAGGTTCAGCGCATGTACATTCCAGCACAAACTGATCGATCAGATAGCAATCGTACATAACTGTCAGCAACTCCTAACAGGGTAGGCGAATCGCTAGATTCGCCTCCTGTGCATTTTTGCATGATCACACATTTCCGGGATGAACGATGAATACTAACAAAGGTGGCGAGAAATAGACATGAAGGTGCAGGGATTGAACCATCTATGCTTCTCTGTTTCTGATTTGGAGCGCTCGATTTCATTTTATGAGCATATTCTTGAGGCGAAATTAGTCGTGAAGGGGCGCAAGCTGGCATACTTCGATTTACATGGATTATGGATTGCGTTAAATGAAGAGCAAGACGTACCACGCGATGAGATTCATCCTACCTATACCCACATTGCTTTTACCGTAAGCGAACATGATATTGATGAGATAAAGACGAAGCTTGTCCAATACGGTGCCCGAATACTGCCTGGAAGAGAGCGCGATGAGCGGGACAAGCGGTCGATCTATTTCACAGACCCAGACGGACACCGATTTGAATTCCACTCCGGTCAATTGGCGGATCGCTTGGACTATTACAAGGAAACGATGCCGCATATGACTTTTTTGGAATGAGTGAATCCATAATCATCTAATACTATTTAAGATAATGTTCTTCATCACGATTCTGCTGGCATGCCACATCAAGATGATTGTCTTATCAACCAACCTCAGAACAGAATAAATCATCTTGAAACAGCACTTTGCTAGCTTCTGGGGGTACGTTTGTGCTGCAGGATTTCCATCCTGTTTCTATGAAGCTTATTACATCATCAGGGACGACTGCGAGCATTCGCGAGCATAAGGTGACAGGGGACTGTTTCGATTGCTCGTTAAAAGAGAAGAATGTCGCCTACAATAAATATTTAGATGAATACAGAATCGCTGGATCAGAGGAGAAAGTACAAAGGAATTCCAAAATCATTTGTTATTTCCGCTGTTAAATGAGATGATGAAGAAAAGGATATAAAAAAAGAAATAATCAGACAGCGCTGCATCAAGACTAGTCAGAAGAGGTAATGATCATTTATCTGATTAGATAGGGAGTGTTTTTCCGATGCGAACGTTGAAGAGCTTTCTGAAGATGTCGTTCGAATTGATGTTTGGATTGTACTATGGTATCTTTCGTCGAGGAGAGCACTATGACAAAGAAACACAGCATTTACGTGGTGTTCGCTATGGAGCTTTCGTAGTTGGCCTCATGGTTACACTGGTTTTCGTGGCCATGATTTTGTATCCGAGCAGTTTGTAACATACAAGGGAGCGTACAGCATTGGTGAATATACAACCTGAGATTGAAACTATTCTGAATCGATATATCAAGCTAATTGACGAATATAAGCAGGATTGGCTAGAGGGTTTGTATGTCTATGGCTCAATTGCGTTAGGGGATTATTCGTTATCATTAAGCGATATTGACTTCATTGCGATCACTCGTGAACGACTGAATGCAGATGAGATCAGACAAATGGCTATTATTCATGCGGAAGTAAGGCGGTTTGCTCCAAAGCCTAATATGAACGGGATCTACTTGACTTGGGAGGACATGGGCAAGCTGCCTCATGAAATTGCGTCGTTTCCCTATTATTGCGATGGGAAGATGAACCGAGCCGGTTATTTCGAGCTCAATCGTGTGACCTGGTATGAAATGAAGCATCATGGCATAGCAATCGTTGGGCCGCCTATTTCTGAATTGGATATTCCCTTAGATATGAACTTGTTCATGTCTGACATGCATGAGAATTTGAATACCTATTGGGCGAATTGGATACAGAGATCAACACCGTTATTGTCTATTCATTCCTACCTGCTGCTCAATCGTGCTCAAGTTGCATGGGGGGTACTTGGTGTAACCAGACAATGGTATACATTCCGTGAAAGAGCGATTATGAGTAAGGCTGGAGCGGGGGAATATGCATTGAGCATAGTTCCTGAG
Organism: Paenibacillus wuxiensis; assembly: GCF_040195695.1. Lineage (NCBI taxonomy): Bacteria > Bacillati > Bacillota > Bacilli > Caryophanales > Paenibacillaceae > Paenibacillus > Paenibacillus wuxiensis. The sequence goes on along the minus strand of NZ_JBEFZI010000006.1, from coordinate 216,295 downwards.
CGATGGCATAAGATTCTGCAAGAATCGATCAACGAAAGACGAGGCATCGGGGAGTCACTCTATGCTTCGAAGTGGGAGAGGAAGCGGGATGCCTTGGCGTATATGACTTATTTGCTGAATGAGTGCAACCATTTGTTCGATAATGAGCCTAGCAGTGTAATTTGATTGGTAACGCAATTATAATATCGATGTATTTCTGAAGATTCGGGATCGCGGAGGAGTGAACTCGAGTCTTTTTTATTTTTCTCTATGATAATCATTATCAATGCTATATAATGACATAGATTGTTGATTATGATTATACTGACATAGAGAAATGAGGGAATCGATTGCTGCGAAGGTTTTTCTCCTATTATCGTCCTTACATGGGGCTGTTCTTCTTAGACTTTACCTGTGCGGTATTCGTCGCATTACTTGAGCTCGGGTTCCCGCTGGCAGTGAACCAGGTTGTGGACAAGCTGCTGCCAACGGGGAACTGGACGTGGATCGTATGGGCTTGCATTGGCCTGCTCGTGATCTATTTGATTAATATGGTGCTGCATTTTGTCGTCACGTACTGGGGGCATATGCTCGGCATTAACATTGAGACAGATATGCGCAAGAAAATGTTCGAGCACTTGCAGAAGCTGTCATTTCGTTTCTTCGATAACAATAAGACAGGGCAGCTGATGTCCCGCATGTCAAATGACCTCCTTGAAATCGGAGAGGTAGCCCACCATGGGCCGGAAGATTTATTCATTGCGGTGATGACACTGCTCGGCGCATTTGGTCTTATGCTAGGGTTGAACTGGAAGCTGGCCGTGTTGACGTTCGTCGTTGTTCCGTTACTATGTTCCATCACGATCTATTTCAATAAGAAGATGATGGGGACATTTCGGAGAATGATGACAGACCTTGCTGATTTCAATGCTCGCGTAGAAGACAGCATTGGCGGCATCCGCGTTGTTCAAGCCTTTGCTAACGAGACACATGAGAAGGAGTTGTTCGCAGAGAACAACGGCCGCTTCCGCAAGACGAAGCTGTTATCTTATCGCATCATGGCGTGGAATACGTCAATCAGTTATATTTTGATGCGTATTGTAACCGTATTTGTACTGCTGTGCGGTACATGGTTTGTCATTCAGAAGGAATTATCTTACGGAGAGTTTTTGGCGTTTATTTTGCTGACGAACGTATTCCTCGGCCCGATCCAGAAGATTAATACCGTGATCGAGAGTTATCCGAAAGGAATCGCTGGATTCAAGCGCTATGTAGAGATTATCGACACCGAGCCTGACGTGAAGGATAAGCCGGATGCAGTGGATGTGGGCATGCTGCGCGGCAATATTCGGTTCCAAGATGTTACGTTCGGTTACGAACAGGATCGTCCTGTTCTGCGCGGCATTAACGTTGCCATCAACGCCGGCGAGACGGTTGCCTTCGTAGGGCCGTCGGGCTCTGGCAAGACGACGCTCTGCAGTTTACTGCCGAGATTCTACGATGTGCTTGAAGGCAGTATTACGGTAGACGGCGTTGATATTCGCGATTTGAAGCTGCAATCGCTGCGCAAGCAGATTGGCATCGTGCAGCAGGACGTCTTCTTGTTCGCTGGAACCATTCGTGAGAATATCTCATATGGGCGTCTTGGAGCCTCCGATAAGGATATTTGGGAAGCAGCACGGCGCGCGCGACTGGATGACTTCATTCGTGATCAGCCGGACGGCATGAACACAGTAATTGGCGAGCGTGGGGTGAAGCTGTCGGGAGGTCAGAAGCAGCGCCTTGCCATTGCGCGTATGTTCTTGAAGAATCCGCCAATCCTTATCTTGGACGAAGCAACATCTGCACTTGATACGGAGACGGAAGCAGCTATCCAGCAGTCTCTAGCGGAATTGTCGGAGGGACGGACAACGCTAGTTATCGCTCATCGCTTGGCAACGATTAAGAATGCCGATCGTATCGTAGTTGTAACCGATAAGGGAATTGTAGAACAGGGTGGTCATGACGAACTGCTTGCAGAAGGCGGCGTGTATAGCCGACTGCACAAGGCGCAATTCAGAGAATAGCATCTAATTTTATGTGCTGACCAGCATTGCTGATCATACTTGTATATTTGTATGATAAAATGAATTAGATTTTGAAGCCTGATTCACGCATGATTGCGTTTCGAATCAGGCTTTTTGTTTTGTTCGATTAGGGTATTTGGACCACTTCCAGCAGGTGGTTGTGTGAGGGTAATTTGCAATGATCATAATAGTACCTTGACTGTCACAGTACTTTGATCTATATTGTTATTGAGGAGGTGATCCTTGCATGAATGCGAAGCTGTCTTCCGATTTGCTGCGCGGCCATACGGATACAATTATTTTGAAGCTGCTGATGAGCGGAGATAAATACGGTTATGAAATATGCAAGCTGGTGCACAGTGGATCAGACGGGCAATACGAGCTGAAGGAAGCCACAATGTATTCCAGTCTGAAGCGGCTGGAGTCAGAAGGAAACATTACTTCCTATTGGGGCGACGAGACGCATGGCGGTAGACGGAAGTATTATCGCATTACGGACAAAGGGCGCGTCACATATGCAGACAATAAGCAGAATTGGGAATATGCGAAGAAAATATTAGATATTTTGATATAAGAAAGGTGGAATATGCGATGAATGAGCGACTAAGACGATACTTGGACAGCGTCTTTTCCCCATATGAAGATTTGAAGCAGATCCAGGAACTGAAGGAAGAACTGCTGTATGATTTACAGGAGAAGCTGAGCGATTTGAAGAAGGAGGGTTATGATGATGAGGCAGCTTATCTTCTAACGATTGAATCGATTGGTGAGATTTCTGAACTCATTGAGAGTATTAATTCGCAAACGGTTCAGCTGCAGCAGAAGGTGGGGATGGACTTTTCGAAAAGCAATTTGGAAAACTCTGATTTCAAATCGACTTCTGTTCATGATGGACAGTTCAATTACAGCAATTTGAAAGGATCGGATTTCAGCTATTCTGATTTAACGAACAGTTCTTTCAAGTGCAGCAGCTTGGATCAGGTCAACTTTACAGGGGCAAATTTGTCAGGTGCGCAAATTGTGAAGTCAAGCGCGAGAAAAGCGATTTTCACAGATTGTATCTTCGAGAATACCACGTTCAAGTCCTCTGATTTCTCTGGCGTCAGCTTCGACAACTTAACATTCAATGGGGTTGTGTTTGATTATGCTGGATTGCGAAAGACAACATTCCGCAATGCGGTATTCAACAATGTGTCCTTTAAGACAGATGTGAAGAAGACGATTTTCGACGGGGCGACGATGGATAAGCTGACTTATGCGCTGCTGAAGAGCTATAAGGCTGATTTGTCCAATGTAACGGTGCGCTAAGAAGCTTGGTGCGTCTGCGTAAAGGATGAAGTATTCATAATGTGAACTTACCTGCGGGCCATTAGGCAGCGGGTAAGTTTTTGTAATAGCCCGAAGTCTCGTAATGGAATGAAGGAGGGGCATTCTTGAAAAAGTGGCTTACCACTGACTATTTGCTCTATGGCAGTGCAGATCAAGTCGACGTGTATCATTTGCTTCAAGAGCATCGGATTATGGAGATTCTAGAGCCGTACACACCAGTACTTATCGGTACGCTGCCCATATCCATCCATATTCCTGGAAGTGATTTGGACATTGCTTGCGAGGTACATGATTTCACTGCATTTGAGCGGCTTGTAAGCGAGCATTTTGGCCATTACGATGAATTTGATCTCGTACGTCGAACGACTGATGGGATAGAGCGAATAAAGGTAAATTTTCGCTGTGGGAAATGGCCTGTTGAAATCTTCGGTCAGCCTATCGCTTCGGTATCTCAGAATGGATTTCGGCATATGGAAATTGAAGATTGTCTGCTTCGCAAATATGGCGAATCGTTCCGCAAGGAAGTGATCAGCTTGAAACAGCGGGGTATGAAGACCGAGCCTGCCTTCGCACTGCTTCTTCAGCTTGATGGCGATCCCTATGAGCAATTACTTCGAATCGATTGTGATTAACTTCATAGACAATCATGCTGCTGATTGCTAGAAATGATACATATGTAACATTTGGCAAAGATAATAGGGGGGCAAGTCACAGCATGAGTGGAAAATCAGTTGCACCAGTCAGTCAAGATTATATCATCGAGCAGGTCAAAGAGAAGTATAGCTGTACCGTCTTGAAATGCGAAGGACGTCCTGTGCTTGAATTCAAATCCGAACAGGAACTTCATGAAATTACGGATTATGTGCAGCACAACTTCGAAATGGAATTAATGGATGTATTTTTTACGGCCATTGAGAGTTTGCAGCCAGAAGAGTAGGAAGCTCATATGGGGAGGATTATCTACCAACCCTCCCATGTTGTATAAGGCTAAGAAATGCGATTTTACAGCATGTTACAGTGGAGTGGAAAGACCGCGAAAAGACACCAATTGATGCCAAAATGAATTTTTTTGTGATAAATGACCGGGTAGCAATGTGTTTTGGTGTACAATAAGATATATTACGTCATTACGCAGCTATTGAGGTGTAGAAATATGATTATTTTGAAAAGTCAGCAAGAAATCGATGCAATGCGCGAATCGGGGAGACTGCTTGCGCAGGTGCATCAAGAGCTCGCAGGTATGATTAAGCCTGGCGTGACCACACATGAGATCGATCAGTTCGTGGAGCGCTATTTGCATAAGCATGGTGCAACGCCTGAACAGAAGGGATATCACGGCTTTCCGTTTGCGACATGCGCATCTGTGAATGATGTGATCTGTCACGGGTTCCCGAACAAAGAGCCATTGAAGGATGGCGATATCGTAACCATTGATATGGTCGTAAATTTGAATGGCGCTCTGTCTGATTCAGCGTGGAGCTACCGTGTCGGTGAAGTATCGGAGCAGGCAGACAAATTGCTCACCGTTACGGAGAAATGCTTGTATCTCGGCATCGAGCAGGCGGTTCCAGGCAATCGACTCGGAGATGTCGGACATGCGATTCAATCCTATGCAGAAGCGAATGGATTCTCGGTAGTAAGAGACTTCATCGGCCATGGTATAGGCAAGGATATGCATGAGGAGCCGCAAGTACCGCACTATGGTTCTCCAAATCGCGGCATTCGCTTGAAGGAAGGCATGGTCATTACGATCGAACCGATGCTGAATACGGGCCGCTACCATGTGAAGCTCGACAGCGACGGTTGGACTGCACGTACAGCTGACGGCGGTTTGTCGGCGCAATATGAGCATACGATTGCGATTACGAAGGATGGTCCAGTTATTTTGACAACCTTATAAGTGGAAATAGCTGCGAGCAGTTGTTACACGCGTCATGTATGTGAGTATGTGCAAGCGCCCTCTGGTGGAGATCATCCCATTTAGAGGGCGCTTTCTCTTTTTGTATCCCGTTTAATTTATATGTTGAAGGATTTGTCAGAGTGATTATAGAATGGATATATCTGTCTATCGCGAAAAGGGGGATCAATCATGATACATATACAGACAGTTGCACGAACTCAACTTGATGAGTTGGCAGAGCTATATACGGAGCTCGATGAAAGTGAGACGAACATTGAAAGGCTAAGAGAAAGATTTACTGCGCTGCAATCGAACCCAGACTATACATTCATAGGTGCAGTAGATGATTCCGGCAAGCTTGTCGGCTCCGTAATGGGGATTCGCTGCTATGACTTAACAGGTCAATGTCGCCCGTTCATGGTGCTGGAAAATATGATCGTCAGCAAGAGCTATCATCGAAAAGGCATTGGACAACTCCTCGTAGATGCGATTGAGAAAATTGCCATAGAAAGCGACTGTCAGAGTGTCGTTCTTTTATCAAGTGCGTGGAGAACGGATGCGCATCAATTTTATGAGAAGCTTGGATTTACGAAGGATGCGGCATATGGCTTTATTAAGCCATTGAATTAAGCAATGACGCAAGAGAAGGAAGAGATCTTGCAATGACTTCGCAATTAAAGGGGGATGTCGATGAAATCGTATCGGACGAACAGCAGCGATGGCGTAGGCATACATGTTCTGGATACGTTGGATGAAGCAGATCTGTCTTTTACCCCATTGCTTATTTGCCCGGGATTGTCCGAGACCGCGGAGGAATTTGAAGCACTTATGGAATTCTTGCTTCCACGAAGATGTGTGGCATTGTCGTTCCGTGGACGAGGACATAGTGACACACCGCTCTCTGGATATGGCTTGGAGGAGCATGTGGCCGATATCGAGAAGGTTGTACAGACCGCTGGATTGATTCAATATCACATGTACAGCCACTCAAGAGGAGTATCCTATGCGTTGGGGTATGCGAGAGCAGAAAAGCCGCATATACGCAGTCTGCTGCTTGATGATTATCCGCCTGAGCATCGTGCCATGAGCGAAGCGTGGGCCGAAGAATACTTACATGAATACATCATTCCGCACGAACGCTTACCGCACATTCGGCAGGAAGCGATAATCGGAATTCATCGTGATTCTGAATATGCTGCTCTTGAAATCATGCTTCCACAGCCTGTTCTAGTTATGCATGGTATGCTGGATGATTCAATGATTACGGAAGAAGATCTGAATCGTTACAAGTTGATGTGCGCGGATCTGACGGTGCGGCCCTTCGCTCACTCTGGGCATGGAATTAGAATGACGGAAGAACAAGGATTGTATGAGACGATTCGAGACTTTTTGAATCAGTGTGACAAGTAAGCAAGGGCAGGGCTCGGGAACTTTTACAACTTTTATAATCGGATCTGAGGTCGAGCTAAAAAGGTAAAAATTAAAGATGATGCAGGGAGAAGGAGTGCACTGTTCCTTCTCTTTTTCATATTGGGAAGAAGTCTACAATTGTTGGGAAGGTGGCTAATAAAGTTCACCGATTAGGCATAATTGAGGTGTTGATCTGCATAACAAATAAATGGTACAATATGGCATATATTATAAATCTCTGGTGGTGTACGGATGTCAAGCTTCTGGAATGCGGTCATCTCCGGCTCCAAGCAGCAGAAGCTTATGCTTGGTTTTTTTGTATGCCTATTCGTCGTCACGCTCCTCGAACTTGAACTCATTGATATGATGACCATTCATTATCATTCAACGGGCAGAACATCAGGCAATGGCAACATAGGATTGATTGCAATCCTCCTATTTCTTCCGTTCTACCTCTTGTTGCTGTCCCTCATTGGTACTGCATCAGGATTCGTTTATATGAATCGGTTGAGTAATAAGAAGTCCAACAGCGGTTTTCTCATTTTCCTCATTGGAATATCGATTGGATTAGGATTGGTACAGCGCTTTGTGTTTATGAGAGAGGGCGTACCTGATGATGTTTCGGACAATTCCTTATTGGATTATTTGCTCACTCCGTATATGAATTCTGCTTTCTTCAATCTATTCACGTATTTATTAGGGATTATTTTCACGATTGTGTTCAGTTACTTCATTGCACTTCTCATTCATTCCCTCCGTAACAAGCAGGAAGTAGCGGAACATGGTTCTCAATAGAAGAATAAACTTGTCTTTGTTGCCCTATGATGCGCTCTACAGGCAAGCAAAGGTGAAGAAGCACACCTCAGACTTCCACAACAAACAACTCGTTCTTTCTTTACGCAAGAAATGATATTTTGCCCACAACATGTGATTTTTCCATTTTTATATGTGCATGACAGTGCTCCAACTATTCTTGATCTTCCAAGTTCATCGGATGCTTCGATGGATTGATTCATCGTGCAGGTAATAGTTATTCCTCGTTTTGTGAGTTGGAGGTATGAATTTCAGGATGAGGATCATATGGATGACTGTATTGTGTTTCTGTGTCATGTTGTCCACAATCGGTTGCTCGTCAACAGAATGGCAGCAGTATACGAAGTTGGCCGAAGCATTTAAGCAAGCACAATACGATGTACCTGATTATACGCAAATTACAGGACATGTGGATCAGCTCCTCGGGAGATACGAGAGGATTAAGCCTTTCCTGACCCGAGAGACATATAACCAACTGTATCGAAACCGAACTCTGGCCATTGCGTTAGGTACAGCCAAGAAACAGCAATGCAATATCGAAGTGACTTCATTTCAGCTAGAAGAACAATCTGAGACTGAGGCTGAACCTAAGACGGTGAAGTCAATGTCATTTACGTATTCCATGACCATGCAGCTGCGTGATGCACAGGGACAGCTGATTGAAGTGATCGAAGTGCCGGCAGGTCAGATGGATTTTGCAATCCAGGATGGAGGATTGTTCATATTGAGTGATCGAGATGGGGAGCCATTAATGAGCAAGTACAACTAGGAGGTTGATTGTCATGATTATTAAAATGCAAACGGACGTATATCGTTCGATTGCACAAGACTCGCTGGGCTGGAAGATGATTGAGCCTATAATTGAGCGAATCAAGGGCAAGGACCCTATTGAGAAGTCACAGGTGTATGCTAAGTTGACCGAGGGTCAAAAGGCGCTGTTTATGTTTTTTGTGTTTCATAAGCATACTGAATCTATCGATGAGTTTTATTGGTTTTCCTCTTATTTTGTAGGTGATCTACGGGCGTGGCAGGCTTTGAAGAAGGGCATGCGGCAATTTGAGGATGAAGGCATGCTTCGCTTGTATGACCAAGTAGAAGCGTTAGTGGAGTCATACAATCGCAAGCCAGACCGATCTTGGCGCGAAGCGATCGTTGCTGATTTGGAACAAAATGAGGAACTCTACGGCAAGGTATCTCACCTTTATGAAGCGTACAAGAAGCAAGCACCAGCGACGCTTGAACACATCCATCATTATATTCAGCATAACGTAGAAGAATTTGTTGAGCTTGTAACGTAATTATCAAAAATTATTAGCGCATATGCACACTCTCTTACTTTTAAATAGTTATTTTTTACAACATTTCCGTTATAATAATCTATGGAGTATCTAATAGAGAGGGTGCATATGAGATGAAATTTAGTGATTACACATATGTTCGACCTGATGCGAAGTTAATTGAGCAGCAAATTAAACAATTGATTAGTTCCTTTGAAGCTGCGGAAAGCTTCGAACAGCAAGATCGCATCATGTCAGACATCAACAAGCTCCGCAGTGAATTCGATACGCAAGCGCAGTTGGTATCCATTCGCCATTCGATCGATACAAATGACGAATTCTACAAAGCAGAACAAGAGTATATGGATGAAGTAGGTCCCGTTATCCAAGAATACATAACTGACTATTACCGGGCGCTAGTGAATTCGAAGTATAGAGCGGAGCTCGAGGCGAAGTGGGGCGTTCAACTGTTCCAGTTGGCAGAGAAGATGCTCAAGACATTCAGCCCTGAGATCATTGAAGACTTGCAGCTGGAGAACAAGCTGTCGACAGAATATTCCCAATTGATTGCTTCTGCGAAAGTTCTATTCGAAGGGGAAGAGCGCACGCTGGCACAGCTGACACCGTTCGAGTTGTCCACAGATCGCGATATGCGCAAGCGTGCTTCTGAAGCGAAGTTCGGCTTTATGTCCGAGAACGAAGCGAAGTTCGACCGCATTTATGATGATCTGGTTAAGGTGCGTACGAAGATTGCGAAGAAACTGGGCTACGAGAATTATGTTCAGCTTGGATACGACCGTATGTGCCGTACCGATTACAATGCGGAAATGGTAGCGAACTTCAGAGCGCAGGTGTTGGAACATATCGTGCCAGCAGCTACGAAGCTGAAGGAGCGTCAAGGCAACCGGATCGGCGTTGATCAAATGTACTACTATGATGAGTCGTTTAACTTCAAGACAGGGAATGCGACGCCGAAGGGTGATCCAGATTGGATTGTACAGAACGGTGCTAAAATGTATGAAGAATTGTCGCCAGAGATGAATGAGTTCTTTACGTTTATGCGTGAGAACGAGCTGATGGATCTTGTCAGCAAGAAAGGCAAGCAAAGCGGCGGGTACTGTACATTCTTGAGCGAATATGGCGCACCGTTTATTTTCTCCAACTTCAATGGTACATCCGGCGATATCGATGTTTTGACACATGAAGCGGGCCATGCGTTCCAAGTGTACGAGAGCCGTCACTTCGAAGTGCCAGAATACAACTGGCCAACGTATGAAGCTGCCGAAATTCACTCGATGAGCATGGAGTTCTTCACATGGCCATGGATGGAGCTGTTCTTCCAGGAAGACACGGAGAAGTATAAGTTTGCTCATTTGGCTGACGCGCTGTTGTTCATCCCATACGGAGTAACGGTGGATGAATTCCAGCACTTTGTATACAGCAATCCGGAAGCAACACCTGCGGAGCGCAAGGCTGCTTGGCGCGACATCGAGAAGAAGTACTTGCCACACAGAGACTATGAAGGCAATGATTACTTGGAGCGCGGCGGATTCTGGCAGAAGCAAGGCCATATCTATCAGTCGCCATTCTATTATATCGATTACACATTGGCACAATTGTGTGCATTCCAATTCTGGAAGCGCATGAATGAAGATTGGAAGTCCGCTTGGGCAGACTATCTGAAGCTGTGCCGTGCAGGAGGAAGTCAATCCTTCACAGGCTTGGTACAAGTAGCGGGACTGATCTCACCATTCGAAGATGGCTGTATTGCTTCGGTGATCGGGGACATTGAGAACTGGTTGAATGGTGTCGATGATTCGGCATTGTAAGCAATCAGTATTGAATAGCAACTGATATGAACATTTGGACCACAAGCACGAGTCGTGCTTGTGGTCTTTGCATAAGGTCAAATTTTTGCTGTTCTCCGTTTATTGCAAATTGATGTACTGTTAATATTAGGGGAGAGGAGAGGGGTTGGTAGATAGTTTTTTTACTTCTTCCATGTATGGCAATTAAAAGGCGGGTAGAATAAAGCTAAAGTGTTTCGGAACTTCATGTGGGTGCAGCCGGCTTCTATTTTCTACAATATCCCCCACCAAAATAATCTATGGATTATCTGATAGAGAGGATGCATAAGAAGATGAAGTTTAGTGAATACGCATATGTCCGACCGGATACGAAACAAATTGAACAGCAAATGAAACGACTGATCAGTTCCTTTGAAGCTGCAGAAAGCTTCGAGCAGCAGGATCACATCATGTCAGAGATTAACAAGCTTCACAGTGTATTCGATACACAGGCGATATTGGTATCCATTCGCCATTCAATCGATATGAATGATGAATTCTACAAAGCTGAGAAGGAATACATGAACGAGGTAGGTCCAGTGATCCAAGAATACACAACAGACTACTATCGGGCGCTTGTGAATTCGAAGTTCAGAGCGGAGCTTGAACAGAAATGTGGCATTCAACTGTTCCAGGTGGCTGAGAAGATGCTCAAGACGTTCAGCCCAGAAATTATTGAAGACTTGCAGTTGGAGAACAAGCTCTCAACCGAATATGCTCAAATAATTGCTTCTGCTAAAATCTCATTTGAAGGGGAAGAGCGTACACTAGCCCAATTGGCACCGTTCCAGCAGTCAACGGATCGTGACATGCGCAAGCGTGCGTCTGACGCGTATTACGGTTTCATGGCAGTGAATGAAGCGAAGTTCGACCGTATTTACGATGATCTGGTCAAAGTACGTACGAAGATTGCGAAGAAGCTGGGCTACGAGAATTATGTTCAGCTTGGCTATGACCGAATGTACCGTACGGATTATGATGCGAACATGGTCGCGAATTTCAGAGCACAGGTGCTGGAACATATCGTGCCAGCCGCTGTGAAGTTGAAGGAGCGCCAGCGCAATCGGATCGGCATTGATCAAATGTACTACTATGACCAAGCATTCGACTTCAAGACAGGCAATGCAGCACCGAAGGGCGATCCAGAATGGATCGTTGAGAACGGGGCGAAGATGTATCAGGAACTGTCTCCGGAGATGAATGAGTTCTTCACTTTCATGCGTGAGAACGAGCTGATGGATCTTGTCAGCAAGAAGGGCAAGCGAAGCGGCGGTTACTGTGCGTACTTGAGTGAGTATGGCGCGCCGTTTATCTTCTCCAACTTCAATGGCACGTCCCATGATATCGACGTATTGACGCACGAAGCGGGCCATGCGTTCCAAAAGTACGAGAGCCGTCATTTGGAAGTACTTGAATATAACTGGCCAACTTATGAAGCAGCAGAAATTCATTCCATGAGCATGGAGTTCTTCACATGGCCTTGGATGGAGCTGTTCTTCAAGGAAGATACAGAGAAGTACAAGTTCGCTCACTTGTCTGGAGCGCTGTTGATCATGCCATACGGTGTATCCGTAGATGAATTCCAACACTTTGTATACAGCAATCCAGAAGCAACGCCTGCAGAGCGTAAGGCAGCATGGCGCGAGATCGAGAAGAAGTACTTGCCGTACTGGAATCATGAGGATAATGATTACTTGGAGCGTGGCGGTCTTTGGCAGAGGCAAGACCATATCTATCGAAGGCCATTCTACTATATCGACTACGCATTGGCACAGTTGTGTGCTCTCCAATTCTGGAAGCGCATGAATGAAGATTTCACATCCGCTTGGGCAGATTATTTGAAGTTGTGCCGTGCAGGCGGAAGTCAATCCTTCACAGGCTTGCTTCAAGTAGCCGGCTTAATTTCACCATTCGAGAATGGTTGTATTGCTTCAGTGATCGGGGACATTGAGAACTGGTTGAACAAGGTTGACGATACTGCCTTGTAAGCCTTCAATTGAAGTAGTAATGAAGGCCACAAGCGAAAAGTACTTGTGGTCTTTGCATGCGGAGCAGATGGAGTAACAGTGGAAGAGGATTGGGAATTACAGGGTTCGTAATCGTGTGCGGTCGTGTATAATATAGCTGTGAAAGTTATTGAGCGATAACTGGATTGGTTGAGGAAGGAGGGATAGCATGAAGATGAAGTGGCTAGGCATCGCGTGTGGGAGCTGTCTGCTCCTAACACTTATTTTAATAAGTGTAGCTAGCCTAACCACAGCTGGCAAATGGCTGGGCCTCACAGCTGCAATCCTGATTGGAATAGGCGCCTTATTATTTGGCGTGTTTGCCGATCCGAATCAGGCACGATATATCCACCATACGAGCAGTAAGGACGAGCGGCAGAAACGTGAACGGTGGGGAACCTTGTTTCTAATCATGTCCACCCCATTTATTGTGCTATCTCTGATTTTATTAGCAATTAGCCAATAGCTTGGGTACGAACTTTCGGTATCAGAAATCATGGATTAACTAGTCAACAGGAGATTCATTCATGCACTTTGTATTGTTACTTGTAGCAGGGCTTTTTGCCATTTTTTTAGTGTCTAGCATCATTCGGCATGATTATCGCAATATCGTATTTCAATCTATTGTTCTCTCGGTAATGCTTCTGCTGTATATCGTATTCCGCAAGGATCAGAAGCGGAGTAATGAATTCGTGATTTGGTTGTACTTGAATCGTGAGCAGCTTCGACAAGAAGGAACCAACTATGAACAATGTCTAATTGATCACGAATCCGAATTCGTGCAGTATGAGGTCTGTCTATCCTTCGGGATATTCAGCTATCGAACGAAAACGGGCTATTATGTGAAGGGTTATCATCTGACACCGCTTCTGAATATGGCCTTCAGTCTGTATACCTTCGTATTTGGCTGGTGGGCGCTCCCAGCTGGGCCTATCAATACGGTGCGTGCACTAGGTTTTAATCTGTTAGCCAAGCCGAAGAAGCTGGAAGAGGTACTGACCGAGATTGAGGTAGAAGTGAACGATGCGCTGCGTAAGGAAGAACAGAAGAAGATGAAAAAGCAGTCTCGCATGTCGAAGGAAGAACGTGTGTTTGACAACCAACAATAACGACAACAATTCTGTGCATATTGCTGTGGCATCTGCATGGTAGAAGGAGCGGATTCGAATGATTAAAGCAGTAATTTTTGATTTTGATGGCTTGATTGTCGATACGGAAACAGCATGGTATGAGTCGTATAAACAGGTAAGTGCTGCATACGGAGTAGACTTGAAAATAGAAGTATGGGGACAGTGTGTCGGTGCTTCCTTCGAGCACTTTGATCCTTTGGATTATATCGTAGAACATGCAAATCATCCGATAGATCGAGATGAATTCAAGCGGGAGGCGGATGCGCAGTTCGCGATTATCATGGAAGGGAAGGGCTTGAGACCTGGAGTTGAGATGTATCTAACCGAAGCGAAGCGTACTGGATTACGTATCGGACTTGCATCTAGCTCGAACCGTGTGTGGGTTGAATCCTATTTGAATAAGTTCAATATTCGATCATACTTTGAAGTTGTGAACACGTCGGATGATGTGGAACGTATCAAGCCTGCTCCAGATTTATATGAGAAGACGCTGCGTGAACTTGATGTTAAAGGCACGGAAGCGGTTGCGTTCGAAGATTCGATGCACGGCATGATCGCAGCCAAAGCAGCGGGAGCTTACTGTGTGGTCGTACCGAACAATGTTACCTCGCATATGGAATTCACAGGCAGTGATGGACGATTAGACTCGATGGCGGAGAAGGAATTGAATGCTGTACTCGCAAGCGTCGCACCGAGCTCCCAAGTTGAATCTGTGTAATCTTCCTAGAATCGAGGAACTGGAACGTCAGGTGAATGAACTACAAGGTCTTCCCGCCAATAAACAACGATACTAACGATCGGAACTTTAATGATCTGTTCTACATGAAAGTTGGGGGATAGAAATGACTGCATCGAATGAAATTACATATGGTATGTATACGATGTGTATGGTACAGGATGGAGATCAAGTACTCTTGATGAATCGTCCTGACAGTAAGGGTTTTCCTGGATATTTGGCTCCGGGAGGCAAGGTCGAATTTCCAGAAAGTCTGACGGAGGGAGCGATTCGAGAAGTCTATGAGGAGACAGGTCTGCGAGTGAGTGGACTGATCTATAAGGGCTTGGACGAATATGTCGTTCCTTCTACGAATTATCGGTACATGGTATTCAATTATTTGGCTACCTCCTATGAGGGAGAATTGTTGAAGAATCCTCCTGAGGGGGAATTGGGGTGGGTGCCAATTGAGGAAGCGTTGGAATTGCCAATGCAGTCCTGGTTCAAACGAAAGTTTTCTTTGTTTTTCAAGGAAGGGACATTTGAGATATCTGTAGTATGGAATGAAGACGAGAAGCAAGCGATAGAAGAGAAGATTGTCTTGCTTGTATGAGGAAGAGGACAACCAAACGTGTAGTTGTGAACTCGTAATAAGTAACCTTTGCAGAAAACGCCGGGAGTGCCTGGCGTTTTTTGTGTATTTGTATCGAAATCATGTCATGCATGCCCTCTGCATGATCCGACATTCTTGTTGAAGAGGGAACGCAGCACTCATTGTATCTTAATGAGAATTATAAAGATTGCACATTAGTAATTGGTGTGGTTAAATATGGTATTAAAGATGGAGTTGCAGGTTATTATCGCATTTTTTAGGAGGATCGATATCGTGTCCTTGCTTACAATTCTTGCGGAACTGGGGCTGCGCATACTTCTTAGAACAACAGCGCCTCTAAGCTGTTCAGAAGAAGAAACGAGGGAATACAAGCGGGCATATCAGGAAGCGCTTGATGGGGATGGCATCGTGCGGATTGCTCCTTCTTATTCAAAAGAACGGTTTGTACGTTACATCGCTGCTGCGGAGAACGTGCTGCTACACGGGTCGAATCATCCAGAAATCGATGAGCTGCTTACGAAGCAGCAAACGTTGTACAACGGGATCATGACCGAGGCGGTTTTTGCGACTAGTGATGGAATTTGGGCCATGTTCTATGCCGTGCTCGACCGCGTGAAGCTGAAGATCAATTTTCGCAATGGATGTGTAGTTAGCTTACGGAATAAGAGATTTTATTTTTTCTCTTTAACAAGAGAAACGTTTGAAGACACCAACCACCCGTGGAGGAGTGGGACGATTTATTTGCTGTCCAAGGATACGTTCAACGGCCCCGAACAGAAAGCTGCCGCGTTCGATGAATGGACCAGTTGCACTTCAGTAAAGCCGCTCGCTCGCATTCATGTCGAGCCGTCAGACTTTATATTCTTAGATCATGTAGCCACGCATAAGAGCACAGAATCTGCCGCATGGACCTGGTTGTTATACAAATGGAGATCGCGCGCTCGTAAGCGAATGCAATCGACGCCCCAAGTATAAATATAGTGTTTGGAGGAGAAAGAAAATGAACAGGAAAGAAATATTGCTCGATCAATTTCTCGTCTGCACCTTAGAAAAAGGCTGGTTCGCTCCGTTATTCACATCGTTGGAAGGCTTGTCCGCAACACAGGCGCTATGGAAGCCGAATGATCAGGTTCACTCGATATGGGAGATTGCCGAACATTTGCTCTTCTGGCAAGAACGCTACTTGCTTCGCTTTCAGCAAAAACTAGTCCCTGATCTGACAATGGAAAATGAAGAAACCTTTAGATTGGGTAAGTCTGATAGAACCGAGGAGGATTGGTCAGAGCTGCTGCAACGGTTCGCTTCTGTTCTTGATCAGTGGAAGCAGGAATTGACTTCGTCCAGCGAGAGCAAGATGGAAGAGCCTGCACGTCCCGGTTCCGATGAACCTTGGGAATCGACGCTCATCAATATGAATGCTCATATTGCCTATCACGCCGGACAGATTGTTTATTTGCGCAAGCTGCAAGGAGTATGGGACTCACAATTAGGGGCTTAATCATACATCATGGTTTGGGATAAAAGGAGGGGTTAAGATGCGGCAAGACATCGTTGATTATTACACAGGATTTGACGAGTGGGGAAGATTGGAGAGGGAGAGCTTAGAATTTCGCATCAATTGGCATTACATGAAGCGGTATCTTCCATCACAAGGGGAGGTTCTGGATAATGGTGCCGGACCTGGGCGGTACGCGATGGAATTGGCTCGCTCTGGTTATCAGGTCACCTTAACTGATCTAACACCTGCCTCTGTTGATTTTGCAGAGAATAAGGCTGCTGAGCTTGATCTTACTGCACAATTTCGCGGATTCTATGCCGCAGACGCTAGGAAACTGCATATGCTACCGAATGAACAATATGATGCAGCTCTCATGTTAGGGCCATTGTATCATTTGCAGGAGGAAGAGGAGCGGACAGCCGCCGCAGAAGAATTATACCGTGTAACAAAACCGGGAGGTATCGTCTTTGTTGCATTCCGACCACGCCTTGTACACACCCTTCTCTCTCTTAAGTTTCCACAGAATTGGAAGCCGCTTGATAACGTAGAGGCATTACAAGATTTTTTACATACCGGAATATTCAATCATGCAGATAAAGGCAGATTTACGGGCGCATACTTTTACAAGGTAGAAGAGATTATGCCATTCATGCGTGAACATGGATTTGAAGGGATCCAGTTGATCAGCTCCTCTGGGCTTGGAGGAAATTTAACACCGGAGCAGTGGCAATATTGGTCGAGCCGTGGCGAACAAGAGCTCGAAAGACTCTATCAGTTGCTATATGATACTGCTGCAGATCCTTCGCTGCTAGGAACAGGAACCCATTTGTTATACATCGGTAAGAAAATCAGATAACGAACATTCTACAATTTGATTGACAATTCTAAGACTCAGTATCGAGGTAAACGCCGCGATGCTGGGTCTTTTTTGGTATAGACATGACGAAATGACCACATTTTTCTGAGGATGCAACAATTTACAACATTTTTTGCACTAATACAAAACTATTGTAACAGGGAAACAAATATGATAGATTACAAGATGTCCCAAAAAAGAAGAAGTTGAACCGACATGCTAGATTGAGAGATAACGAGGAGGAACTGATTTTGCAGGTGAAATCATGGTTGAAAAGTTGGATTGCATCATTACTCGTATGTATTCTAGTCCTTACATCGCCGGCGTTTACGTATGCCGCAGTTGGTACATCAGTTGATTCATCCGCGTCTACTGTACTGTCTAATGCATCGATGGCGTACGATGAGAAAGTTATGGATTCGAAGCCATCGGACGGTGGTCACCAAGTTATCGATCCCAAGCTGTTGCAAGCTTTTCAGTCTGACGGGGTTGAGACGTACATCATCAAGTTAAAGGAACAGCCGGATATGAAAGCCATCTCACAGCATGCGCTGCAATGGTCTAAGCGGAAGGGAGAATCATCAGCGAAGCAGACACGCACGGTGCGCAACTTCATTGTGAACTCGCTAATGAGCACAGCAGACCAGTCGCAATCAGGCATTATTCAGCAGCTCCGTCAAATGGAGTCCGCTGGGGATGTGCGTGAATTCCATCCGTATTACATTGTGAATGCGATTGCGGTAACCAGTACGAAGGCGGCCATGGAGAAGCTCGCAGCCCGTGATGAAATCGAGAAGATTCTGCCTAACCATACATATACGCTTCAATCTGAAATCGTGTCGAAGTCGAAGCTAACGGAAGCACAATCTGCTGCTGACAATCAAGAAGTTCCGTGGAACTTGCGCAATATTAACGCAGCCCAGGCGTGGGAGCTTGGCTTCGATGGAACAGGCGTTGTCGTTGCCAACATGGACTCCGGTGTAGATGGAACCCATCCGGCACTGCAGCATAAATGGAGAGGTCTGAATCAAAATGGTGACATTGTGGACCCAGAGCTAAGCTGGTTCGACGCTACAATCGAGAGGAAGAAGCTTCCTACGGATGGAAGCGGTCATGGTACGCACGTTATGGGCACAATGGTAGGCTCTGAGAAGGATGGCAGCAACAAGATTGGGGTAGCCCCCAATGCGAAGTGGATAGCGGCTCGTGTGTTCGATTCGAATGGACAAACGACAGATGCAGATCTCATTAAGGCGGGGGAGTGGATTCTTGCACCTACGGACAAGCACGGAGTGAAGCATCCCGAACTTGCGCCCGATGTCGTGAATAATTCATGGGGGAACGTACCTGCTGGCAAGAATGAGTTCTTCCAAGATATCGTGAAGGCATGGATTGCAGCAGATATCTTCCCGGCATTCTCAGCAGGGAATACGCATCCTCCGGAGAACAATGGCGGACCAGGCTCTATTGCAGCACCGGGCAATTACCCTGAATCATTCGCCACGGGTGCGGTTGACATGAACAACAAGCTGGCAGATTTCTCGCTGCAAGGGCCGACGCCATATGGACAAATGAAGCCGGAAGTATCTGCTCCAGGTGTACATATTCGTTCAGCAGTACCAGGCGGACAATATGCGCTCATGAACGGCACCTCGATGGCAAGTCCGCATACAGCAGGCGTGGCTGCACTGATTAAGCAGGCAAATCGCAGCTTAAAGGTGAAGGATATAGGGGACATATTGACGTCCACTACAGATGCATTAACCGACAATGAATTCCCACAAACGCCGAATAATGGCTATGGCTCAGGCCTTATTAATGCACTCAATGCCGTGTCAACCCAGAACAAAGGGCTGGGCAAGGCTGTTGGTCAGGTGACGATCGATGGGTTGAATGCGGGAACTCCGACGATTGAACATGAGTCTGTCGCTTTGACGTTCAATATATTGGACAAGGATATTTTTGCACGTGTGAAGGACGATGTGAGTGTAACGGATGTGAACCTTTATGTCCGTGAGAAGGGGACTACCGGCTGGAGTAAGCACGCGCTGCTTCGAACTTCCGGAAGTCATATGAATGGTTTATATGAAGGAGCTATCCCTGTTCAAGAGCTGTCATTGAATGGTATTGAATATTATATAGAAGCAGTAAATTTCGCAGGCAGCTCGTCCAAGACAGACATCTATCCCGTAACGGTATCGAAGGGAGTCAAGGTTGGCTATACGCAAGATTTCGAAACCTCGATAGAAGGATTTGGATTCGGAGACGCATCCGGAGTATGGCAATGGGGCGTTCCAACAAGCGGCCCGAAAAAAGCATTCTCCGGCACCAAAGTAATGGCAACCGTTCTGGATGGCAATTATCCGAATGGAACAAATAGTTATGTTGAAATGCCGGTGATTGACTTGACGGATACGAAACACGCTGTTTTATCCTTTGCTCATTGGTATAAGCTCGGCGATTGGTGGAGCGCTTCCTTTGATCGGGCAGAAGTGTTTATCGGCAGCAAGAAATCGAACTTCACGTTCGAACGGGTAAAAACCTTTACGATGCGCAACACCACGTGGACAACCGAATATATCGACTTGTCCCCATATGCAGGGGATCAAATCTACGTTGTATTCAATTTACGAGGAGACTTTGGCAGTGACGAGGGCTGGTACATCGATGATATTAAAATCCAAGCTCCTGATTCGACAATTCCGCTTCCCCCTAAAATTAAGACTAGGAGCAACGCACCAGGCAAAGTCATTCTTGATTTTGACAAGGCGCCTTCGGGGACATTGAAGGAATATGTCATTTATCGTACGAAGGATTTGAGTGGGAATTGGGACGAGATTGGCACAAGCTCTGGCTATAACTTTGCCGATCTGCCTGCCCCTCAGAAGGGGACGTATTATTACAAGGTAAAGGCGCGAACTGTCAGTCATACGATGAGTTCAGATTCGGATATCGTATCTTGGACATTTACGGGTGGCAGTGAAATCTTCAGTGATGATTTCGAAGGCAATAATAAGGGCTGGACTGTTGAAGGGAAAGGAAACGAATGGGAGCATGGTGTTCCGCATCCGACTCGTGGGCCGCAAAAGGCAGTTTCGGGCAAGAATGTATGGGGCACGAACTTGAATGGCCCTTATGGCGGCGATGTAAATGAGAGCCTGGTATCGCCTGAAATCGATTTAACACAGGTGAAGCATGCGACGTTGTATTTCCAACAATGGTACGATATTGATGATGGAGATAAGGCAACAGTTGAGATAAGCAAGGATCAGGGAGCGACATGGAAACCGCTCGCTGAATATCCGAAGCAGGGGTATGATACGAATCATCCACGTAGGTTCTGGTATTTGGAAGAGCTTGGACTTGATACTTACATGGGAGAGAAGATCAAATTACGCTTCCGATTCGAGAGCAAGCAGCCATCGAGCCAGTTCGGTTGGTACATTGATGATGTGGAGGTTAGGGAGACCCCTCCGGTGATGACAAGACCGAAGACATCTTCTACTCAGGCGGCTGCCGGACAAGCAGGGAAAGCAAATGATTATACGCAGGGAGCAAGGAATGCACGCTTTACCTTAGAAATGTTGAAATCAGCGAAGCGTGATCATGCCGCGAAGTCGGATGAGCAACTGCAGACTGTGATGCAGCAGTCAAATAAGGGCCGGATGCCGATAATGGCGGACATCAGCGTCTTGCAATCGCAGCGGGCAACACGCTCTGATGCAGGAACCGGAGGCTATACACTGAAGCATCCGCCTGGTGCATATACGCTGCAAGTGGAGGCTTATGGTTATAAGACGGAGCAGCGACCGATTGTTATCGAGCAAAATCAAGATACGGTGATGGATGTTCATTTACAGCCATTGGCGAAAGGCAAGGTTACCGGTAAGATAGCGGATCGTGCAACAGGGTTGCCGGTGAAGCATGCGACAATCAGATTATTAAATGATGTTCGTGTTAAACCAGTTGAAACAAATGAAGAGGGACAATTTGAACTCGAAGCCTACGAAGGCGATTATCAACTATCGGTATCCGCATTGAACTACTTATCGGTTCAAGACAACATTAAGCTCATAGGTAACGATACAACTCACGTTTCATATACGCTAAATAGCTTCCAAGGATCAGCAGATGAAATCTATTACGATGATGGCGTGGCTGATAATGCCAAGGCATTCTTTGTATCTGGAAATGGGTTTGCAGTTCGTATGACAACGGACGGACCTGCACAAGTAACCGGTGCAAGATTCTTATTCTGGGATCAAGGCTGGCCGAATCCTGGCGGGGAGAAATTCAAGTATG
This sequence comes from Paenibacillus wuxiensis, assembly GCF_040195695.1. Taxonomy (NCBI): domain Bacteria; kingdom Bacillati; phylum Bacillota; class Bacilli; order Caryophanales; family Paenibacillaceae; genus Paenibacillus; species Paenibacillus wuxiensis. The sequence goes on along the minus strand of NZ_JBEFZI010000006.1, from coordinate 194,554 downwards.
CCATCTATGATGCCAGCGGCCCTGATGGCCTTCCAGGCAAGATGGTGGCCGGTCCGTATGAAGGCAAGGCAATGCTGGATGGTTCGTGGACAGATGTAACGATACCGAATCCGATTATTGTCAACGGTGATTTCTATGTAGCCTACATGCAGGACGGTGTCATGCCAAATGTACCAGGATTGTCGATGACGAAGCTTGGCAATTTTTCAGGGCGTTCATGGAAGCTGGATCGCGGTTCGTGGAAGAAGATAGGGAACAGCGATGGCAATTACATGATACGGGCTAAGGTTACAAAGATTGTGGAAGAACCGGTGATTACTGAACCAGTGTCAGGCAGCACAGTTACAGATGCTCATATTGTTGTGAAAGGAATATATCCAACCGATGGAACGACGATTCACTTATATCGTCAAGACGTTCGTGTCGGAACTGGAACGGTGCAGCAAGGACAATTTGCGATTTCAGCTGAATTGGAGCGTGGAGCGAATAAGTTGTATGCAGTCGCAGAAACGAATGGACAAGCGACAAGCAAATCGGCCACGATTACGATCAACTATCAGGCACCTGCACAAAATGGGGATATTACATCGATCGCTCTACATCCGCGAGATGTGTCCCTGAAGGCGGGGGAACAGTCGACGCTGACTGTAACAGCGGCCGTATACGAGAATGGCAACCTCCTACCGATGCCAATAACAGAAGGATTGATATTTACTTCGTCAGACAGTCGAATTGCAGAGGTAGATCAAGCTGGTCGTGTTACAGGCGTGAGTGAAGGGGTGTCGGTCGTTCAGGTAACCTACCAACAGTGGAGTGATCAAGCAACGATAACCGTGCATCGCGGGGATGGAAGGGAGCCTGAACTCCAAGGCATTACAGTGTATCCTGATAAGCTTGCAATACATGTGGGAGATTCAGCACCACTGTCTGTTGCAGCGATCGTATATGAAGATGGAGAAGTTAAATTATCGCCAATTACAGAGCCGTTGCAGTTCCATTCCTCAGATGAGCAAGTAGCGAAGGTAGATAACAAGGGACGGGTAACGGGATGGAACGAAGGTACGGCAACGATTACAGTTGGATATAAAGACAAACAAGCAGAAGCGACCGTTACGGTGCGCAAGAAGAATGCTCATCCGTATGAGCCGCCTGCTCCTTCAGGCGGTGGATCATCCAGTTCGGCCGTAACCACTGTACCAGAGAAGGATAAGCGGATACCGGTTATTGCTAATACTCGAACGATTGGGTATTTGGTAGAACAGCCAGCTTCCGCGACAGGTGCTAAATCTGCTACGGTATCCCTCTTGGAACCATGGCTGAGTGAGCAGCTTACGCGTAAAGCTAGTACAGCAGTTGAGATGGATCTTACTAATGTACGTTTCGAGGATTATACTCACGTATCGATCACTTTCCATGCAGCGATGATGAAGCAGCTTCTGGCTTCTGGGAAGGAACTGCATATTCGTTCAGCAGCCTATGAATTGAAGATACCAACGGCCTCCTTGGCGGATTATGCTGCGGAAGATCAGTTTAAGCTGCTTGTATCCGTCAAGAAGGGTTCGGAGCGTCAGGCAGGAACAGGGGGAGGTGCTAGTGGCGACCCGGGAAATCTCGTATCCAGCCTTGTTGCCATTCATAACGAGAGCGACAAATTGACTCAGCCAGTTATCCTCTTGCTTCGAGGGGACGCTTCGAAAGTGAGGGATTTGCGCAAGACAGCTATGTATCGGATAAACGCACAGGGGACATGGAGTGTTGCAGGAATGGCAACTCATAATGCGGAAGGACTTGCTTTGACTGTTGAACAGACGGGAACGTATGCGTTGTATGAGAACGCTCCAAGCTTTGCGGATTTGGCAAATCACTGGGGCAAAGATGCAATTGAAGTACTGGCAGCACAGCAAATTGTAAATGGAACGGGTAAGGGACTCTACACGCCGAATGCAATTATCTCTCGGTCGCATTTCCTCATGATGCTCGATCGGTTGCCACATCATGCAGGCACAGAAGCTTCCATGAAAAAGAATGAAAGATTCGTGAATGAGGTTTTGGACGGAGTTGGTAAGTCGGCAGCTAAGGCAGATAATGAGCCGTTTACACGTGCTGAAATGGTAGCATTGCTTGCTCAGAAGTCTGCGAAAGTAATGCCAACTACCGCGAAGTCCCATTTTACAGATACGGATCATCTAGATCAGGCGAATCAAGCTGCTATTTCTTTTACGGTAGAGCAGGGCTGGATTCAAGGGATCGGTACGGGACGCTTTGGAAGCGATCAGACTCCGACTCGTGCGCAAGCAGCAATGCTTATCTATCGATATTTGAAGACTATGAACCAATTATAGGTGCACGGCAATACGAAGTGATGTCTAATTACAAGTAAGAATTCGAGCAAATCCGTCCGCAACAATTGGGCGGATTTTGCTCTGTTTATCGAATAAGAAGAACTAGAATTAATTGTAAATGTGTACATGATCATTCGTTACTGTGATATATTGTACATTGACATCGAGATCAGGCTCATGTGACAATAGAAAACAACTTGAAGAATGAAAACTTCAACGAAGAGAACGAGTAAGCTATGAATGCCGATCTACAGAGAGTTGGTGAAGTGCTGCAAGCCAACGTTCGGCGCATAACTGAACATCATCTCTGAGAAGCGTGGCCGAACGAGAGTAAGTAAGCTGCGCCGGAATATCCACCGTTATTCGGATATCGCAGCAAGTGTGGCTGCGAAGAGAGCTGCATGGAGCAGGAGAGATAGATGCATTGGCAATTGCGAATGTCTATCATCATGCTGCATGAATATGGGTGGTAACGCGGATAGAATCCGTCCCTTTCGAGGGACGGTTTTTTTGTTGTATGGGGATGCTGCTGTAGAAATGTACTAGACGTCTAGGGGGAACAGAAAGATGAAGTCATTGCCGAGAAGCCACGTGTTTTTCGTGGGACTTATGCTATTTTCGCTATTTTTCGGAGCGGGGAATCTAATATTCCCGCCAATTTTAGGACAACAGGCGGGAGACAGCTTCATATATGCCATATCAGGGTTTATCCTGACTGGTGTTGGGCTGCCATTGTTAACGGTAATTGCGATTGCACTATCCGGACGAGATATGCAGCACTTAGCAAGTCGAGTACATCCTAAGTTTGGGATCTTGTTTGCGGTTGTTGTCTACTTGTCCATTGGGCCATCCATGGGAATACCGCGGGTTGCTAACGTTGCATTTGAAATGGGGGTACGCTCTTTTGTACCTGAGTCACTGCAATCAAGCAGTTGGGTTTTGTTCGTGTACACACTCGTCTTTTTCTGTGTTGTTTATTGGTTATGTCTAAATCCATCCAAGCTCGTAGTGCGGGTTGGCAATATCCTAACACCATTGCTGCTGATTTCGATTACGATATTATTCATTGCTGCCATGATGGGGCCGCTCGGCGAAGCACAGCCTGCTATCAAGGAATATGCGGTTTCACCAGGATTCAAAGGGTTTATGGAAGGCTACCTAACAATGGATACGATAGCAGCATTGGCCTTTGGCATTATTGTTATTAATGCCATTCGTGATCAAGGAGTCCAAGACAAGCGAACGATTACAAGAGCGGCTATACAAGCAGCCATCATCGCAGGTGTTGGACTGTCCTTGGTTTATGCAGCACTCGGGTTTTTGGGAGTTACAAGTGTGACTGGACTCGGTTATGCGGCAAATGGAGGACAGCTGCTAACGCAAATCGTACAGCAGTTGTTCGGGGAAGCTGGATTAATATTGCTGGCTGCCATTGTCACGCTTGCTTGTCTTACGACCTGCATCGGATTGGTGTCCGCATGCAGTCAGTATTTCTCAACACTACTTGGCCGATTTACTTACAACCAAATTGCATTTATCATTTGCGTGCTGGGGTTATTGGTGGCGAATCTAGGCTTGAACAAGATCATTTCGATTTCAATCCCAATTTTGCTTATCATTTATCCCGTATCCATTGTATTGATCATTTTATCACTGTCACATCGCTTGTTCGGCGGTCGTCAATCGGTATATGTCGGTGCACTGGTCGGTACGTTCATCATCAGTATATTCGACGGATTGAAGCAAGCTGATATTCAGTTCGAGACGATTCTGTCGTGGTTGAAGATGCTCCCGCTGTACAATCAAGGAATTGGCTGGTTGGTTCCGGCCATTGTCGGAGGGGTTATTGGTTATTTACTTGGTCTTATCTGGCCGGAAAGCAAACGGTTTTTTTACAAAGTAACAAGAAAATTCAAGACTTATTTCAAAAAGAAGTAAAATGAATGAGAAGCTAAGCGGCTGGCATTACGTGGAAATCGCTTCTTTACAGTAACATCCTTATATGAAATAATTGGTGAAAACATAGATGAATGATATCTAGGAGCTGATACGTTGAACATTCAAGAAGTGATGGATATATTGCCGCATCGTTACCCGTTTCTCATGATTGATCGCGTCACTCAGATTGAACCGGGTACGTCCGCGAACGGATATAAACTCATTTCTCACAATGAATGGTTTATGTCGGGTGCGTCAACTTTCATGCCGGATTCGCTTATTATTGAAGCACTTGCCCAGCTAGGAGCTTTTACAGCTGTCCAGAGTCAGCAGGGTGGTCTTGGCTTCTTATCTTCATTGAAAGGTGTGGAATCAATGGGGAGAGCATATGCAGGGGACAAGCTAGAGCTCAGCTATGAAGTACTGCGGAGCAAAAAGGGATTCACAATTGGCAAAGGCGAGGCTTCAGTGGACGGACGTGTCATTCTAAGAGCAGATGAGATCATGATTTATACCGCTTGATGAGATGAAGGATTATTATCTAAATCGCAATCAATAAAGAAGAGTCGTCCGGGGAATTACATGGACGACTCTTCTTGTTATTTGGAAGGGGGGGAATATCTTATATCTTATTTAACAGCCCATAATGCTGGAACGTTAGTAGGCTCCCAGCCAGCTAATGACGTGTGCGGCTGGAGGCACTCGTATACCGTGCCATTGTAAGTAACTTTGTCGCCCACTACATAGGATTTATTTTCTACCCAAGCAGCTACTGCAGGTGCATCAGCAGTTGTAGCGGATACTGCATTGCTGTCTGCAGAGACATTCCCAGCAGCGTCAAATGCACGGACAGTAAATGTGTACGCTGTCTTCGGGCTGAGGCCAGTAACCACATAGTCTGTTGTTGTGCCGGATACAGTTGCAACTAATGTCGCTCCACGATAAACGCGGTAGCCAGCAACGCCAACATTATCAGTGGAAGGGCTCCACATCAGGGATACCGACGTAGATGTCGGTGTACCCATTACATGCAAGCCAGTTGGTGCAGTTGGAGCGTCATTATCAACAGGTACTGTAGGTGTGGTAACGCTTACTACATTGCTAGCAGCTGATTGATTGCCTGCAGCATCTACCGCTTTCACAGTAAAGGTATATGCAGTATTGGATGTGAGACCGCTTACAGTATACGTAAGTGTGGATCCCGATACGTTGCCAACAAGGGAGTTGCCATTGTACACGTTGTAACCGGTTACACCAACGTTATCACTAGAAGCATCCCATTTCAAGGACACGCTTGTTGCTGTTGTTGCAGTCACTGCCAGGTTAGCAGGTGCAGTAGGAGCTTGGTTGTCGCCAGGGTTCGTTCCGCTAAAGTTCACGTCGAGTACATTGTAGAATGCGTTTGGAGTATCTGCAATTTCCCACACTGCAAGGATAACATGATAGCCAGTGCGAGCTGGTACATTACAAGTATCCGAATACGTCGATGGAGGACGTACGCCACCATAATTAACGGAGCAGAATGGTGTTAGATCGAAGGAGTCGCGTGTCAGCTTTGCATTAGGATTCCAATTTTCTTTTGTAATATAGTATTTCCAGCTTGATGTTGCATGAGCTGCAGTTAGTTTCCAATTGAACGTGTTTTGTCCAGCATTGATGTTGACTTTAGTCCAGCGAGTTGCGGATTGCTCATCCAGTTCAGGGAAGGCTCCGTTAGCGCTTGCAATTTTGCCGTCAGCAGGTCCAGCATTAGGAAACCCCTTCGGTGCTTCCAAGCTTTGTGGTTCGTACTGAATCGCTCCACAGTTTGTATTCTGACCGGATTTACACAATGCAGCTCTGCTGGCAGGGCCTTCGATATAACCATGTCCAAACGCTTTATCAGCAAAGAGCACCATACAGATAACCGTTACGAGCATTGCACCAAGACCGACAAGCAACTTCGTTGTTATTGGGTTGGAAAGACGCAGTTGATTCACACTATCAACCTCCTAAGAATAATGGGATGTCATGAAACAATTCAAATGAAATGTTAAACCCTTTAAACTTAAAGTCGGCCTCCTTTCCATATGAAGTTGTCAAAATAAAAGAGTGGAGCTCCTAGATGACGCTATGGATACAGCTTCTAGCAACTCTATTATATAAACTCGGAAGAGTTCATATACAAAGCAACATACTTAGTCCCAAAATGAAGGAATCGTGGACATTGTCCAGCAAGCGAGTGGATTTCATGAACAGGTATTCGTGGTCGAATTATAGAAGAAAATGCTGTTGAAATGTTACAGTTGTTGTTTGCTTCTATCATACTTGAAAGTGTGACCAACGTGTGAACGAAATATTTTAATTAGATTGCGCATGCCATTATAAAAATTAATTAAACCGCATTAACTTTCAGGTTGTACTTTGGAACCGGATAAGGTCATTATGGTTCATAGATAAGGAAGAAGGATGCAGCCATCCTTCGTAATCGAAGTGGCGTACATCCTTTTATAATGTAGTGTTGGTTGTATTTAACTTGAAAAGTCGCCATTATCGTGATTGATTTGCCATTGAATACCGAATTTATCCGTCAAATTACCGTAGGCTTTGCTCCAAAACGTTTCTTGGAGCTCCATGCCAACTTGTCCACCTTCCTTGAGCTTGTTGAAGATGGATGTCAATTTATCGACATCTGTGTCAACAATAGAAAGAGTGATATTAGTGCCTGCTTGGTATGGCATGCCCGGAAATACGTCAGAAAACATCACGATCGTTCCTTGAATGTTCAGTCTTGCGTGCATGACCAAATGTTTGGCCTCCTCGGGAAGAGGATGCGATGGATCTGGCGGTGTGTCCCCAAATGTCATAATATGAGGCTTGTCTAGCCCGAACACTTCGGCGTAGTACTCGACTACCTCACGGCAGTTGCCGTTGAAGTTGAGATATGGATGGATGGACATGGTTGGCTTCACTCCTTAGCAGTTGTTGGTTCTGAAGACTAACGGTACCTTTACATATTAGCATTATTGTCGTTTCACGATTCATTATACATGGGAGTGAAATTCAATAATATTAAATTTTATCTATATTTTTTACTGTCCATAGAGTTATAGAGTAGGCATGTTATTGCAGGAGATTGTTTGCAAGAGAAAGAGAAAGAAAAAAATGTGGATGATCCCGGAGGATTTGAGTGGCGGCTGAGTGTGAACAATCGAATGTTGACTGGTATAGGGTTGGATCGGATCGCGCTAAGATGAAGTACTGGAAGGGTTCTATGAGGGATGAAATGGGGAAGATATATGAAGCGGGTATCTAACACGGGAATAAGAAAGGATGGATTCCACAATGACAGAACCGATTGCAATCCCTGATCTTTCATTAAGACCTTATCAGCTCACAGTGGAACGAGAAATGGAGACTCCTCCAGCCGTTCTATATAAAGCATGGACACGATGTTTCGATCGCTGGTTCGCGGAACCGGGAACCGTATTGATGAAGGGTGAGGTGAATACGGTTTTTTATTTTGAAACGGTATACCGACCTGATACGAAGCATGAGACTCAGCGGCATCCGCATTACGGGAGATTTCTTCGTCTCGAACAGGATAGGCTAGTTGAACTGGCTTGGGTGACGGGGAGTGGGGGGACAAAGGGAGCTGAGACTGTCGTTACCGTAACATTGCTTCCCTCTGCAGAAGGAACGAAGCTCCGCCTAACGCATGCTGGATTTCCAGATGAAGCATCCAAGAATCAGCATGAGCAAGCATGGCCAATGGTACTGGAACAGCTTGATAACCGGATGAAGAACATGGAATGAAAGAGTTGAAAGTCATATAGAGATCGCTACATTCCAGAGGTTGGATCGATTCTCCATCGGCGGAAGAACGTCGAACAGAATTCATGGATGTCGGTCGCGATGGATATACCATGACGATCAATTCTCATATGGGAATTTTGGAGAGTCTGGATCCAGCCTATAATTTGAAGACAGCAATTCAGAGCATGTTGGGATCAGCATGTATTCTTTTGGCCAACGGCGAGAGATTGCTTAAAGATGCTGGATACATACACAAGCCGTGAGCCTTCTGAGGCATTTGCTGTCTTACAATGTGAAGCGTATTCTTTACGACCTAACAAGCTTAAGAATGAGGAGATTTACCCAACTTCCATTTTAAATAAATTTGTGCCATGCTGAACAGTGCATTTTGGGTAATTAGCAGGTAAAAAGCAAAACCGATCACAGAACCCGTTACTGCAAAATCATATATCATACGAATAAACAAAATCAATACAGAATAGATCAAGGCAATCTTGATTGCCCGCAAACTAATGCTGAATTCCATTTCATCCATCGGACGAAAAAAGTTATTCATCCTTGTAAACCTCCTTATGTCAAAAGAATTTTACATCGATAGTGTATATGTTAAACGTAAACATGTAAAGAGTTTTTTACATCTAGAGGCACTTGGAGCTGTGCTTGCATCGCAGGCCGCTTTCTTGCGAATGTAAAAGCGCTATAAGATTGACATGATCTGGATTGCATACTAGTATGAAGAAAGACTACTATTAATACTTCCCTGCATATCTACGACTATCAAACTCAACAAGACATACTCTCCATTTATTTGCTTTTCTTATCGAACAACACCTATGATGCGACGTAAAAGTTAACAATCAACTATCTGACGCGTGGGAGGAAACAACATGGAAAAAGTAACAATTCCGGATTTCTTAGAAAGCAATCAGCAGCAATGGGACGAGGAATACAAGTCGAACGCGTGGGATTATTTGTCGGATATTACGGAATATGCTCGATATTCGGTGGTGTATGGTTACATTCGGAAATTTATTGGAACAGAAGGGATTCTGGATATGGGCTGCGGGACAGGCATCTTGTTCGATATGCTTCTCGACAGCGAGAAACAAGGGTATACAGGGATTGATCTGTCACAAGAAGCCATTAACGTCGCATCGGCCAAATCCTCATTGAATCAGTTCCACTGTGGTGACATTAATCATTATGTACCTGCAAAGAAATATGATGTGATCGTATTTAATGAATCGCTGCATTATGTGCCCAATACGCCGCAGAAGCTGCTGGACTACTCGAATTATCTAACCCCACATGGTGTCATTATCTCATCTCTGTATTCACATAAAAACAAAGAAGATCTCGCCTATATGATGATCGAGAATAAAGTAACGGAAATGGATCGATGCAAGGATTTTGAGGTGATGGACAAGGTCAGTGTGTTCAATCATCATGCAGAGTTGAAATGGTATGTCCATTTGTTAAAGCGGAAACTTACAGATTCATAAACAAGGAACTAAGGAAAATCGTATATAGATATATATAATGGAGGAACCGTTTTTGGTCCATAATCTGGGCTGCCGCAAACGGTTCTTTTTATTGGGTGATGAAAGAGTGATTTTGTCGTTATTTCTCCTTATTTGTCGGCACCATTTGTCGATGGGGGAATTGTGGATCACCTTTACATAGCACAGCAATTTACGTCTTGACAACAGGCTTGGATAAGGATAAAAATGTTAGTATTAGTTAATGCTGTTACTCGATCGGAAGTAGATAATAGAAGGAGGGTTTTTGGTTAATTTTATATTGCTTGTACAATTTCATAGCAACCAATTGAGGAAAAGGGGTAGAACATGGATACGCTTCAACAGAAACTATTTTCCAAGTTCCTTCTAGTCTGGTTCGGCCAGCTCATATCGAATATTGGCAGCGGTCTGACTGCCTTTACGCTCGGCATTCTAGTATTACAGCAAACACAAAGCCCGACCAGCTATGCCATGGTCATATTTTGTTCGTTTATGCCATCTCTGTTGCTAAAGCCGGTCGGGGGTGTCCTCGCCGATCGCTTCGATCGCAGATTGATGATGATCTTAGGTGATGCAGGCTCTGCCTTTGGTCTCATATTCATTTTGGCCTTCGTGCTGATGGGCAGCTTGGAGGTATGGCACATATACGTAGGGGCATCCATTAGTTCGATATTCGGTGCCTTGCATAATCCCGCCTACAAAGCTTCTGTTACCGACTTCGTCAGTGAAGAAAAATACACCCAAGCAAGCGGCTTGATGCAGCTTGCCTCCACTTCTCAGTTTCTAGTCTCCCCAGTTCTAGCTGGTATCTTGATTACGATTATGGACATCAAATACATATTAGTCATTGATATTTTGTCATTTATCATCGCGGCGCTATTGGTTGTATGGGTTAGAAGCAATCGGGTAGTTGCCGAGCAAGCTGAGCTCCAGAATCATCATGTTGAAGAGCAGGTCAAGCTAAGTTTTTGGCATGAGCTGAAAGAAGGAATGCGGACAATCAACGCCAATAAAGGGATTGTCGTACTCATTACACTTACTTCTGTATTGTGCTTCTATATTGGATTTTTGCAGACCTTGCTTGCTCCGATGATGTTGAACTTTACAGATCCGAAAACGTACGGAATCTCTCTATCCGTCTGTGCGTCGGGCTTGCTAGTCAGCAGTTTACTGATTAGTATTTTTGGAGGAATTAAGAAGCATGTCGCTACAATGACGGTATGTCTTGTCTTTGTTGGGCTCTTCTATTCGCTTATCGGCGTTTCGACGAATGTATATGTGATTGTCGTATCAGGATTTCTCTTTTTCTTTGCTCTAGCATTTGTGCAGACGAGCTTGGAAGTATTGATTCGGCAAAATATTGACAATACCGTGCAAGGGCGGGTATGGTCCCTCATATCGGTGGCTACGCAGCTCGGATATCCGATTGCCTATGTTCTTTCTGGTGTATTGGCCGAGCATGTATTCAATCCGCTATTGGTGGAGGGCGGTTTGCTCGCTACATCAGTTGGCAGCATTATTGGCATTGGGCCGGGTCGTGGCATTGGCTTTATGTTTATTGTGTTTGGAATTCTCATCGCATTCTTATCGTTTGTTACAGGTCGAACCAAAGTGATTAAAGAATTGGAAAGCAATGCAGTGGACGAGAAATAAAAAAGAGATGAATAACATTAATACAATATAATGACAACAAAATATAAGCGCTCTTTCTTTATCCAAACACGGCTGTGATTTATCGTGCTTCGATAGGCAAGAAGGAGTGTTTTTTTTATGTTCTTCGTAGGGAAATACACGTGTAAATCGCACTATATCAAGGATTAGGGAGATAAGGTCAGCATTAATAGACCGAATTGAGGAACAACTCTGGTTCGTCAAAATGATCAGAATTAGAGAGAAGTCAATAGATAGAAAAGAAACAAAATTTCAGGAATATTGGATTAAATCCATTTGGGATAATTGATGACAGATATTGTTTAGTATAAAAATAATATTATTGACAGAATTAACCTTTCAACTTTATTATCTTTGGTAACAAATCTATCAATTGAGAGGAGCTTGTAACGATGTGGTTTCTGTTGTTATGGGGATTGGGAATTGTCTCAGCGGTAGTACAGCTTTGGATTAATGGTTTTTCAGCAAATACGAGCGAAATTGCGAATGTGCTGTTGCTGCATCAGTTTGTTGTGACATTTGGCTTAGTGGGTGTCATAGGATTTATTTACAACATTGCGATTGCTGACAGAACTGCATCTCAATTGGGCTGGCCAGGCGGGCCGTTTCAAGTCAAGTACGGATTTTCCCAAGTTGGTCTTGGGGTGATGGGAATTATGGCAATTTGGTTTCACGGAAACTTCTGGGTAGGCGTACTTGTCACAATGTACATATACGGGTTAAGCGGGTTGTGGTCTCATACATATGTCATGATTAAGAACAAGAAAGCAGATGCAGACAGTATTGGAAATCTGATCATGGATGTCGTGTACCAAACGTTCATTACGGTTCTGTCGATCATGGCCGGCGGAATCTGGGTCTTCAACTAAGGAGGTCTAGCTTATGGTAACGCGCAGACTAGAATTAACAGAAGTCCAGAAGGGAATATTCTTCGATTGCCAAATTGACGACCCGCTCTCTTATAACATCACAGCTTCCATCATGCTCGAGGGAGTGGACGAAGTTCGGTTCGAGCAAGCTCTGAGTCTAGTCATTGAGGAGCAGGAAGCCTTGCGATGCAGTCTTGATGTCAGTAATGAAATGCCTCTTCTCGTTGTCCACGACCGAATCAATGTTCAACTAACAAAGTTAGATTTCTCTGCAGAACCTGAACTTCAGGAAGAACGGGTAAAGCTTCAGGTTGAGCAAGAGTTAAACCGAGTATTTGACCTCACAGCAGCTCCTCTATTTCACACAAGCTTGATTAAGCTATCTGACAAGAAGCATATTTTTCTCATCAGCATTCATCACATCATTTCCGACGGATTATCACTCGAAATATGGAAGCAAAAGCTCTTGGAATACGATCATAAGCTCGCACGAAAAGAGCCAATTGAAATAAAGCCGAATACGGGATTTACCGACTTCATGAGCCAAGAAAATACAAAACTTGCTCAGGGAAGGTACGACAAAGAAAGAGAATATTGGGCGAATAAGATGATAGGTGCAGAGCCTCTTGCCTTGCCGAATGACTTTATTCGACATCAAGTTCATGGCATCGGCAAGGAAAAACGAATCGAGATCTCATCTAATCTATTGCAACAGATTCATAAACAGGCGAGGGAACAGGAAGTTACGACCTTTATGTTTGTCTTGGCCGCATTCGGTGTACTGTTGAATCGTTATACGCAGCAAGAGGATGTTGTGTTCTCCTCTCCATTTTCATATCGTCCCGATATGGATTTCGAGGAATCGATAGGCTGCTTTGTGTATATGCTGCCAATGCGTCTGCTGCTGAAGGATGAACAGAACTTCTCCGAAGCACTGCAGCAAGTGTCGAGAGAGCTTATCGAAGTCTACAAGCATATCGGTTATCCGAACAATCTGATTATGCGAGATAATCAATTGCTCCCATTGCCGGGAACTCCATCTATCTTCGATGTTAGCTTCGTATATGATATCGTAGAAGACAGCGATCAGTACGCACTTAAGGCAGAAATCCTCGATCAAGATCGCGTAACATTTCCCGGCAGCCTAATGGTTATCCTGCAACATGCCCCTCACAAAGATTTGATTAAACTTCAATACAAGCCAGAACTTTTTGCAGATGAAACGATTGATTTATTAGGTCTTCGCTTCATGAAACTGCTGGAACTGGTAAGCGGACAGGCAGACATCAAGATCGGAGAAGCGGAGTTGCTGTTGGATCAAGAACGAAGCCGCATCCTGCAACAATTTAATCAAACTTCCTATTTTACATACGAACCTCGTACCATCATTGAACGATTCCACTCTAAGGTCGCTAAGCATCCGGAACGAAAGGCATTGATCGACCAAGACCAAGTTGAGACATATGCTAGTGTTCATGCAAAAGCTAATCAATTGGCTCGCAATATCCTTCATAAAACGCAAGGAACTCCATCCTGTATCGGCATTCAGCTGGAACGATCAGCTAACTTAGTCATTAGTTTATTAGCGGTTCTTAAGGCGGGATGTGCATACGTGCCTCTAGATCCAACGTATCCGTCAGCTAGAAAACAATTTATTTTCGAAGATGCGAATTTGTCTTATCTTATCACTACGTCAGATCTCCCATTCGAGGAAGAATGGAAAGTAGACATCATCGATGTGGGTGATCCGAACATATACAGTGGGGATGACTCGATTCCCGAAGTACAGCTGGATCCATACAGTTTGGCCTACATTATGTACACTTCGGGTTCGACCGGCAAGCCGAAGGGCGTCATGGTCGAGAATCATAGTGTCGTGAATACATTGCTCGATCTGGAAAGACGTTTTCCGGTGGAAGAACATGATCTGTACCTACTCAAAACACCGCATACGTTCGATGTTTCCGGAACGGAATTGTTTGGCTGGTTTATGGGAGAAGGCAGCTTGCTCGTATTGGAGCCAGACGGAGAGAAAAACCCGCAATTCATTTTGGAGGAGATACACAAGCATAAGGTTACTCATATCAATTTTGTCCCTACGATGTTCCGTGCCTTTTTGGAACTGCTGGATAATGCGGACAATCTGTCAAAGCTAGCCTCCTTGAAGTGGATATGTATTGGAGGGGAGGCCGTAACGCCGGATATTTTGCATAAATTCAATTCGCTGCATACGGATATTAAGCTTGAAAATGTATATGGTCCAACGGAATGCACGATATGGGCTTCCCATTATTCGATTAGGGGCGACGATACAACACGCTCGATTCCAATTGGTGAGCCGCTCAATGAGACGCGCTGGTACATCGTAGGCAAGCAAGATCAATTACAGCCGATTGGGATAGCAGGTGAATTATGTCTTAGCGGTGTCGGGTTGGCAAGGGGATATTTGAATCGGGATGAGCTGACGAAGGAGAAGTTTGTCGCGAATCCGTTCTATCAAGGAGGGATCGACCCGGATTACTTCCGCAATATGTACCGCACGGGGGATTTGGCCCGCTGGCTTCCAAGCGGAACGATTGAGTTTCTCGGACGAATTGACTTTCAGGAAAAGGTGCGCGGCGTCCGGCTCGAGACGGGAGAAATCGAGAATGTGCTGTCGCAGATGGAAGGAATTACGCAGGCTATCGTTGTTGTGAAGAAGGAGACGGGCAAGTCGGCTGCGTTGTGCGCCTATTATCTCTCTGATGAAGACATTCCTGTGGCTCAATTGAAGGAGCACTTATCCAAGGAATTGCCAGCGTACATGATTCCTTCCTTCTTTGTACATAAAAGAGAGCTTCCTCTCAATACGAGCGGGAAGGTGAATCGGAATGCGCTGATCGCGGACAAAGACTATTTAGACGCAGCTTCATCAAGCGACACAGCACCGAATACCGATTTAGAGGTTCTTATTGCCTCTGTGTGGCAAGAGGTACTTGGAATTACCCATGTCGGTGTGGATGATAGTTTTTTTGAAATCGGCGGTCACTCAATAGCCTTGATCCAAATGCACAACAAGCTGAAAAAAGCATTGACGCAGGATTTCCCAATCACGCTGCTGTTCCAATATCCAACTGTACGATTGCTGGCTGATCATTTCAATCAAGCTGAGGAAGAGACGATTACCGATCGGACATCATTTTTCCAACGGGACAGAAAAGTCGTACGATCGGATATCGCGATCATCGGCATGTCCATTCACGCGCCCGGTGCTTCCAATATTCATGATTTCTGGAATAACCTAAAAGGCGGCGTAGAGAGCATCCATTTCTATAAGGATGAAGAATTGCTCGAATTAGGCATTCAGCCCAGCCTGCTGAAATCGCCGAATTATGTGAAGGCAAAAGGACGCATCGATGGCATTGATGAGTTCGATGCAAGCTTCTTCGAATATACACCAGGTGAAGTGCAGATGATGTCGCCACAGCTTCGTCTTCTCTATCAAGGGACATGGGAAGCATTAGAGGATGCCGGATATTATCCCGGATCTGACACCTCGAAGATTGGGTTGTTTCTCGGCGGGTCTGATGATTTTGAATGGTATCAGAAGGTTCTGTTCGGCGAAAGTGGATTTAGTGACAAGTATCAAGCTTTTACACTGAGCACGAATCACTTCTTGGCGACTCGGATCGCTTATAAGCTGGATATTAAAGGGCCAGTTTATTCAGCGCTTACAGGCTGCTCGACAACGCTGGTTACCCCTCACTTATCGTGTCAGTCATTAATTCTTGGCGAATGCGATATTGCTGTGGCTGGTGGGATCACGATCGAACTGCCGAATGAGGGGGGCTATTATTACGAGGAAGGCATGATGTTTTCTCCGGATGGACACTGCCGGCCATTTGACGCCAAGGCGAAGGGAACCATGTTCTCGAACGGTATGGGATTAGTCGTGCTGAAGAGATTGGACGATGCCATTGAGGATGGCGATCATATCTATGCTGTCATTAAAGGTTCCGCGATTAATAATGATGGAAGACAGAAGATTGGTTTTGTGGCGCCAAGTGTGGAAGGACAAGCTGAGGTTATCCAGGAGGCGTATCGTGTTGCAGGCATTGATCCAGAAACGATAACCTATGTTGAGGCTCATGGAACAGGCACTGCGCTCGGCGATCCGATTGAGGTGGAATCTTTAACGAAGGCGTTCGCATCTGAAAAGAAGCAATTTTGTACGTTAGGCTCGGTGAAAGGCAACGTAGGGCATACCGATACAGCTGCTGGAGTGGTCGGCTTGGCGAAGGTCGCACTTAGCTTGAAGCACAAATATATCCCGCCAACGGTTAACTATACGGAACCGAATCCCAAAATTGATTTTGCGAGTACGCCATTTACTGTGCAGGCACAAGGAATGGAGTGGATGACCATCGGTACAGGCAGCAAGCGCCGAGCAGGCATCAACTCGTTCGGGGTTGGCGGTACGAACGCCCATATGGTATTGGAGGAAGCTCCGAGCATGATGGACAGCAGCGATCCGGAGCAGGTGAATTTGCTTGTGTTCTCCGCCAAGAGCAAGGAGGCACTTGTCAACACCTCGTACAATATCGTACAGCACTTGATAGACAACCCAAGCATTAACGTTACCGATGCGGCATGGACATTACAGATAGGAAGGAAGCCATTTGCCTGCCGTAAGGCGCTCGTCGTGAATAACCGCTACGCCGATGATCCACAGCTTCTGCTGAAACAGCTGCAAGACGCTGCTGTTCATGAGGTGCAGCCAGCCAAGCGGCAGGTATACTTCCTGTTTCCAGGACAAGGGAGCCAGTACCAAGGAATGGGTCGTTCCTTGTACCGTTCCGCTGAACAAAGCGCAGTATCCCGCATATTCAAGCGGCATATGAATCATGTGCTGTCATGCCTGACTGAAGACGAACGGCTGATGTTCGAGGATATGATATACGGCGATGGCGATAGCTCACGAATCAATCAGACGGAGAACAGTCAATTTTCACTGTTTGCCACAAGCTACTCATTGGCGCTTACGATGCTGGAGCTTGGCGTGAAGCCGGCAGGAATGATTGGACACAGCATTGGAGAACTTGCCGCGGCAACGGTCGCAGGTGTATTCGAACTGAAGGATGCGGTGGAAATTGTTCGCTTGCGCGGACGTCTGATGCAGCAGCAGGAGCCAGGAGTAATGCTTGCCGTTATGGCGGCAGCAAGCATGGTAGAGCCGGAACTGATTCCGAATGTGTGGATTGCGCTGGAAAATACGACAAATAGCTGCGTCCTTGGCGGACGGGAAGAAGCGATTGCACATTTCGAGGCGAAGTGCGAGAAACTCGGCTGGAAGGCAGTTCGGGTAAAAACATCCCATGCCTTCCATACGCCGATGATGGAGGAGGCTGCTCGAGAATTTGAGAAACGGCTCTCCGCCTATCGGTTCAACGAGCCTCGTATTCCGATCGTCTCGAATGTGACCGGAGAATGGGTGTCGCCGAGCGAAATGAATCGGCCGTCCTACTGGGCAGCGCATATTTTGCGACCAGTGAACTTCGCCAAATGCCTGACACAAATCTTAAAGTCGGAGCACGATGTATTCATCGAAGTCGGGGCGGGTCGTACCTTAAGTACATTTGCGAGACAACATGAATCCAAGGCTGCCGGTCAACATTTCGTGAACTTAATACGCCATCCGCAAGAGGCGCTGGATGATGTGGAATATATTCATCATAAGCTAGGACTCCTATGGGGAGCAGGTGTCGATCTCGATTGGAAAGCCATGCGAGGCAATACTGTTCGCAAGCGTGTGTCGCTACCAACCTATGTGTTTGACAAAGGACATTTCCCAATAGGTATTGCACATAGCGCTCCACAAGCATCATTGCCACGATCAAATGCTGCTGTGCATCAAACGCCCTATTCTCAGCATTCGCAGAATCATGTGGATCGTCTCACAGTGGCAGCGACACTTCGTAACCAGAGTGAACTAGAGCAGGCGGTATTGGATGCATATAAATCTGTATTCGGTTTCGACACGATTGCAAGCGATCAAGACTTCTTCTCGCTCGGCGGCGACTCCTTAAAGGCGGTTAGCTTGGCTCATGCGATTCAGCAGCATGCAGGTATCAAGGTGGAGATTGTTGATTTATTCACCTATTCATCGCCGAGCGCGTTGGTCGCTCATTTGCATGAGAATTCAGCAAGCACTTATCAGCAAGTGCAAATCACACCTGCGGCACAAAGAGATTACTATCCATTGTCATCTGCTCAAAATCGGATGTATGCCCTGCATCTGCTTGATCCTAGCAGCGTTGCATATAACCTTCCATCAGCTACGAAGATTAGAGGGCTGTTGGACAGAACCCGAGTAGAACAGACACTGGAAAAGCTCATGTTGCGCCACGAATCTTTGCGAACTTCTTTTGACATTATCGGCGATCAAGCCGGTCAAATTATTCATGATTCCGTAGAAATTCCATTTACGTATCGGGAAATAGACCGCTTCAATGACGAGGATATCATGCCATTGATTCGTTCGTTTATTAAGCCATTCTCTTTAGAAAGTGCACCATTGTTCCGAGTCGAACTCATCCGTACAGGCTCGGACGAGCAGCTATTGTTGTTCGACATGCACCACAGCATTGCGGATGGCACATCCATGGAGATTATTACGAGGGACTTCAATGCGTTGTATTTCAGGGAGCTGACGCAGCCGGTTCTTCAGTACAAAGATTATGCAGTCTGGCAAGCGGAGCAGCAGTCTGCTGGACAAGAAATCCACGATCAGCGGGCATACTGGCTCCAGCAGCTTGGCGGCGAACTGCCTGTACTGGAATTGCCGACAGATTATGAACGACCGCCTGTCAAGGACTTCCATGGCGACCGGATTTATTTCCACATTGAAGAAGATTGCGCGGCGAAGCTCATTCAACTGGCTCAAGAAACGGGAACGACGCTGTATATGATGATGTTGAGTGCATGGTATGTCCTGCTAGCCCGTTATTCTGGTCAGGAGGATATTATCGTCGGTACGCCTGTAGCGGGAAGAACGCAGGAAGAGACGAAAGATACCGTCGGCATGTTTGTGAATATGCTTGCGATGCGGAACCGTCCGTTGAGCCAGAAGTCGTTTGCTGAGTTTCTGCATGAAGTGAAGGAGAACGCACTGAAGGCATTTTCGAACCAAGACTGCCAATTTGACGAACTCGTTGACCGTCTGCACTTGCAACGAGAATTCAACCGCAATCCACTGTTTGATGTCTGCTTCGACTTTCAAAATATGGAGTTCCATGATCTTGAAATCGATGGCATCTCGTTTGCACCATATGCCTTCCCGACAACGACGTCCGCTTATGATCTGGTACTAACCTGTCAGGAAAACAAAAAAGAGAAGACGGTAGAAGGTTTCCTAGAATATGCGACGGGATTGTTCCGCAAGGAAACCGTGCAGCGAATGATCGGACACTTTCAGGCCATTTTGCAGCGCATCACAACGGATATTAATACCAGTCTGGGGCAGATCGAATTCTTGACGCCAGAAGAAAAGTTATGGATTGTGACCGAAGTGAATCATACGGCGCTGCCATATGACGAGAACCTAGTAATTGTAGAGCTGTTCGAACAGCATGCACGAACACAACCAGACAAACCGGCGCTTATCGTATCCGATGGACGACAGCTTACGTACCGCGAAGTGAATGAACAAGCCAATGTGATCGCGCACCACTTGATTGAGCAAGGTGTTACCGCTGATACGCTGGTTGGCGTGATGCCAAGACGGGATGAGTACTTAATCGTGTCACTGCTGGCGGTGCTGAAGGCAGGCGGAGCATATGTTCCGATCGATCCAGCATTCCCGAAGGAACGAATCACGTACATGCTCACAGAGAGCAATGTGAATATTCTATTATGTCCACAAGAGTATCAAGCGGGTATTGAGTTTGCAGGGGAAATGGTAGATTGCAGAGAGATCGTTAGCTCTATCAGAAATCACAATACAGATGACTGCAGCAATCCCGTATCACGAACTCATCAAAACAACTTAGCTTGTGTCATCTTTACGTCAGGTTCAACGGGCAAGCCGAAAGGAGTCATGATCAATCAAGGCTCCATCCTCAATTTCATTCAAGATATTCAACAGAGAGGTGTGTTCCAGCACGAAGAGGATCGTGTCATTTGTGTAACGACGTTATCCTTTGATATTTTTGCATTCGAGTCGATTGTTCCACTGTGCACGGGCCATTCCGTATATATTGCCAATGAGAATGAGCAGCTGGATCCGATGCTGGCGAATGAGAAAATTGTTCAGCACAAGGTTACGCATTTGTTAAGCACGGTTTCGCGAATTAAGGCGTTTGTTGAGAATCCAGATTTTGCACCTGCGCTGAAGCAGCTTACCTCTATTTTGAGCGGAGGAGAGCATTATCCTGACGCCTTGTTGAAAGACTTGCAAACTCGTTCCGAAGCAAGATTATTCAATATGTACGGCCCGACAGAAACAACGATCTGGTCGGTTGTGAAGGAGTTGACGGCTTCCAAGTCGGTTACGATTGGACAGCCGATTGCGAACACACAAGCGTATATCATCAGCGATTCTGGATTGCTGCAGCCGGTAGGGGTATACGGCGAATTATGCTTGGCGGGACATGGACTTGCACGCGGATATTTGAACAATCCGGAGGAAACGAAGTGGAAGTTTTTCGAAACGGAACAGCTTCCGGGCTGCCGCCTCTATCGCACAGGGGATCGTGGACGATTGCTTGCCAATGGCGAAATCGAACTGATGGGGCGGTTGGATTCGCAGATCAAAGTACGCGGATATCGGGTGGAGCTTGATGAGATCGAGAAGGTTGTTCAGAAGCATGAACATATTAGACAGGCTGTAGCTGCTGCTTACGACGATAAGCGCGGGAACAAACAGCTTGGATTATATTGCACGGTTAAAAAAGAAGCGGATGTTGACGGAGAAGCGCATATATGGCTCAAGCCGTGGTTGCGAAAGAAGCTGCCTCATTATATGATTCCTGGCTTTATCCGTCAGCTGGAGGAGCTGCCGACGCTTCCAAATGGAAAAATTGACAAAAAAGCACTGCCGCTCCCACAAGAGTCATCGGAAATGACGGGACAAACGAAATTGCCTTCAACAGGATTGGAGAAGGCGATATTGGATATTTGGAAGGATGTGCTCGGAACCGATCGCATTAGCGTGCGGGATAATTTCTTCGACGTTGGCGGGAACTCATTGGGACTAATCCTGATCAATAATCGGATCAATTCTCTTTTCGGGCGTTCCATTCCGTTAATGCAGCTGTTCCAATATCCAACGATTGAATCATTAGTCAAGAGTATCGGAATTCCTTCAGAATTGCAGGACATTGATCTTGCAATGCCAGTTGCTCCAGTTGCTGCTGAAAGTCATGCGACAGCAGATATCGCAGTGATAGGGATGGCGGGACGATTCCCAGGAGCGCCTACGATTGATGCATTTTGGGATAATATCGTATCTGGCGTAGAGTCAGTTGTGGAGTTCTCAGACGAAGAACTGCTGCAAGCTGGTGTGGATGCTGACTTGCTGTCTCATCCGAAATATGTGAAAGCAAAAGGTTACCTTGATGGTATCGAGTATTTCGACTCCGCATTTTTCGATTATCCCTATCAGGAAGCCAACATGATGGATCCGCAAATTCGGCTGCTTCATGAATGCGTATGGGAAGTGCTGGAGAATGGGGGATACAATCCTTCTGCATACAAGGGGTTAATTGGCCTGTTTGCCGGAAGTGGCTCCAATCTTCCTTGGATGATTCAATTCTTAGGTCATCAACAAGATCTGCTTCGTGCATTCGAAGCGATTACCTTGAATGAAAAAGATTTTCTGACGACCCGTGTGTCATACAAGCTCAATTTGAAAGGGCCTAGCTTCAATGTGCAAACCGCTTGCTCAACTTCATTAGTAGCGATTCATCAAGCGGTACAGTCACTGCAGCGTGGAGAGTCGAATATGGCGATTGCCGGTGGAGTGTCCATTTCCTATCCGCGGAAGGAAGGCTACTTATGGCATGAAGGCATGATCTTCTCCCAAGACGGGCACTGCAAGCCATTCGCGGAGGATTCATCGGGAACCGTATCTGGCAATGGATGCGGTGTTGTACTCCTCAAGCCGCTAGCCGCAGCCCTTAGAGATGGCGATCATATCTACGGTGTCATTAAGGGATCGGCAATGAATAATGATGGTCTTGAGAAAATTGGGTACACAGCTCCAAGTGTGAGCGGTCAAGCCCAGGTCATTCAAACTGCCCTTAGACAGGCTGGCGTATCGGCTGAGGATATCCACTATGTTGAGGCACACGGGACAGGAACGAAATTGGGAGACCCGATCGAGATCGAAGCCCTGAAGCAAGCATGGGATACGAAGAAGACAGGCTATTGCGCCATCGGTTCTGTAAAGGCGAATATCGGGCATCTCGATTCTGCGGCAGGGGTGGCAGGCTTCATCAAGACCGTTCTGTCCCTGTACCATCGAACGATTCCGCCTTTACTTCATTTTACGAAGCCGAATCCTGCAATTGATTTCGCGAACAGTCCATTTTATGTGAATACACAGGCTGAATATCGGACGGATCGGAGTCAAATCTTGCGGGCTGGTGTAAGCTCCTTCGGTATCGGTGGAACGAATGTGCACGTCGTGCTGGAGCAGCCGCCTGAAATAAGCCGATTCCGGCCATCGGAACCTGTCAATTTGCTCTTGTTCTCAGCTAGGAGTCAATCGGCATTGACCCATACGAGTGAGGCTGTGTTGGAGTACTTGCACAGCCATCCAGAAGTCCATATCTCGGATGCCGCTTGGACATTGCAAATGGGGCGCAAGCCGTTCGAATACCGCAAGGCGCTCCTCTTAGATGGAGGTTTACCCTATGAGACGAAGGAAATACAGCAATTCCTTCAACAATCTGGATTGCGTATTCAGGACGGCAGACCGACCGCTCACTTTTATATTGCTGCGGAAGCGGGGGCTTATCGCGATTTAGGCCGAGATTGGTATACATCAACGACGCAAAATCTACATCCGCTAGCGGCAACATTCAACCGCCATGTGGAACATGTGATTGCATGCACGGAACTCGATAAGAGGGATGACTTCCATCAGCTGCAAGATGACCCTGCATTGGAATGGTTTACTGTAAGTTACGGGATAGCAATGAGTTTGATCGATGTTGGTGTCCTGCCAGATGGACTATTCGGTCAAGGCATTGGTGAGGTGTGTGCCTTAACGGTTGCGGGTGTGTTGGCCTTGGAGCACGCGGTTGAATGGGTACAAACAAGCGGGAAATGGCTGCAAGGTTTGGAAGAAGGGGCGCTAGAGGCTGTAGTGAATGGTGCCGGGACAGAGGCGGTTAGAAAGCAACTATTGCATTATCCACTCCGTCCATCCCGAATTCCACTCATTGTTGTAAGCCATAATAGCAGCACTATTGAAGAAATCAGTGTAAGTGTCGTTGAGATCGGCTGCGAATGTTCGGATTACGCGTCTGCCACATCCCAACATTCACATCGAACGGAGGCGCAGGATTCGCCGCCGGTTCATGTGCTGCCAGCTGGCGGGCATGGAGCGTCTAGCTGGATAGAATTCCAATACTTGCTTGCCCAGCTGTGGTGTGAAGGCTTCGAGATCGATTGGTCGATGCTGCATCCGGAGAGCAGAAGACAGCGTATCCCGCTGCCAACCTATGTGTTCGATGCGACGTATCATGAGCATGATGTGATTCTTAATGCATTTGAGCTGAAGCGTAAGGAAGAAGGTTCGTGTGCCCATGCCCTGTCGCAAGCTCAGCAGATCGAGACTGGACAGTCATCCAGTATTAGGAGTCGGGATACCATCGGTGAGCAACTAGCAGAATTATGGCAGGGGCTTCTCGGCTGCGGCGAGGTAAAGGCTGAGGATGATTTCTTCGTCATAGGCGGTCATTCGTTGAAGGCCATTTCCTTGTCCGCCAACATACAACAAGTATTTAAACTGGATATGTCATTGACGGAAATATTCGATAATGCCGTATTTGACCAGATGGTGGATTGGATATGGACAAACCGCGCTGACGAGCAGGAATTCATGGCGATTCAGCCTGTTGCGAACAAGCCTTATTATGAAGTCTCATCTGCGCAGAAGCGCATGTATGCCGTACATGAGCTGGTTGGCGATGCGGTTCCTTACAATTTGGCCTCCGTATATGAGGTGGAAGGGCAGCTTGACAAGGCAAGATGCAAGTCAATCATTGATGAAATTGTGCAAAGACATGAATCGCTGCGCACTCGGTTCCAGCTCGTAAATGGAGAAGTAGTCCAAATCATTGAGGACGAGGTGCCTTCCGTTGTTGAATTCAACACTACAACTGAGGAAGGCGTGGAAGCTGAAATCAAGGCTTTCATCCGGCCGTTTGATTTGGCGCAGGCGTCGCTGCTCCGCGTAAGATGGACGAGCATACACGAGGAGAAGCACATTCTGCTCATCGATATGCACCATATTATATCGGATCAATATTCGATAGCGATTTTACTAGAAGAGATGCAAGCACTGTATGCAGGCAAGTCACTAACGCCATTGCCCCTGCAATATAAGGATTTTGCTGCTTGGCAAAATGAATTCTTCAAGAGCGAAGCATTTGGTACACAGCTTCAATATTGGAAAGAAGAATTTGCAGGCGAGATTCCGACGCTCAATATGATGACAGATTACGTAAGACCGCCTGTGCTTACCTTCTCGGGCGATGAAGTGGAATTCGAATTTGGTGAAGCGCTCAGTGGGCGGCTGGAACAGTTGGCATCTGAGCGAGGCTTGACCCCGTATATGATTCTCATGGCTGTTTTGAAGCTGTCGCTGTGGAAGATTACGGGCCAACAGGATCTTATTGTGGGTACAGGAATTGCAGGTAGACGCCATGCCGATCTCGATCCGATCGTCGGAATGTTCGTCAATACATTGGCAATCCGTTCACAAATTGATGAAAGCCTGAGCGTGGGCGAGTATCTGCAATACATGAAAGAGAAGATGCTGAAGGCCTATGAAAATCAAGATTGCCAGTTCGAGATGCTGCTTGAGGAGCTTCATATCGAGAAGAACATCGCAAGAAATCCGCTGTTTGATGTCGTTATCAATTACATTACGATGGGCACGGAGGAATTGGAGCTAGACGGATTATCACTAACTCCTAGGCCAATGATGAACAAGGATTCGAAGTTCGACCTCACCTGGACAATTGAGAAGCGGAACAATCGCTATGTGGCTTCCTTGGAATACAATACGAGTTTGTTCACCAGACAACGAATCGAATCTTATGGAACGCGATTGCTCCACATGCTTACGCAACTGACTGAAGATACAACTCGTAGGCTGAGTGAGCTTGCGCTTGTAACACCACAGGAGAGAGAGTGGCTGCTGCACGAGTTGAATCCAGCAGTTACGCTGGAAGCAGACCATCCAACGCTTGCACAGTTGTTTGAAGAACAGGTGGAGCTGCATGGGCAGCGCCCTGCAATTGTGTGGAATGATGAAGAACTGACATATGCAGAGTTGAATAGCCGAGCGAACAGGCTCGCCACACGCCTTGCAGACGAGCATGTTCAACAGGGAGATTATATAGCGATATTGCTTGATCGCGGGCCGCTGCAGATTGTGAGCATTCTAGCTATTTTGAAGCTGGGCTGCGCCTATGTGCCGATCGACCCAGATTATCCGCAGTCTCGGATCGCCTTCATGCTGGAGGATAGCGGTGCTTCTCTCATCCTCACAGATTCAGTGCTGCAATCCATCCTTGACGAGTCACTCCCTCGACTGTTGCTGGATCGTGAGGAAGGTCGGACAGCAGAAGATGACGATGGATCTCACGACTCAGCATCATGGACAACCAATATCGGTTCCAATATCGGAGATGCAGACGATACAGCATATATCATGTACACGTCAGGTTCGACAGGAACACCGAAGGGAGTACTTGTTAGTCACCGCAATGTAGCCCGTGTTGTGAAGAACGCGAATTACGTGACGATACTGCACAGTGACAGAATGCTTCAATTGTCCAATTACGCATTTGACGGTTCGGTATTCGATATTTTTGGAGCGATTCTGAATGGTGCTTGTTTAGTCATCATCTCGAAGGACTCGGCAATCGAAATTGCGCAGTTGGCCAAGTTCATTGAGCAGGAGCGAATCACGGCCTTCTTCATCACGTCAGCATTGTTCAATATGCTGGTGGATTGGGATGTAACCGCACTGAAGCATGTCCGGAAATTGCTGATTGGCGGGGAAGCCATTTCGATACCGCATGCACGCAAAGCGGTAGAGTACCTAGGGCCGGATACATTGATCAATGGGTACGGGCCAACGGAGACGACGGTATTTGCTGCCTACTATCCAATCGGACATACGGATGAGCACGTGCACAGCATTCCAGTCGGATATCCGCTCTCCCAGACCAAGCTGTACATCTTGGATCAGCAAGGGCAATTAGTGCCTCCATATGTACCTGGCGAGCTGTATATCGGCGGAGCGGGCGTAAGCAAAGGATACTTAAACCGGGATGAACTAACCGCACAGCGATTCGTGAACGATCCATTCGACAATACGGGGAAGTTATACCGGACTGGGGACTTGGTATGGAGGCTTCCTACAGGGGAGATTGGCTTCATTGGTCGACTTGATTTCCAAGTCAAAATCAGAGGTTTTCGGATTGAGCTTGGAGAGGTCGAAAATCATATTCAGCACGTCAGCGGCGTGAAGGAGGCAGTTGTATTAGCGAGAACAGATCGAACCGGCAGCATGTACATGGTTGCTTATTATACCGTTGAGCAGGCAGAGCGTGCGGATGGACAGAGATGGAACCAAGAGCAGATGAAAGCACTGCTGCGTGAACAGCTTCCAGCCTATATGATTCCTGCTCGTCTGATCAAGCTTGAACGAATGCCTCTCAATATAAATGGAAAGATCGATCGTCATGCCCTGACAAACATCAGCGAGAATGAGCAGGGTCAGTCGACATATGCGGCTCCGAGAACCGAGGTCGAACGGACGATTCTGCGCTGCATGCAAGAGGTGCTGGATCAGGAGCGAATCGGTATTACAGATGATTTCTTCGAGCATGGAGGGCATTCCATTAAGGCTATCGCACTTGTTCAGGCGCTGCTGCAAGCCGGGCTTCAATTGAAGGTGAATGAGATCTTCATGTATCCGACAGTTGAGCAGTTGGCTGCACTTCCTGGACTGAGCGGCTCTCGTTCGTCCTCACTTCTCCATAAGCACGAGGGCCCATGGAGAGAGGGAGCGGTGGCGGCGGCCAAGCTTTCTGAGCAGCAGATCCAGTTGCTTGTGCAGCATGTACGTGCCTCATGCTCTCTCATTTCCACGATGGTGGCTTCAGCGGATCGAGTTGGCCGTTTCCCATTGTCGCCTGTCCAACTCGCACACGGAGCATTCGGGGCTCAAGTCAGCGGATTTATAACTCCTATTCACAATGTGGACGAGAGGTTCCTTCGCAACTTGCTAGTCACGATTATTCAGCGCAATCAGCTGCTTCATAGCGTAATGGAAGGGGAGGATGAGCCTGCTTGGAATGAGTATGATAGTACCGCTCTCTCTGCATTCATCGCTCAGCACATTCCGTATATCGATCTGCGGACGTATCACGAGACGACAAAACAACGTCTTGTGGACGGCTTGACTGGCGTTATTTTGTCAGAACCCTATATAGCGGGCCATTTGCCTTGGAGATTGTGCTGTCTGCGTGTATCAGATGATACCCATCAGATTCTATGGGGATTCGACCATATTGCCTTTGATGGGATGAGTGCAGAAGTTGTGCGTCGTCAATTTGAACAGGGGATAGCGGGCAGGGACGACGAGCCTATTCAGCCGTATGCAGATTATGTAAAACTGCTGTCCAAGGGGCCAGTAGGTATCACGGAACAGGATATCATCGAATACCATGAGCTGCGAGTATGGAAAGAGCAGAACAGCTCCATCATGGACAGTCTGCTCCACGTTCCGAACCGAGAGGTTACGGAGCTTGAGCTGTCCATCCCGATTGCATTGACGAACATAGCAGACCCATGGCAGTATTCGTTTGACTTGGTTGGCGCCTTACTGCGTTCCTATACAGGAATAACCGACGTTCCGCTCGCGATGATCCATTATGGAAGAAGCTATCAGAATCAGGATTTCTACAACAGCGTAGGAGAATTTCTAGATATTATCCCCGTGCTGTTGCACGAAGGCCAACCGGCAGCTAGGTTACAAGATGTGATGCAGCATTGCAGACGACATTCGATTAACTTCTTGTCACTGCTGTACCATAAGCAGCTATCAGGGGAATATATCGAACTTGCGAGTCTGCTGGATGCATCTTATCGCAGCGGCGGGCAGCCACAAGCTCTTGTACTCTATAATTTCCAAGGCTATGCATCACAAGAGGAGATTGATGCTTTCCGGAACTCATCCAGTGAACAGGAAGCCAGTGCTCCAGCTCAGCTATCCATTTCCGTCAACTACGATAAAGAACAACTGCGTATTCACTTGGAAAGCCCGCTAGGTCTCAACGCAGACGTTATCCAAGCATTTATTCGTTCATATCTCCATGGTCAATACACCCTCGTGCACTAACTTGGCTTCTGAATTCAATCAACGGCAACTCTTCTTGGTGACAGCTTGCTGAATGCTGTACATCATACATCCTGTTCAGCAAGCCACTACTTTTTTCGTCATCCATATAAGGAGGTTCAACATGTCTAAGAAGGCGATTCAACATGGCAAATCTCTTACACTTCCAGCAGAGTATCATAATTTAGCCGAAATGATTCAGTATGTCGCAAATCAATATCCGCAGAAGGGCCTCACCTTCGTAGACGCTTCTGGAAATGAGGAATTTCTCCGTTATCCGGAACTCGTGAAGAATGCCCGGCAATGCTTGAGCATGCTGTACCGAAAAGGGATACGGCCAGGCGAAGTAATCATTTTGGAAATTGATCAGTCTAAAGACTTCTACTGTACATTCTGGGCCTGTATATTGGGCGGCATTGTTGCAGCCCCGGTCAGTCAGCCTACCTCGTGGAAGCCGCTGTCTGCCGGATTGCTTAAGCTGACGAGAATTTGGGAAGTGCTTCAAAAGCCAATCATTATTATGGAGGAGCATAATCGCAAGTATTATGAATCGCTTCAACAGAGTTCCCACTATGAGGGAATCCACTTTATCTCCACGCAGGAACTAGAAACCGAAGGCGATGGGGAGCCATATGATGCACAGCCGGATGAGCTTGCGTTCCTCCAATTTTCTTCGGGCAGTACAGGTATTCCGAAGGGAGTGAAGCTGAGCAGCCGCAACATTTTGATTAATGCGCTCGCCATGGCAGAACGATTCGAGACGAAAGAGTCGGATACCGTATTTACGTGGCTGCCACATACGCATGATATGGGCCTGTTCGTTCAGCATATTACTCCTATTGTGAGCGGAAGCAATATTGTCATTTTCTCACCGTATACGTTTGTCCGATCACCCTACCTGTTCTTGCGCAAAATGTCTGAGCATCGGGCTACCTGGTTCGGTTCAACAAACTTCGGATTTGATTGGATGGTACAGAAGGTTGCAGACGAGAAGCTTGCCTCACTTGATTTGTCTTCTTTACGGTTTGTACTGAATGGAGCTGAGCCCATATCAATCCATGTGGTAAACAGCTTTGCTAAGAAATTTGAACCATGTGGGTACAAGCCTGAAATGATGCTGCCTGCTTACGGCATGGCAGAAGCAACAGTTGGCGTCAGCATTTCGCGAATGGATGAAGTTCCGAAGGTAGAATACATATCCCGATCTAAATTAATACATGCACAGCTTGCTGTTCCTGTTCAGGAAACCGATGAACGAGATCGCCTTCCGTTCGTTCATGAGGGCACTCCGCTTCCTGAGATCAGTATCCGAATTGCGGATGAGCACGGGAATACAGTGGACGAGTATGTTGTAGGAGAAATTCAGATTCAAGGTGGTTCTGTCACCTCCGGTTATTACAATCGTGACGACTTAACCGAGAGTTTGTTCGTTGACGGATGGCTGCATACCGGCGATTTGGGCTTCATAGCGGAAGGCTCGCTTGTGGTAAGCGGGAGAATGAAGGACATTATTTTCATCCGCGGGCAAAATTACTTCGCACATGATTTGGAGGAAGTGCTGTATGAGCAAGCTGCTATTCCGCGCGGCAACATCGCGTTCGTAGGTTTGTTTAACGGCGCTACACAGCAGGAAGAACTGCTTGCCTTCGTGAAGCACAAATCGGGTGTAGAGAAGCTGCTCGATCTTCGCCACCAAATCATCACTCATATGCGAGAATCTCTCGGCATTGAGGTTACTCTTGTTATTCCGGTTCGCACGATTCCGAAGACAACGAGCGGCAAACTCCAACGCTTCGAGCTGCGCAAAAACTATGAAGCTGGGGAGTATGACGAGGCGCTTCAAGAAATTCATGCGGGGTTAGAACTGCGTCGTATTCAGGAGCGGGTTATTCACTCTCCTCAAAATGAACTTGAATCCTTCCTTCGCCGGAGCTGGGCAGAAGTACTGGGCATCCCGGAAACACGTATATCTACAGATGATTCTTTCCTGGCATTGGGCGGAAGCTCGATTCAACGTTTTCAGTTCTTAGACCGCATGGAGAAGCACTTTGGCAGAGAAATTGGATTTGAACTATTTGTCATCTGTAAGACCATTAAGCAAATGGCAGATTATTTGCAAACGATGCCTCAAGCACGTGAGATTCCTGCATCGGCATGGGATGCTGACAACAAATTAGACTTGCATAATGCTGTTGCCATTACTGGAATTGCGCTGCGTGTGCCGGGCGCAAGTACGCCTCAGCAATACTGGGAGAATCTATGCGCGAAGAAAGACAGCGTTGCCAAGGTAAGTGAGAAGCGCAGGCAATTGGCGGGAAAACCAGAGTGGGATGACTGGCTTGGTGAAATTGCGAATATCGACTGTTTTGACAATGACTTTTTCGAGATTTCCGATGAGGAAGCTGCATTCATGGATCCGCAGCAGCGGCTGATGCTGGAGATTGCCTATGAGGCACTTGAAGATGCCGGTGCGCTGCCGGGGCTGGATGAGAAACGCAACATCGGCGTATATACCGGCATTAACATCAATACGTACTACCAGCTTGTTATGAATTATATGGACAAGCATGGTGTTGATCGTATCCATCCAAATACGATGGTAGGGAATATGCACAATATGGTATCGGCTCTGATTGCACATAAGCTCAACTTTACAGGGCCGGCGCTTGTAATCGATACGGCATGTTCATCCTTCCTGGTGGCGCTTCATCAAGCAGTTGCAGCGATTAGACAGAACAGCATATCAGGAGCGATCGTTGGTGCCGCTAATCTACTGGCTACGCCAATCGTTCATCAATTGTCGCGAAAGGCGGGAATCGTCTCCTCCACTCGTTGTACGAAGACGTTCGATATTGAAGCTGATGGTTCCGTGTTAGGTGAAGGGGTAGTAGTTGTGTACTTGGAGCCTCTTACCCAAGCAGTTCAGGACAACAAGCAGATATATGGCATTATCCGCGGGAGCGCCGTCAATAACGATGGATATTCGCTTGGCATCATGGCGCCAAATCCGGGCGGGCAATATCAAGTTCTGTCTGAGGCGTATATTGATGCGAATCTGTCACCGGGTGAAGTTGGCTATGTGGAAGCACACGGTTCAGGCACGAGAATCGGCGATCCGATTGAAGTGAACGCGCTAACTAAGCTCTTTACTGAAGGAAAGAGACGAACTGATGGCAAGATCGGATTGGGCTCTGTCAAGACCAATATCGGACATTTGCTGCCTGCTGCAGGCGGGGCCGGACTTGTGAAAGTGCTGTTGTCCCTCTATCACAAAAAGCTGGTTCCAAGTCTGCATATGGGCACACGCAATCCAGCTCTTGAAATGGAGAAATCACCGTTCTTCATTGTACAGGATGTTGAAGAATGGTCAGTTGATGAGAATAACACCCGTAAGGCAGGGATAAGCTCGTTCGGATTAGGGGGAACGAATGTGCATGTGGTGCTCGAAGAATGGAATGGGGGAGAGGCACTCTCCACTGCGAGCGAAGCTACCAAGGCAGCCGTGACATCCAAGACATCCGAAACGTCCGAAGCATCTGAGGGATCTGAGGTGACTGCAGCATCCGCAGCAACCACAAGATCCGCAGTTCGTCCGCGTAAACATCTGCTCACCCTGTCAGCTAAATCGGAGCAAGCTCTGGAGCGGGTTATTCGTCAGACACAGGAATTGCTGGAACTAGATCCTTCTATAAATATCAATCATCTATGCTTTACACGGAATCGTTATCGCAAGCATTACAGCTATCGGGCTGCCTGCATTCTTTCTAATTCTGATTCATTGAAGGCAGAGGTAGAGGTATTGCAAACGGCAAATAGAGGTCGTTTTTTGAAAAACCGCGCCGCAAAAGTAGCGTTAGTTATCGGTGATATTGCCAGCCAACCGCTGGCTGATAATCTCTTAACTCGAGATGCTGCCTTTGAACAATTCACAATCGACCATTTGGATGTACTCGAATGTGGTGCGAGCCAATATGGGGTTTCTGAGCCGGAAATGAAGGAGCGCGTACAGTTATCGGTTTTCTTTTATTGGTACTCGCTTGTACAGCGAATTCTGCAAAGCGGAGTTTCAATAACCGAAGTAAGAGGACTTGGTTCTGGCCAGATCCTTGCTGATCTGCTGCAAGAACGAATGGATATCAAAACAGCCTTAGACACATTCATGAGCGAATCGAAGAGCATTCGTGAAGAAGGCGAGGATAAGAAGTGCAGTGCTCATGAAGATGCGGGTCTGCTGCAATCGAGAGCGGATATCCTGCTCGGCGTGTGCATGACTAAGGAAGAAGCAGACAAGGTGCTGTCGCATAAGCAGAACAGCAAAGCTGAGCACATTCTGATCGAGTCGAGCGCCTCTGATTCGCTTGAAGATACAGTGCTTCATACTGTGGGGCAACTGTACGTATCAGGTGCTGATATAGACTGGTCGTCATTGCATCCCGACGGATCTGGCATGCTCGTTCCTTTGCCAGCATATCCGTTCGAGCAGACTCCCCATTGGATTCAAGAATAGTCGAGAGGAGAAGGAAGATGAACAAGGAAGAGATCGTGGACTTTATGAAAGCAGAAATTGCAACGATTCTTAATGAGGAACCAGAAGAGATTGATGAGGATATGAACTTCATGAAGATCGGCGTGTCCTCCGTTCAAGCTCTCAAAATTGTGAACCGACTCCGCAGAAAACTGGAAATCAATATTAATCCAGTGGCATTGTTTGAATTCAAGACAATTTCGGAATTCGCTGGGCATTTGAGTGAATGCGTAGAAGAAAAGGTGTCGCTATGAAGAACATTCAAGAACTGGAACCAACACAGGCGAATTCACAGGCAGCGATTGTGGAAGAGGCTCGTACATTTGTTGATAAAGAAGTGCGTCCACTTGTGCGAAAAATGGAAGATGAGGGTACAATGCCGCGTGAGCTGATTGACAAAATGGCGCAGAAAGGCTATCTGGCGGCATCTTTACCTGTCTCCTATGGCGGGCTTGGCCTCGATCCGATCCATTATGGCTTATTTACAGAAGCGTTCGGAAAGGCTTCTGTAGCAGCGCGCAGCTTGATAACCGTTCATACCTCACTAGTGTCAGAGACATTGCTTCGCTTCGGGACGAAGGAGCAGAAAGAAACCTGGCTGCCACGGCTGGCACGAGGAGAACAGATTGCATGCTTCGGATTAACCGAACCGGACGTTGGGTCAGATGCCAAGAATATTAAGACATCATGGCATGAGGAAGACGATTATTACGTGATTAATGGTGTGAAAAAGTGGATTACGTTTGGAGATATCGCGGATGTATTCTTTATTGTTGCAGCGAATCAGGGGAAGAGCTCCGTATTTCTCGTGGAGAGAGCTTATGAGGGTGTTGAAACAAAAGCAATTGAAGGACTAATGGCATCACGTTCAACCCATCTGGCTGAGATTCATCTGCGAGATGTTAAGGTGCCGAAATCACATGTAATAGGGAAGCTTAACTTCGGCTTCGAATATGTGGTCTCGACGGCACTGGATAACGGCCGATACAGCATCGCGTGGGCTGGTGTTGGCATTGCGCAAGAAGGCGTGGATGCAATGGTGTCCTATTCCCGAACCCGCTCGCAGTTCGATCAGAAGCTGAGCAGCTTCCAACTAATTCGCGGGATGATCGCAGATGCGGTAACGAAGGTACACGCTGCAAGAGCATTATGTTTGCGAGCTGGAGAAATGCGGCTTGCGAAGGAAGACGAGGCTACGATTGAAACGACAATTGCAAAGTATTTTGCATCCAAGGTAGCAGTGGAGATCGCAAGCGATGCTCTGCAAGTACATGGGGCCAATGGCTTCAGTAATCAATATCCAGTAGAGAGGTTATACCGGGAAGCGAAGGTGTTGGAGATTATCGAGGGATCCTCCCAGATGCAGCAAGAAATGATTTCGTATTATGGTCTACGGCATTATTTCAAGCGAGGTTACTCGATATGAAGCTTGCCGCAGCATTTCCTGGACAAGGCAGTCAATACAGCGGGATGTGCCGCTCATTGATGGAGGAGTTCCCGATCGTGCAGGAGGTATTTGAAGAGGCGAGTGATGTATTGAACTTGGATTTGCAAGACCTTCTGTTGAATGGAAGCTTAGAAGAACTGTCACTTTCCGAAATTGCTCAGCCCACAGTCGTGACCGCAAGTTATGCACTGTATCGAGTGTGGGAGAAACAGATCGGACTTGTACCATTCGGAGCTGTAGGGCATAGTCTTGGCGAGCTTTCGGCGCTCATTGCGGCAGGAGCCTTGCCCTTCTCGGACGGTGTCCGTTTGGCAAGAGAAAGGGGAAGACTGATGCATCGCGCGCTGCAAGAGAAGAAGGGGAGAGCGGGAATCGTCGTAGATATAGATGTAGACACGCTTACAGATATCATCGAGAGCGTTCGTTCACATGATTATGTCACAATTTCCGGTTACAATTCTCCCAGTCAGTTCATCATTGCGGGGCATCAGACAGCACTTCTGAAGGTAGAGGATGATGTGGTCGAGGCGGGGGGAGAATTTATTCCATTCCGCATGATGCCTATGAAGGCAGATGCGCCTTACCATAGTGCATTAATGGACTATTTGAAGCCTGAGTTCGAAGCTTGCTTGCAGCACGTGACATTCAGCCCTACCAAATTCGATGTATGGTCGACAGTGACAGGTAAAATTATCGAGCCCGCAGACAACTTAGCAGCGATTCTTGCCCATCAGTTGGTTACACCGGTGTATTGGAATCAAGTGCTCGAAGCGATGCATGAAGCAGGAGCTGACTTATTTGTGGATATTGGCCCGAATCAAATCACCCGTAATTTGATTCGGGAAAATACGAGGCTTCCTCAATCTTTATCATTTGATGATCAGGCGGATCGGGAACAACTGTCTCAACTCCTTATTCACGCTTGACCGGATATTGATATCGTATTGCAGCGATCCTATCTGATACAAAATGCCAAGAAGGAATCTACTGAATGATGGGTATTGGTAGCTTCGTTGGATAGTAGAGTCAATAAAGGAGGGATAGCGCAATTGATTACGCGACAGAACACAATGGAGCTTTACAACCGGAGAGTGAAAGAACTGCTGCCCGGAGGCGTGCATTATAATTTCCATCTTCCGTGGGAGGAAACCCCAATTCACTTCGTCAAAGCCGAAGGCAGTCGGGTATGGGATATGAACGGCAACGAGTATCTTGATCTATATGCTAGATTCGGTGCGCTGATCGTTGGCCATGGGAATCGAGAATACAATGAGAGCCTGAAGGAGACAATCGATCGGGTTCTCTCGGTTAGCCACTGTGATATGGATGCAGAAGCGCTTGAGTTGATTGCGAAGTATATCCCTTCGGCTGAGATGATCCGTTTTGGCTTGTCAGGTACGGAAATCGTACAGAATGCATTACGGGTAGCTAGGGCATGGACAGGCAAAAACCGCTTCGTCCGATTTGAAGGCCATTATCATGGCAATGCAGACAACATTATGGGCGGGAGAGCGCCGTGCAGCGGGGAGCCAATTCCATCCGATTTCAGAGGAGACCTCAAAGGAACAGCAGGCCGCGCAGCGAACTCGCTTGAGAGCCAATCCTACTTGCTGCCATGGAATGATGAAGCGGCACTAGAAGAACTGCTGCGGAAGAAAGGCCATGAAATTGCTGCTGTCATCACGGAGCCGGTATGCGTGAATGGGGGAAGCGTTATGCCCGCACCGGGTTATCTGAAGAAAATGCGGGCGTTATGTGATGAGTATGAGGTTGTACTTATTTTCGATGAGATAATAACCGGACTTCGTATGGGATTAGGCGGCGCTCAGGAGCAATTCGATGTACGTCCTGACCTGACAACACTTGGGAAGGCAATTGCGGGAGGCGGCGTACCTGTATCTGCACTAGTTGGCAAGAAGGAGATTATGCAGCTTCTGGTCGACAAAAAAGTAATTCATGCTGGAACTTTCAACGGGTACCCGCTTGGAACGGCGGCTGTCAAAACAACACTGGAAATATTGAGTCGCAATCAAGGGCTGGCAATGACGGAAATGAATGAAAAGATGTGTGAGATGCAGCAGATTATCCAGCAGGAAGCGGATGCCATAGGGCTTCCACTCGTCATTCAAGGTCCGCCAGCATGTTCAGCCTATCATTGCTGCTCTTCGGTACTGACAAGTCCTTCGGACTATGATTTTGAGATTATGTCGATGGACATTATTTTGAACCATAATCTTTCGAAGAATGGCATACTCGTATCGACGATGTCGAGACTGTATCCGAACATATCCCTGACAGCAGAGGATGTGGAATGGTTCCGAACCAAGGTAGGCAAGGCTTTAGCGGAAACGAAGGAAACATACGAAGAAATCTACTAATCATTTGCTCTTCTTGTATCAGTCTAGCTCCGGCTAGCAGATTGTAAGCGCGGTATTAGTGAGCGCATGAAGTGTCTGCATAGCATGATAGAGGAGGGATGGGAAGAGGTCGAACCAAACAGTTGCGATCGTGGGTGCAGGGGTCATGGGCTGTGCAACTGCACTGGATTTAGCAAGATACGGCTATGAGGTACTCTTAAAGGATATTTCATCCTATCAACGAATTATTGACGACTTGCCTGGATTCGTCTCGAATCGCTTATCCCATCTGTTCATGAATGAAGCGGCCTATCTCGTACAGGATGGATTAGCGACGGCGAAGCAAGTGAATCAAATGATGAAGCAAGGCTTCCATCATAAGATGGGGCCGCTGGAAACGGCTGATTTAATAGGCTTGGATACGGTTGTTCATTCGCTAGAGGTTCTGTATGACAGCTATCAAGATCCCAAGTATAGATGCTGCCCATTGTTGAAGAAGATGGTTGATGCAGGCCTGTGGGGACGCAAAAGTGGATGAGGGTTCTATGACTATTCCGATGGAGGATACGTATGAACGAAAAAAAAGAGTATAAATGCGTCGTGTGGGATTTGGACAATACACTATGGGATGGGGTACTGGTGGAGTCATCCAGCGTCCAACTTAAGGAGGGCATTCGGGAGATTATCGAGACACTTGATAGCCGCGGAATTCTTCAATCGATTGCCAGCAAGAACGACTATGACTTGGCCATGTCCAAGCTGAAAGAGTTCGGATTGGATGATTACTTCCTGTATCCTGAAATTCATTGGAACGCCAAATCATATTCACTCGCAGAAATTCAGAAAAATATCAATATCGGTATGGACACGATTCTGTTTGTTGACGATCAACCCTTCGAATTGGAAGAAGTACAGAACGTCCATGAGAGTGTTCACTGCATCAATGCGGATCAATATCTCACCCTGTTATCACATCCATCACTGAATCCTCGTTTCATAACAGTTGATTCTGCACGAAGACGCAAATTGTATCAGGCTGATTATCAGCGGAAGCTGGCAGAAAGTGAATATCAAGGGCCCTCGGAGGCGTTTCTTGCAACGCTGTCTATGAAGTTTACGATCTATCCCGCACAGGAAGAGGATTTGCAGCGAGCTGAGGAACTGACGGTTCGAACGAATCAATTGAATGCTACGGGAAGAACGTTCAGCTATGAAGAATTGGACGAGTTGCGGCAATCTCCGCACCATCGGCTGTTAGTCTGCCAATTAGAAGACAAGTATGGAGATTACGGTAAGATTGGGCTAGCCTTAATCCATACCCAAGAAACTCATTGGAAGCTAGAGATGCTGCTCATGTCATGTCGGGTCGTGTCGCGAGGCGTAGGAACGGTGCTGCTTAGTTACATATTACAAGAGGCTCGAAAACAGAACACCCCGCTGCTGGCCGATTTTCGCGAAACAGGACGCAACAGGATGATGTATGTCAGTTATCGCTTTGCAGGATTTCGTGAGAAATCATCGGATGGGCAGGGCAACTATGTGTTGGAACATGATTTAGACAATATTCAAGACTTCCCACCTTATATTGAAGTCCAATTGCCAAATGTTGAAGGAGGATACTATGAACTATCAAAATGAAATCAGAAACTTCATTCATCAAAATTTGTCCATTAGCGAAGATAACATTGAATTCTCGGATGACGACAATTTCTTCAAATTGGGTTTCGTCAACTCGCTGTTCGCGATGAAGCTTGTAAATTTTGTCGAGCAGAGGTTCGGAATCGAAGTCGAAAATGAGGATATGGATTTGAAAAACTTCAGCACGGTCAATAACCTACTGGCTTTGATCCATAAGAAAGTGAATGTGTAAGTAAGATCCAGCACCAAACCAATACGATAGGGAGGTTGAAAAGATGAGCAATCATAACAAATATCTGTATTTGTATTTGGCCATCTCGTTTGGCGCTTGTTGGGGGATTGGGCTTGCCTATATGCTGTTTGGGGACATTCTGGTTCCGATTACAGGACCTCTCACGCTTATGCATCCGCTGACCATCATTGCGCTTTACTCACCATCGTTCGCTGGATTGATTGCGTATTATGCAATGGGCGGTTCAAAGGCAGTGAAGGGCGTGTTCTCCAAACTGATTCCTAGAAAACAAGACTTGTTCTGGTTCCCTGTATTGTTAGTAGTCGTCATTTTGTTCGTAGCGACAATGCACTATGGCTCAAAGCTCTTCGGCATTCCTCTTCCGCAAATGACATACAGCATTTCTGACATGTTCCTAATTGGACTGTGGAATCTGATTGAGGAGACAGGGCTTATCGGTGGAATCTTTGGCTGGATTGGCTTTTTGCTTCCTTTTCTTCAGGGCAAATTCAAAAACAATGTTACCAGTTCGCTGCTCACTGGACTCATATTCGGACTTTGGGTGCTGCCAGGTTACGTGATCTCTTCCTATGAAACTAGCACCTCCTATTTTCTCTACGTCATTCAGCTTATGTTCTTCATATGGTTCCAAAGCTACGTGTTCAATGCAACAAGAGGCACTCTGCTGTTCTATCTCTTCACGTTCTGGCTGACAGCAACGGGAAGCCGACTTCAGTTCTATTACTTCAACGCGCAAGTACAGATTTTGCAAGTCAGCTTCTTCTTAATCGCTGCGATTATTATGCACTTCATCTATAACAAGCAGAAAGAAAAGAACAACTATGAATTGCAAATGTCTCCACAATTCATTCAAGCATAACGGTCTATTCATCGTTTCCAGATAATCAAGGATGCTCATTCGTCTTCCAACATGAAGGTATTTACAGCATGTTGACTAATGAGCATCTTTTGGTTGGAGCATGCTATTCATGCTTGACTCATGCTCGACGGTAATCTTGTTGGCGAATACCAATTGGGCAAATATAATAGAGACAAGGATGACATAAAAGCGCGGGAAGAGCATCTGGCTAGCTGGTTATTGAAGATGGGCTTCTAAATGTCGTTCAATATATCGGTCAAAAGGTGATGAACATAACGAAAATCGCAGCATTTCACTTACCGGAACACATTTCGCCTGCGGAGTATGATGATTTTATGAGCAAGGTTGCACCGCAGCGAAGAGATCGAATTAGAAAATTTAAGTTTGTTGAAGATGCGTACCGCTCTCTGTTTGGAGAATCTTTGGTTAGAGCAGTGTTATGTAAGGATTACGGATATACAAATGCAGACATACATTTTGAACACAATGAGTACGGCAAGCCACGTGTCGCAGGAGACAGCGACTTTTCCTTCAACATTTCTCATTCAGGCTGCTGGGTGATGATGATATGGGGGCAAGGAGTGCTTGGCATTGATGTGGAGCAAATAAAGCCGATTGACTTGTCGATTGCGCGTCGTTTTTTCTCGATGGAAGAAACGGATGCTCTTATGCAAAAAGATGACGGGGAAAAAATGGACTACTTCTATACATTATGGACATTGAAAGAAAGCTATATCAAAGCAGCCGGAAAGGGCTTATCTATTCCGCTGGATTCCTTCTCCATCGTTGACAATGGGGCAGGGACATTCGAATTGAAGCCGGATAAGGAATCGGTACGCTTCTATACGTTCGAGCTGGAACATGGTTATAAAGCGGCAGCCTGTACAGAAGGACATGAGCAGCATGAACGATCGCCCTCTATCTCATATGTAACGATGGATGATTTGCAGCAGTGGATTCGATGAGTAAATGGAAGAGAGGAAGGGTTGAAAAGCCGTCCCCAAGTTCGCAGGAGAACGTGGAGTGACGGCTTTTTGTTATGGTTTATCGTTTATAGATTTGGCGATAGCGAGCAGGTGTAAGTTGCTCAAATTTCTTAAATGACTTAATGAAGTAGCTCGGTTCACTGAAGCCAAGCTCATTGCTAATTTCCGAAATAGACAGATCGGTAGTCTCCAAGATTTGTTTGGCCCACTCGATTTTGAGATGCGGAATGAACACCGAGAAGTTTTCTCCTGTTTCTTTCGTAAAAATACGACTGAAGTAGCTGGGACTGACATGGCAGAGTGCAGCCATATCCGTCAGCTTTACGTTCTCGCTCTTGTGTGTATAAATATAATCGAATGCAGGCTGAAGCATCGAGTTGGAGGCAAGCATTTGCTGATTTTTCATCTTGCTAATTTGATTGTCGATCAGCGTGTTATCCAGTTCTGCCTTGAATGTTTGAATGCTGCGATAGCTATGGTCTGCTAAAAACTCGGAGGCAGTCTTCTCACTATGAAGCGCCTGCCGATACATTTCAATGGTTGTATTTTTGGAAATGGCTTCCTCTACAATATAATTACATAGATGATAGAGCATTTCAGAAATGGTGACAACCTCATCATAGGACAGTTCCGGCAAGGAGCTGTATTCCGGCTCGAGATTCTTGAACTTCCGATTCGCATCCGCATTAGCGGGTCGGGTAACAATTTGTTCGAGCTCCATCGGATTGTCACGCAGCTTGACTTGTCCGGCCATCACTGCTCCCATGTATTGATTATTCACGATAATTGGAATAGCAATATCGACAATGTTAAAGTGGCACAAATAGATATACGGCTTATTCAGACGAACAGCCTCCAGACCGCCGCGCGCATCGCACTTCTGGCAGTATTGCGACAACGATTCATCCTGTCTAATGGCCTTGCAGAAGTTTTGGCAATGGCTATGCGCTGTTACTGGGATGCCCTTATAGTCAGTCGTAATCACGGCCATCTTCGTCACTAAGGATAGCGAGTCTTGCAGCTGCTGCCATTTTTCCATATCGATGATGCTC
Organism: Paenibacillus wuxiensis; assembly: GCF_040195695.1. NCBI lineage: Bacteria > Bacillati > Bacillota > Bacilli > Caryophanales > Paenibacillaceae > Paenibacillus > Paenibacillus wuxiensis. The sequence goes on along the minus strand of NZ_JBEFZI010000006.1, from coordinate 152,681 downwards.
TCTAAGCTAAAACGGGAACTCACGATGACTCATTCTCCTTTTGTTTGCATGGCTAAATTATAGCATAATTTTCGGGTTGGATGACAAGATAATACCATTCGGCGTACAAATGATAAGAAAATCCGATAAGATAGCGCTTTATTTCGCAATAATAGTTCAATGATCTAGTTCATTGACGGTTCTATAATAAACATATAAATAGCACAGAGGAGGCATTTAATCATGAGAAAAGCGTTTATCAGTCCAGCCAAATATGTACAAGGTGAAGATGAACTGTATAACTTGGGTTATTTCATTCGAACATTCGGAGATTCTGCTCTTCTGATCGCTCATCCAGATGATGTGCAGCGTGTAAAGCATAAGCTTGAACATACAATGAATAAATACAAAGTTACGTTAGTTGAGAGCGGTTTCACTGGAGAATGCTCGCGTCAAGAAGTAAAAAGATTACAACAGCTTGCTATTGAGCATAATTGCTCATGTACAATTGGACTTGGTGGAGGCAAAGCGATTGATACGGCCAAATGTGTGGCAGAAGGGGAAGCGCTTATTATCGTCCCAACTATTGCAGCAACTGATGCGCCAACTAGCCATTCCGCGGTCATGTACACGCCTGAAGGGGAATTTGACGATTATGCTTATTTCAAGCAAAGTCCTAGTGTGGTCATGATTGATACGACTGTCATTGCGAATGCGCCAACGCGCTTCCTCGTAGCAGGCATGGGAGATGCGCTCTCCACTTACTTCGAAGCACGTGCAACAGCAAGCTCTTATTCGAATGTAAATGCAGGACTGCCTTGTGGTGCAATGGGAGGAGTAGCACCTGCCAAAGGTACGAAAGCAGCACTCGCACTTGCGAAGTTGTGCTACGAGACATTGCTTGAAGACGGTGCGAAGGCGAAGATGGCTTGCGATGCGAACTTGGTAACGCCTGCACTGGAGAACATTGTAGAAACGAATATTCTTTTGTCTGGATTAGGATTCGAGAGCGGCGGATTGGCAGCAGCTCATGCCATCCACAATGGATTAACTTCACTTGAAGGCACTCACTCTTATATGCATGGCGAGAAGGTAGCCTTTACAACATTGGTGCAGCTTGTCCTTGAGAATGCAAGCGCAGCAGAGATGAACGAGGTATTGGAATTCTGCCTAAGCATTGGTCTTCCGGTATGCTTGGCTGATCTCGGTGTAACAAGTGTTACGAACGAAGAATTACAGGCAGTAGCACAGAAGGCGTGCATCCCTGAAGAATCTATCCACTCCATGCCGTTCCCAGTCACAGAAGAGATGGTTGTATCGGCGATTCGAGTGGCTGATATGATGGGTCAACAATTCAAAGACCAGAAGGACGTGTAAGGAATGAAAAAAATACTGAATCAACCGGAAACTTTGGTTCGGGAAATGTGTAACGGTATGGTGCTTGCACATCCGGAACTGGAGTTCATCAGCAAATACAAGATTGTCAAGAAAAAAATCGTGAATGAGAACAAGGTTACGTTGATCAGTGGCGGAGGAAGCGGTCATGAACCAGCTCACGCTGGATTTGTAGGACAAGGCATGCTCGATGTAGCTGTATGCGGTGATGTATTTGCATCCCCCTCACAAATTCAAATTTATCAAGCGTTAAAGGCCTCTGCAAGCAAGAAGGGAACGCTGCTCATTATTAAGAACTACAGTGGCGACATTATGAACTTCAAAAATGCGTCGCATCTAGCCAAAGAAGACGGAATTCAGGTCGATTATGTCAAAGTGGACGACGATATAGCTGTAGAGGACAGTCTATACACGGTTGGCCGCAGAGGTGTTGCAGGCACAGTGCTCGTTCATAAGATTGCAGGTGCGGCCGCTGAAGAGGGCTTGGAGCTTGCAGAAGTGAAGGCGATTGCTCAGCACGCGATCGACAACACAAGAAGTATTGGATTCGCGCTTACCTCTTGTACAGTTCCAGCAAAAGGAACACCAACGTTCCAGTTGAATGACGATGAGATCGAGTACGGCGTAGGAATTCATGGGGAGCCTGGCATTCGTCGAGAGAAGATCGCTTCTGCTAACGAACTGGCGAAGAAAATGGTTGCGGATTTGTTCCGTGACATGAAGATTACAGCAGGCTCTAAGCAGGAGCTAGCCGTGCTGATTAATGGATTTGGCGGATCTCCGCTGCAAGAATTGTACTTGCTGGCGAACGCCGTAGTTCGGGAGATTCATGCACAGCAAATTACTCTTGTCAAAGTATTCGTAGGCAACTACATGACAAGTATCGATATGGCTGGCGCGTCGGTGTCGGTTATCCGCTTGGATGAACAGCTTAAGCATTACCTCGAAGCAAGCTGTAATACACCGGCGTTGCAGGTGAGTGGTTCATTTGAACCAATCCATCCTGAGGAGATGTCCGAAGCAGGAACTGCGAGCCACGAGGTATCCTTCACAGTAGAGACGGACGAGGCCTTCTCGAAGGTCGAACATAATGTGTTCACGGTTAATAACCTGATCTATCTAACAGACAAGATGAGTGAAATCATCATTGAAAATGAGGTTCCATTCTGCGATTTGGATTCACATGCAGGTGATGGCGACTTCGGTATGAGTGTGGCGAAGGGCTTCAAACAATTGAAGAGAGAATGGCATGACATCATTGCACATCATTCAGACAACATGGGCAATTTCCTCCATGCTTGCTCGTTAGTTATTATGGAGCATTGCGGCGGCGCTTCCGGCCCAATCTGGGGTTCAGCATTCCGTGCAGCCAGCAAGTTCGCGGGCGAACGCGTAGAATTGTCCGTTTCTGAATTTGCACAAATGATGCAAGCAGTTGTTAAAGGCATTCAAGACACGGGCGAGCGCTCATTCGGAAGAGGAGCTGTAGTTGGGGATAAGACACTTGTCGATGCGTTGGCTCCATTTGCAGATGCGTGGGTACAGAGTGCGTCTGAGGGCGATGACGTGAAGACTGCTTCTGTGAAAGCGGCAGAGGCTGCTGTTCAAGGTGCAAAGTATACAGAGACAATAGTAGCTCGTATGGGAAGAGCGGGGACGGTTGGCGAACGGAGTCTTGGCTATCCTGATGCTGGTGCCTATGCGCTTGGCGTGATTTTCACAGCATTGTCCCAAGTGATCAAGTAAGAAGCGAGCGGATTAGGAATAGATCAATTTCCGACCAAATGGAATACTAGAAAAGTAGAACCGGAGTGCAGTCTAGCATACTCCGGTTCTTTTTGTTTGGAAGATATTATAATTAATTACAATATATTTGAAATGATCTCCTGTATTATCCGTGTTAGGATCGGAAACGTACCACAAAACAAGCCGAAGCTCGTCAGAGCGCGGGGGAACCGATTCATTGGGGTGAAGTCGTATAGCGACAGGGGAGTCCACTTTAACCCGAACCCGACAGCTAACCTCGCAGGCTGCAAAGGGAGAGATGTACAGGATGAAGAAGACATTTAAGAAAGTTGTAATTACAAGTGCAATTGCATTGGCACCGGTTATGGCGGTGAACTCTGCTATGGCAGCACCCGTTAGCCCAGTGCAACAGCCGAATCCAATGATGAACTCGAATTGTTCAAACCTGGGTATGAATATGGACTTTGATAAAGTATTCCAAGATAACTCGGAATTGAAGCAAATCTTGTCCAAATGGATGGAAGCCATTCAAAAAGAAATTGGGAATAAGCCAATCGTTCCGCCTCCCGTTCAAAAGCCAGAGGTGGACAAGCCGGAAGTAAATAAACCTGAAGTTGAAAAGCCAGAAGCTAACAAACCTGAAGTTGAGAAACCTGAGGTAGAGAAGCCAGAAATCGAGAAACCTGAAGTTGAAAAGCCTGAGGTTAACAAACCAGAAGTAAACAAGCCAGAAGCTGAAAAACCAGTAACACCTGGTGAAAATAAACCAACTGCGCCACAAGACAACAACAATGCGAACAGTGACTTCGCTAGCCAAGTTATCGATTTGGTGAACCAAGAACGTGCGAATGCTGGTTTGCAGCCATTGAAATCCGATGCACAATTGAACAAAGTTGCGATGATCAAGGCGAAAGACATGAACGATAACAACTACTTTGACCATCAATCTCCAACACTTGGCTCCCCATTCGATCTGATGAGAGCACAAGGTGTCAATTTCAATACTGCTGGCGAGAACATTGCCAAAGGCCAACGTAATCCGCAAGAAGTAATGAACGCATGGATGAACAGCGATGGACACCGTAAGAACATCCTGAACTCCAGCTTCACTTCCATCGGTGTTGCATACTACAATGGCGTGTGGGTACAATCATTCACAGGCTAACGAGTTAAGTATGTAGATATCACATCAAGAACCTGCAGGTAAGTGCAGGTTCTTTTTTTTGTATTTAATCAGGCGCTCTACAAGAGAATAACGAGGAAATTAACAGAAATGAAGTTGATCTTATATGTCTCTGTTGAAGACCGGATTCAGTTTCTTTTCAATGTTATACCAATTGTGCCATCCTGTTGTTGGATCGATGAATTCTCTCATTGCTGCACGCATCCATACAGATCGAGCAAAATTTTTAACATTTATGCGTCTACAGCGATAAATCACTTTGTCTTCATTGGGCAGCTCAACCTGCATAAGCCACGCGCAATAGGACATGAACGACAACTTATTAAGCTCAAGCATTGACACGACGGCTGTCGCCATGCGTTCATCTTCCTCTGTTCGCAAGATATGATTCGCATGAAGAAGCATGTGCTCAATGGCACTGAGAAGCTTCTTGCATTCCTCTGGGCCAATGTGTGGACTGCGTACACAAGCAGCCATGACATCTGCGATGTGAGCTGGAGCATGAGCCCATCCCTTAACTTCTACATAATCGCGATAATCGTTCTCCTGCATGCAATAATCAACAACTCGCTTCGCAATGTGTTCATATAAAGGCTTGCTTATATAAGGCTGTTGTTCATCACGCTTCAGAAGCAGTGCGAGTAAGAGGGCGGAGAATGTACGTTGGAAGACCGAATCGTTCTCAGCAGTCCCAATTCCTTTGAAAAGCATTTGGTCTGATAACGTCTGATGAAGAAGCTCTGTTAGTTGTCCAGCGGTCAGGATTTTTTGTGTAATAAGCCATTCATACAATATCCCGTATGCAAGATCATCCCTCAATTCAGGATCTGTAGAGCCAAGTAGGCTGACTACTTGTTGTACGGCTTCATATTGTTCGATTTCTGTTGGTAGCTCATATTGATGATCCATAATTGAGCGCAGATGCTGCTTGTCCATGAAATGAATCCCCCCCATTAAAGATGTTTAGGTATTTGTATTCGCTAATGAATAATCATAAAAAGAATGAATGATCATTTTAACATGATAGGAAAGAAATGTATATGTATACGGATGGTAGTAACGAACGAAATCATGGTTCTAGCAATTCGGTATAGTTAGCAAGTAAGGAGGGAATGAATAAGAAACCCCCTGAACATTATCGTTTAGGGGGAGAGAGATAACTTTATACCCAACCGAAGGCTCTAGCGAGCTGAGCCGTGGCGAAGGTGACTGCTATAGCGATTCCAAGCGGAATAACGGCAGATAATATTGTCCATTTTGCACTCTTCGTTTCTTTATAAATGTTGTATAGTGTCGTTCCGCAAGGGTAGTGGAGCAAGGAGAACAGCATCATATTCAATGCAGTCAACCATGTCCATCCATGCTGCAGGAAGATTTCCTTGATGTTCTCCATTCCATCTGCATCAACCATTGCCCCAGAGGACAAGTAGCCCATTAGCAAGATAGGAAGGACAACCTCGTTCGCAGGCAAGCCGAGCAGGAATGCCATAACGATGAATCCATCTAAGCCAATAGCGTGGGCGAATGGGTCGAAGAATGAAGCCATATGATTCAATATGCTGTCGCCTCCGACAAATACGTTGCCAAGAATCCAAGTCAGAACGCCGGCTGGTGCCGCAATAACGACAGCGCGAGTCAATACGTTAAGCGATTTATCACGCGATGACAATAAAATCGTCTTCCAGACTTGCGGTCTGCGGTACGGTGGAAGTTCAAGCGTATAATGTGTGGGCACACCGCGCAGTGCTGTTTTGGACATGACCCAAGATACGGTCAAGGTGACAACAATCCCAATCATAACCATACCCATCACGATAGCTGCCGTTACGATCGTCTGCATCCCACTTGCTACACCTGCTGCCATGAACAGAGATGACAACAGAATCAGGGTCGGCCATCTGCCGTTACATGGTACGAAGTTATTCGTTAATATCGCAAGCATGCGTTCTCGTGGCGATTCGATAATCCGTGTAGACAAGATCGCTGCTGCATTGCATCCGAAGCCCATCGACATCGTCAAGGCTTGCTTCCCGTGTCCGCCTGACTTTTTGAATAGACGATCCATGTTGAATGCAACTCGAGGCAGATACCCGAAATTCTCAAGTAACGCGAAAATAGGGAAGAAAATAGCCATTGGCGGCAGCATGACACTGATTACCCATGATGTACCGCGATATAAGCCGAGTACAAGAATGCCATGCAGCCAAGCAGGAGCATTCATCGCTTCAAATGCCGTGTTTAAGTACCCTTCAATCACTTCGAAGAAGGAAAATATCATTTCCGACGGAACATTCGCTCCAGCAATCGTCAACCAAAATACAACACCCAAGATGGCGAGCATGATCGGAAAGCCCCAGATCGGAGAGGTTAGAATCTTGTCTAACCGGTATGTGCTTTTTAATTTCTTCTTGTCTTCATAGACAACGGCTGCACTGCATATATCACGCGTCGTACGATAAATATCCGTTACAATTCCGTCCCGAATTGCTTCTCCGCTTGCAAGAGTGCGTGCTCTGGACAATAAGGAGTCCAATGATTCTGAATTAGTGGCAAGCGGTGTGGCCATACGAAACAACTCCCTTCACGGTATCTGCGACCGGCGAGTTCCATCTGGATCTCATCGAATTGATCAAGCTCTCATCACCGTCAAGCAGACGAAGTGCAATCCATCTTGTTGGAAATGTTGTGCCAAGCTTCTCCCGAATGATCGGTTCTAGTGCTGCGATTTTCTCTTCTATATCCTCGCTATATTGCACGAGCAGCGGGGAAGGTACAATCTTGCCGGAAGCCACACCCTTAATTTTCTCCATCATTTGATCAATCCCAGTACGGTGTCGTGCAGAGATCGCAACTGCGGGTACACCAAGCTTCTTCTCGATCGCATTAGTGTCGATCTTGACACCGAGCCGCTTCGCCTCATCCATCAAGTTAATGCAGACAACAACGCGGTTGGTCATTTCCATCACTTGCAATGCCAAGTTCAAATTCCGCTCCAGTGATGTCGCGTCCAGCACGACGAGTGTCACATCGGGTTTCTCAAAAATAATATAATCCCGAGCGGCTTCCTCGTCGGCGGAATTGGAATAGAGCGAATACGTACCTGGCAGGTCGACCATTTTATAGGAAGTACCTTCATGATTGAAGTGGCCTTCTGCTGTTAGGACGGTTTTTCCCGCCCAGTTTCCCGTATGCTGTCGCATTCCTGTAAGGGAATTGAACAAGGTGCTTTTACCGGTATTTGGATTGCCGGCTAAGGCAACTGTATATTGTTCTGTCATTGATCATCACTCCCAACTATTTCGCCATACATGAGTATGCTTTCTTCCTTGCGAAGCGCTATCGTTGTATTATTGACTCGGAATGCGATCGGATCGCCGAGCGGACTGCGCTGCAGCACTTCGATCACATTGCCTGGAACAAAACCGAGATCAAGCAATCTTCTCCGTAGTACTCCTTGAACTTCGATTCGATTCAACCGTACATGCTGGCCTGTGCCAGCACTGTATAGCGTTACGACATTTGAATGCATCTGATTCACTCTCCTGATTTCACCATGTCCTAAAAAGTTTGCCTAGTGCAAGATTTGTCCCAAAAAAAAGCGGAATTTTTCCGTTCATGCTACTTCATTAGTATAGGTCAACTATGTTTGTTGGGCAACAAAAACTTTCCCCGATGCAAAAATATTTATATTTATCATATGCGCGAAGGATGGAAACGTTGCCATCTTCTCCGTGAAAATTATCATTCTAGTTGGATTGATCATTATCACATTCAAAATATCGTGAGTGCGCTTCTCGACAGTGATGATGGTACACGGTTTACGCTTATCCCACCAGCAATTCTAAACCCTGCTATGATTCATAGACATTGTACGCACGATGACACTGATGGGAAACATATTATGTCAATGCATCAATTATGCACGGAGTCAGAACAAGTGAAAGTGGTTATTATACAGGAAATTCCATCTCTTTCGTCGAAGGGTAGGAGTGTGGAACGAGGCGATCTCGTACATGTACGAAAATAGCATGATCGATGTTCAAATCCTTGGTGCAGAAGGGAAGATTGAATCGTGAGTGATAGATTGAATAAGAATAATACGATAATCCATCGAATAGGCATCCAATACCCGATTATTCAAGCAGGGATGGCAGGGGGAGCAACCACACCTGAGCTTGTAGCGGCTGTATCGAACGCTGGAGGGCTCGGGACGCTGGGAGCGGGATACATGCAGCCTGAACAGATGAGAAAAGCAATTCGGGCAATCAAACAGCTTACGAGCAAGCCCTTTGCAGTAAATCTATTCATACCAGAACCAGCCGGGATTGATCAGCATATATCGGATGCAGTGATGGAAGATTTGCAGAATATCGATATACATCTGAATCAGCAAGGTCAAGAAATCAGCAAAGATAGAAGCAAAGAGACATACTGCTTTGATGAGTCAGCTTATCGGCTAACTTTTCATAACCAGATTCAAGTCATTCTTGAAGAGAACGTTCCGGTTCTCAGCTTTACATTCGGAATTCTCGATGAGATCTATATTCGTCAATTGAGAGAAGCTGGCATCCTCTTAATAGGAACAGCAACACATGTTGCCGAGGCGATTCAGCTTGAAGCTGCAGGTATCGATATGATCGTGGCTCAGGGCAGTGAGGCAGGCGGGCATCGTGGAACATTTGTGGGAGACCCCTATTCAGCTCTAATCGGCACATTGGCGTTAGTTCCTCTTATTGTCGATCAGGTATCCGCTCCCGTCATTGCTGCTGGCGGTATAATGGATGGACGCGGGATAGCGGCGGTCATGGCCCTTGGAGCACAAGCAGCACAGTTAGGGAGTGCTTTCCTGCTGTGCAAGGAGAGCGGGGCACATCCCGCTTATCAAGCGGCCATTCGCGCATCTGACGAATGCAGTACGGTCATTACGAGGACAATCTCAGGCAAGCCTGCAAGAGGACTACGGAATGATCTCATTCGCAGGTTGGAGACTTATCACGATTCCATACCTGCTTATCCAATTATGAATGAACTTACGAGAGGCGTTAGACAGTCGGCTGCTCGAACCAATAATCCTCAATATATGTCATTATGGGTAGGGCAAGCAGCACGAATGGGGGAAGTTCACGGGGCACATGACAAGATGGAGCAGTTGATCAAGCAATGGAGGGATGTAGTGAGGACGTTGCAAATGTAAAATTGAGAGCGACTGATGGTGATACAATGATGATTAAACAATGACGAACGATGATGAAACGATGTCAAATCAATGATTCAGCAACGACTAGACAACGAATAAATCACGATAAATTGATGACGAAATGTTGATGAATCGTTAATGAAAATGATGGAAGAAAATAATCTGAAAAATTTGCGAAAATGAGCCAGATTAAGCTATATAGGCGATAGTTTAAGGAATTGGCAAATAGCTGCACAATGTTTCGTTAATGCAAGTTTTGCAAAAAATCATAATTTGCTTCATAATGTCTTAGGAGAGCTCGACGTTCAGCGTTGGGCTTCCAAGCATGAATCGCGGAGGAGCAAGACATATGAGTGCTTACATTGGGGAACGTTATCAATTATGCAAGGTAATTTTGCATTTGGCAGATGGAGTTTTATATGAAGCCATAGATTTGTCACTTAAGAGAGATGTATTTATATATTTGGTAGAGAATAAGGGACTAGATAAGGCTGAGCAATGCAAGAAAGCGTTTGGTCAAATCTCGCATTTTTCAAATAATCGATTCTTCCATATGCTGAATGCAGGGACGTCCGGCAGTGATTTCTTCGTGGTGTTCACCTCCTATAACGGAATGCCGCTGGCGAAGTACATACAGCATCACGCGCTGAGTGCCAACAAGACGCTGTCCTTGTTATATGAAGTTGGTAAGGCGATTCAAGATGCGCTGGAATCGAATATTACGAACTTCTCCGTATCTGTCGACAACTTGTGGATTACGGAGGATCATCAAGTTCTTGTGATGAACTATTGGTCAGAGGCACCGACCGAACGCTGCGGTACATTGGGACTGTGCTACTTGCTGTATCAGCTGAGCACACTGCATTTGAATGTGCCTCAATACTATGAAATGTATGAGTCGCGCTTGGCCGGTGCATTGAAGGAACTGTCTCCAGGTCAGAAGGAAGCGCTGTTGTCTCTCGTACAGAGTGTCTATTTAGGAGAAATCTCGCAGTTTTCCTTCATGCTGACGCTTCGCGAGATTATGGATTCGCCGAACATCCCTGTGAAGACAATTGGGGGCATTTATACGCCGCCCGTTCCGAAAGTGGATCCAGAGCTGCTCATCACTGCTGAGGAAGAGGCGGAGGAAGAAGAAGCCGCACCTTATGAAGCGGATAACGCGGAGAATGTGGGCCGCAAGAAAATGATACTCATTCTTGCATGTGCTGCCGTATTTATTTGCGTATTGGGCGGAGCAGTCATGTTGGCAAACTCCTTGTCGAAGGCAAATGATGCAGCGATATCTACTGATGCTCCAGAGTCTAACGATCAGGTTGCAACAGAGAATCCAGCAACAGAGCCGGGAACGGATTCAGATGCAAGCCAACAGGACTCTGGCTCTTCTACAAACGTAACAGAGCCGCCAGTGACAGATAACAATAATAATTCATCCAATGACAATTCCTCTCAAGAACGCGAGACGGAGAAGAAATCGGATGATGCGGATCGGAAGTCGACAGAGCGTGACCGTGACCGTAATAGGGATTCCAACTCGAACAATACGAGTGTAACTCCGCCTACGACGCCAGAGAAGAAACCTGACGATCATACAACAGATTCTGGAACGACGAATATCGGCGCTCATGATGGTCAGACAGGGACAACGCCAGACACGACAACGCCACCAGACGGTCAGCTGCCTGATGGCCAGCAGCCGGATCCGAACACGAATACAACGACGGAACCGCCGAAGTCTGGTGAGATTGCTGTTCCTAACTTAGTGGGGTTGTCGAAGGAAGAAGCGGAGAAGCAGGTTCTTGCAAGCGGCTTGAAATATGAGTATGTTCTCGAGAACTCGGATGAACAGGAAGCAGGGAAAGTATTTAAGCAAGAGGTTCCTGCTGGTGGAGCTGCGAAGAAGGGTGACAAGATTAAATTCTATGTTAGCCGAGCGAAGAAATAATTAAAGCAATCTAAAGTTGTAATACTGAAGGACTGAAGGTAAGTTACAATTCGTCCAATAATGAAATGCCCCGAGTGCCGTAACCGAATTGTCGGTAGGCGCTCGGGGCATTTTGCATGTTGCTGCTTATTACAAATTAATTACAAGCACAGTTCAATACAGGCTTCCGTGCGGCCTGGGTTTCATCCAATCGCTTCACATCCGTATAATGCGGTGCATTCAGCAGCAGTTCAGGCTGTTCCTTCGCTTCCTGTGCGATCTGGATCATCACATCGATGAAGCGATCCAGCGTCTGCTTGCTCTCTGTTTCCGTAGGCTCGATCATCATACACTCCTCGACATTGAGCGGGAAGTAGATGGTTGGCGGATGGAAGCCGAAGTCAAGAAGGCGTTTGGCAACATCCAGCGTCCGCACGCCGTACTGCTTCAACCCTTTGCCTGACATCACAAACTCATGCTTGCATACGCCTGGATATGGAATATCGTAATAAGGCGCCAGACGGTGCATCATGTAGTTGGCATTCAGTACCGCGCATTCAGATACACGGCGCAGCCCTTCTGGACCGTAAGTGCGAATATATACATAGGCGCGCAAGAGGATACCGAAGTTACCGTTATAGGCCTTGACTCGTCCAATGGACAGCGGAGAGCCTTGATCGAATTCATATGAACCATCCTCATGCTTCATCACCGTAGGGGAAGGGAGGAATGGAATCAGCTTGCTCTTCACGCCAACAGGGCCAGCACCAGGGCCGCCGCCGCCATGAGGCGTACTCATCGTCTTGTGCAAATTCAAATGGACAACATCAAAGCCCATATCCCCAGGACGCGTAATACCCATAATGGCATTGGAGTTAGCGCCATCATAATAGAGCAATCCGCCAGCTTCATGAACAATGCTCGCGATCTCGACAATATGCTCTTCGAACAATCCGAGCGTGCTCGGGTTCGTGAGCATCAATGCTGCCGTATCAGATCCAACAGCGGCTCTGAGTGCTTCCAGATCAACGAATCCTTGTTCGTTAGACGGTATTGTAATCGTATCTAAGCCAGCTACAGTTGCACTAGCGGGGTTCGTGCCATGAGAGGAATCAGGAACGATTACTTTCGTCCGCTGCTCGCCGCGGCTCTCATGGTAAGCCCGGATCATCATCAACCCCGTCCATTCTCCATGCGCGCCTGCCGCAGGCTGAAGCGTGACTTTATCCATACCAGTCAAGGCAGCTAGATCCTCTTGCAGCGTGTACAGCAGCTCTAGAGCCCCTTGCACCGTGCTTGTAGGCTGATAAGGATGGATTGCTGCGAGACCTGTCAGCCTTGCTGCATCCTCGTTAATTTTCGGATTATATTTCATCGTACAAGAGCCGAGTGGGTAGAAACCATTATCTACGCCGAAGTTGCGGCGTGATAAGGCGGTATAATGTCGAATCACATCAACCTCATACACTTCAGGCAGCTCGGCCTCTTGACTGCGCAGCATCGAAGTTGGGACAAGCTCTTGAATCTCGATTTCTGGAACATCACATTCAGGTAAGGAATAGGCAATACGCCCAGGATGACTCAATTCAAATATTAGTGCTTGTTCCGGTTTCATACGCAGCTCACCTCCAGCAGGTCAATAAATTGTTCGATGTCTGATTTGGATTTTTTCTCCGTGACCGCAATGAGCATATGTCCTTCCAGTTCAGGATAGAAGCGGCCAAGATCCAAGCCGCCAATGAATCCGTTGTCCAGGAGCAGAGACTGCAATCGATCCATGTCAGTATCTTGCGGGAGACGAAGTACGAATTCATTGAAATAAGGCGCCTGGAACGCTAATCCCAGATTGGGCTTGTTATTGATATAAGCAGCTGCATAATGAGACTTCTGTATATTGAGCTTCGATACCTCTTGCATTCCCATCTTGCCCATGACGGACATATAGACGGAAGCAGCAAGAGCAAGAAGTGCTTGGTTCGAGCAGATGTTGGATGTCGCCTTTTCACGACGGATATGCTGTTCTCTCGCTTGGAGTGTAAGAACAAATCCACGCTTGCCATCCAGATCCTTGGTCAAGCCGACAATTCTGCCAGGGATGCGGCGCATATAGGGCTCTGCAACGGCAAAGAAACCGCATGTAGGACCGCCGTAAGATGCTGCAATGCCAAGCGGCTGGGCATCTCCAACACATACATCTACACCTAGTTTGCCAGGACTCTCCAACATAGCAAGACTCAGTGGATTTGTACTCATGATGAGCAGACCTTTATTTGCATGTGCAATAGGTTCAATGGCGCGCACATCTTCAATGCATCCGAAGAAGTTAGGGGACTGAATCAGTACGGCAGCAGTCTCGTCCGTGACAGCACGCTCCAGCTGAGCAAGGTCAGTCACCCCGTCTTGATATCCAATCTCGACCACTTCAACATTAAGTCCTCGAGCCATTGTGCGAACAATCTGTCTCGCTTCTGGATGGACAGTGCTCGAGATGACAAGCTGCTTGCGCTTCGTTGCGCCAACCGCCAGTGCTCCAGCTTCTGCAAGTGCAGTAGCGCCATCATACATGCTGGCATTGGCAACAGCCATACCAGTCAACTCGCATATATAGGATTGAAATTCAAAGATTGCTTGCAATTCACCCTGACTGATTTCAGGCTGATAGGGTGTATAGGCGGTATAGAACTCTGATCTAGAGACTAGATGCTGGATGACTACAGGGATATGATGATCGTATATGCCAGCACCAAGGAAGCTGGTATGGCTCTCACTATTAGCATTGCGGGAGGCCAATTCCTTCATATGCTTCATCATGGCTGCTTCATCTAATGGTTTAGACATTGGCAGTACTCCATTGTAACGAATGGAGGCTGGGATATCGCGGAATAGCTCGTCAATGGAAGTGATGCCGATCTGCTGCAGCATGTCAGCCTGATCTTGTTCCGTCACTGGAATGTAACGATGCTTCATGATGGATTCGCTCCTTTGGCAGGGGTCGGGATTCGTTTATAAAATGGAGTCGAGACGACGCGGGCTTTCAACTGCTTGCCGCGAATTTCGACAAGAATTTCTGTATCCAATTCAGAGAATGCGGATTCAATCAAGGCCAGCCCTAGATTGCGTTTTAATGTCGGCGACTGTGTTCCTGTTGTAACTTCTCCGATCACGCGCCCATCTGCAAGCACTGGATAATGGGAGCGAGGAATGCCTTTGTCGATCATCTCGATGCCGACCAGCTTTCGTGCCGGTCCATCGGTCTTCTGCTTCGTTAATGCTACACGGCCGATGAAGTCGCCCTTATCCAGCTTGACGAATCGTGCTAGTCCTGCCTCAAGCGGCGAGATATCGGCTGTAATTTCTTGTCCATAGAGGGGCAGACGTGCCTCGAAGCGCAAGGTGTCTCTAGCACCAAGCCCTGCTGGGAGCAAGCCGAACGGTTCGCCCGCGCGAATCAGCTCATTCCATACGTGTGCTGCATCCTCTGCGGACAAGTAGAGTTCGAAGCCATCTTCACCGGTATAGCCTGAGCGAGACAGCAATGTTGATACGCCGCAGACTTGTGCATCCGATAGGAAATGGAATGGAGCGAGCGAATCAATAGGTGCCTCAGTTACCGCAGCAAGAATAGCTTGGGCATTCGGCCCTTGAAGGGCAAGCAATGCTGTGCGATTCGATACATTGGTCAAGGTAACGCCATGAATCAGGTGCTTCTGCAGCCATGCGTAGTCTTTATCGATGTTGGAGGCATTAACGACGAGCATGTAACGGTCGCTCTTCATCTGATAAATGAGAATATCATCGACAACTCCTCCGTCAGGGTAGCACATCAGCGTATATTGTGCTTTGCCATCCTCGAGCCGCGATACATCATTTGTTGTCATCTGTTGAAGAAATGTCAGGGAGGCAGGGCCGCTTACGATAAATTCACCCATGTGGGAGACATCGAATAGACCTGCATGTGTACGAACTGCTTCATGCTCTCGCTGAATGCCGATAAATTGAACAGGGAGCTCCCAGCCGCCGAAGTCAATGCAGCGTGCACCCGGATAAGCAGAGTATTGATCAAATATTGGCGTTCTCTTCAATTGACTCATGAATTCACCTCGATACGCGTATTTGGACTAATTATCGGTATACGAACATAAAAAGGACAGCCGAAAGAAAAGTGGATGCATCGCATCCTCTCATTCTCTCGCTCTGTCCTTTGTACCTGAGAGTGTCGCCGATTGTCGCAAACAAATTGTTTGTTTGCGAGTCTACCATCGACTTTCCCCTTGGGTGACTGTATTCGTTTTCATGAATAGCAGTGCTCTCCAGAGGTGCGTCCGGTAAAAGTCCTTTTGCCTGAGAGATTCACCTATTCAGGCTTACTCCTTCGGCGCCGCTATGTCTCAGCAGTCTCTCCCTTTACCATCATTCGCCATTTTCAGCTGTCATCTCTACATTAGTTGAGCTTTCCACACTTTGTCAATTGATATTTTCTTCACAACTGATTTCATAGCTTGTCGTATTGACAATCATGCATATCTTGCAATAATCTAATGGTGTTATAATTACCCAGTTTAATCGTAATTCGCGAACGAGGAAGGTCGGGAGAGTTTGACAATTGCGATTGTCAACACCGAAGGAGCAAGTTGCCAGCCGCCGATTGGCAATGAATCTCTCAGGTTCCATAACCGCCATTCTGACGCAGCTCTGGAGAGTGCATTTTCTATGCCGCCAAAGGGGTAAGTTCAACCGCAGTTGTGGCTGTGGAGGAACGGGAACTCTCAGGTACCGAGGACAGAGAACAAGGCGACAAGGCCGCTTCCTGTCCATTTTTACGATCTCGATTGGATAGACGGCCTGATGAATGACATTATGAATGAAATGGGGCGTTGACATGAGCGAAGTGAAGAATGGATTGTTGTATAGTGAAGAGCATGAATGGGTAGTTGCCATAGAAGGCAATACGGTACGGGTTGGCATTACAGATCATGCACAATCCCAGCTGGGAGACATCGTATTCATTGAATTTCCGCCAGTAGGAACCAGTTTGTCCGCAGGGGACAGCATGGGATCAATTGAATCGGTGAAGACCGTATCTGAGTTGTACTGTCCGGTATCCGGGACAATTACGAAGGTCAATGATGGATTGGAAGCGTCGCCAGAGCTTGTGAACAGCAGCCCCTACGAAGATGGATGGATTGCAGAAGTTGAAGTAGAAGGCAGCGTTGAGGAAGCTGTGAAGCACTTGCTGAATGCAGAGCAGTACACGAAGCTGATAGATGAATAGTTGAAGGAACAATAGGTTGAGAACTAAGAACCTGCTGAACTGGTATCATGCTGGTGCAGCAGGTTTTTTCATTTGCCATGTGTCACAAGAAAATAAAGTTCTAGACTGAGCTCTGATTGAGGTTCTAAGGGTTTCTTCATCAACTTGTAGAATCGTAAAAGTAGACTGGGTGTATTCGTGGAATAATAGGTTCCTTGCGAAGGATAGTTATATTTGGAGGTAAGTAAGGTGTCCCTAATAGATGAATTACGTAAAACAATAGAGGGTTTATTAGCTGGGAAAGTTGTTGACGAAGATATTGAGTATTTTGAAGAGTACAAGAAGATAACCGGAGTAACAGATAAACAATTTGACGATTTTGAAAGAGATTTTAGTATTTCATTACCAACGGATTTTAAGGCGTTTTATAAACTTAAGGATGGCAGCGGCTATCCGCTTAATCTTTTGTATACTTCATATAAAGATAGTTGTATTCCATTTACATTTCTTTCCTTAGACGATATTAGAGATACCAAGAAATTTTTCTGCGATCGCGATCATTTAATGAGTGAATATTACAGCGATGAAGAAATTAGTAAGCTTGATTCTCGTATTAAGCCATATTTATTTAACAAGCAGTGGTTTCCTTTTGCACAGGTTGTAGGAGGGTCATTGTATCTAATGTTAGACTTCGACCCGACAGAACATGGTACAGTTGGGCAAGTTATCTTTTATGTACATGACCCTGATTTTGTTTATTTTATAGCTCCAACATTTTCAGAACTTTTACAAGATACTATTCAAAATCTTGAAGATGATTGGTATGAAGAATGTCTATGAAAAATAACCTCTAAGTCTGATGGTTACAAAAACGTTTCGATTTTCTGGCGAATGTCAATCAATTTACCGTTTGCAGTTTGAATATATTACAACAAATTTTACTGACTTGCGTTTTTACACAGCCTAAAACATTTTCAGGAGTGTTCGGCATTGGCACAGAACCCTCCTGATTTAATTATTTCTGTGTAGCTACAGCTTCTGTCCGCCCACGGCTTCATCGCACTCACACTGGTTTTACGCGACCGCTCCTTGCAGTAAAATGAGTGGCAGTTTGTTTCGTATAACCCTGCCGTTGGTGTTTAGGTATAAAAGTACTATTCATGAATATGGCGAACACGTACATCTTTTATAGAAACGGTTGTTTACATGCTGCAGCCTTCCACGATGACAATTTTGATTAAAGACACTTAGTCAAGCAATTTATTTTCTACTGACACCATGCGACAAATTTTCGATAGGATTCACCGCCGAAAAGGAGTACAATATAAGCATCGACAACTAGATGTTGCAATGTTAATAAGAATGCTAGGTGAATGGAATGACAATCGCTTTTTTTGATTCTGGAATCGGTGGAATAACCGTGTTGGCTGAGGCTATGAAGCAGATGCCGCATGAACAATATTTATTTTATGCAGATACGCTGCATGTTCCATATGGGACGAAATCTCAATCCGAAGTAATGCGCCATGTACATTCAGCTGTGGAAGACATCATGCAGCACAATGTGAAGGCGCTTGTTATTGCGTGCAATACAGCGACAAGCATCGCAGCGTCAGAACTAAGACGGAAGTACGACATTCCGATCATCGGGATGGAGCCAGCAGTCAAGCCTGCCGTGGAAATGAACCGCGACAATGGCAAGCGTGTGCTTGTATTCGCGACAGCGTTAACCTTAAGTCAGAACAAATACCATACATTAGTCAGTCGAATTGACGAAGAACATATTGTGGATTCGATTCCCTTGCCGGAATTGGTAGAGTATTGCGAGCAGTTAAACTTTGATAAGGGAGTGATAGGAGACTACTTCGTGCATAAGCTTGCTGGATTGGATTTGAATCAGTATGGAACGATTGTGTTAGGATGTACGCATTATCCCTATTACAAGCACATATTGAGAGACATTATCCCTGCTCATATCCAGCTTATAGACGGCAGCCATGGCACCGTGCAGCGTCTAGCACAAGTAATGCAGGAAAACCAGCTGAAGCAGTCATCGGATACGTCAGTTCGCCCTTCAATTCAATTTATGTGTTCAAGTCATGAGCAGCAATACATAGACAAGTTACAGACTGCACTCTATACCTATCAGACCTTCGGGGGAATGGATACGAATGAACAATCAATTGTTCGAGCTGGCGGGGAGCAGTGCTAGGCTGATCCCGATGCTTCCTGAACATAAGGAAGATTTATATGAAGCAGCATCTCATCCTGATATTTGGCACTACTTGCCGCGCACCATCCGCAGTCTTACGGATGCAGAACGAGTGATTCATGATGCTGTTCTGAACCGCGAGAAGGGGACTGAGTATCCATTCGTTGTCATTGATCAGCTTACAGAGCGAATTATTGGCGCGACGAGAATAATGAATATGTCTGCCTTGCATCGATATGCCGAGATTGGCGGCACATGGTATCACCCTTCTGTATGGCGTACTCGCATCAATACAGAGTGCAAGTATTTGCTGCTGCAATATTGCTTTGAACAGCTGCATACGATTCGTGTTCAGCTGACGGCAGATGTGCGCAATGAGCGCTCGAATCGCGCCATTCAGCGGTTAGGAGCCGTATACGAAGGGAAATTGCGCCGACATCGGGTGATGGAAGACGGGTATATTCGCGACTCGAATGTGTACAGCATAGTTGATGAGGAATGGCCACAGGTGAAGGAGAGGCTCGAGCAATATTTGCACCAGGTGTATGTGTAGTTATACCGCTATTCAATCGTTCAATTCACAGTTATGTATCTATAATACAAAGAGAGGATGTGCCCGCCAAGTAGATGGGGCTAACATCCTCTCTTCTTATATGATGATTATGCCGCTCGCTTATAGGACAAAAGTAAAGATAATGATGGATGTTACAATACTCGGCAGCCCAATTAAAAACATCGTACCGCTGAATTTAATATTTCTTCGATGGTCTTCTTCCGGAATATGGCCCATATTAAATTTAAGCTTCGTATCATCCGTGAATAGACCCGAGAAAAGGGAACCGACTACCCACAACCCTAAACCTAAATAGCAATTGATGTTGAATAAGGAGCGGAGATCTCCATTTTGCCAAATGTACACATACAATACTGAAAGTACAATGAAAACGAGCCCAATTGCAAGACGTCGTAAGATCATATCATACCTCCTTGAATTCCACTATTAGCCATCATACACCAAATTCAACCTATGTGAAAGTTAGATCAAAATAAATTCGAATAAAATCAATCAAATAAACGAGTATTGAATTTATGATGGCGAACAAGGAGACTTATGAAGCCAGCATCCTTACGAAGTTACTTGTAAACCCTGAGGTGTACACAGAATACGGAATGTATCGCTATCCTTCTTCAAAACAACTGCGTTAAACCCTGATGTTTCATTTGTATCGGTATGATGAAGTGATAGCCAACCACGATCAAGCAAGAATATCCGATCCAGGCTGCCGGAATCTGTTGCAATGGATGCTTGCAGCTGGTAGGCGCTGGAATACACAGTTAGATCCTCTTCAATATTCGTTGTTTGAATTTCGACTCCAGTCAATGTATATGCACTAGGCCAGACACGCGATTGCTCGTACTCGATTAACCACGGCATGTGTGGTCCAATGTAGGCCGTCTGAAAAGAGATGCTGGTTCCGTCTTCTAATGGAGCGAATTGATGGTTAGGTCCTATATAAGGTATTCCTAGACTTCTTGCAGGTTCAATAAATGAAGACAACCCCCCTGTTACTTCTAATGCGACTCCGAAAATCCCTGCACGCTGAGAGGAAAATGCAGCGAATGCTGAGCCCAATGGCGTCTTCTGTGCTTCTTCTAAATCCTCTAAGGCGATGAGTTCAATAAATCCCTCTCTTAAATAGGCAACCTGCCCAATTGTTCCTGGGAACGGAATGACTTGCTTCGAAAATATAATGCCGGTAGTCTCTTGAATAAGATGGACGGCTTGAGACAAATTAGGAACTGCAAGTGTAACATGATCCAAAAACAGCATAGGAAATCCCTCGTTTCTTCTCAAATTACAATATTAATCCTCTGTTATATGTTGCTTCCAATGAGTAACTAGTTTTTCTAGTTGCAGCTCTGCTTCTCGTAATAATTGAATCTGTTCTCTTATCTCCTGAAGTCGTTCTTCATAAAACGCTGCAGCGCATTCAGCTTGATGATTGCTATTATTGCTGTTACGCCCTGGCAACCCTTCACAGTTCTGAATCAGGCGTGCTATCTCATCAGTGCTAACTCCAAGCTTCAAGAATAACTGGATCAGCTGAACGCGCTGGACATCGATGTCTTCGTATATGCGATACCCATTCTCTGAACGAGCGGGGGACAGCAGATGCTTCTGCTCGTAATAACGCAGCGAACGAAGACTGACTCCTGTAAGCTTAGATAATTCACGAATATGCATTGTTGGTACCAACTCCTTCATAATGCGGCCACAAACATAGTGTAAAGGATGACATGATGTGAAGGTCAATACGTAATAATCAACATTTCTATGAGCGAGCAGGAAATGTAAGAGTAGGAACCAGTGAGGTAGAAAAGAATGGTTTTTACATTATCAGATTTGAAAAGTGTATGGTGTGTTGATTTCAAAAGGAAAGAAGAGGGCAGCTAACCACAATAAGATGTTGGTTAGCTGCCCTCTTTATTATGGCTTCGTTATCGACGAATGTAATAGTTGCAGGATCTGATGGTGTATGTTCTGTTCGGACAGACCGCCATGATAACAGATAACTGTGTCAATCGGATATTTGGCCAGCTTGGAGAGAGAGTGAATTGCGCTGTCCATGTCCAGCGTCGCATGCGGGACGGGGCCTTGCAGCATTCCATCGACGCTTATCATCGCGTCGCCGGTTATCAAGATACGGCTGCGCTCCAAATAGATGCTGACATGCCCTGCTGTATGGCCAGGCGTGTGGATAATGTGGATTCCGCCGCAGTAAGGAAGAACTTCATTATCCGTAATCAATCTGGTTACATTCGCTGATGGATGCATGTTACACATGGCCAAGACCTTAGGACGATGTTCTTCTGGCAGCAGCGGCAGAAGCTTCGCCATAGCTTCATGGCTTGTCTTAATGAGTGGAGATTTGCCTTCTATGTAGGGGGCGTCTTCGTGGTGTGCTATCACCTCGAGATGGCCATCCTTGGCTGATACCACATCAGGCAGACTCCCGATATGATCGAGGTCTTGATGGGTAAGCAGGACAGCATGCAATCGATCGAGCGGCACGCCTGCTTCTTGCATCGCATGCTGGATTCGAATCCAATCCCCTGGCATCCCAGTGTCGATTAGTATTGCATCCTCTTCATCCCATATTAGAGTAGGATGAATTGCTACTGGTCCTCCAATGCCTTCAGATTCCAACTCCAACATCATGACTCCTGGTGCAACGATCATAGTATATCCCTCCATCGTGAGTAAGGTTTGCCATTGCGTCTTAGCATAATATGTTTTATCACGGATGGAATTAAATATCAATAGTTAAATAATATATGATAACATATAAATAAATTATTGTCAATATGCATATCGAATCATTTTGTAAATTTGATCATCTTGAATTTACGATATTGAACGAAAAAATCGTATTCAACAGAAGAAAAGCGGCATCCGGATGGATGCCGCTTGATTCAGTCATCTATATCGCTGTGTCAACGATGATTAAGGCAGCATACGGCCTCTCGTGCTGACGTAGAGGGAATACCATTCTTCACGCGACAATGTAATGGAAGGTGCATCCTTGCAAGCGCGGATCCGCTCTGGATTAACAGTACCAATTACGGGCTGAATATGTGCTGGATGTCTCATTAGCCATGCAAGTACAATCGCTTCGCAAGTTGTATTGTATTGAGAAGCTAGCTTCTGAACAAGCTTCGCGGTAGCTTGAACCGATTCGGGTTCATTGTCAAGATTTCGTCCAGAGTACAAGCCTTGCGCCAGCGGTCCCCAAGATTGAATTTGAATGCCATTCATGCGGCAGTATTCGAGCGTTCCATCTGGGAAAGTATCGTCAGCGGCGGCTGCTTGATTCACGTGCACGCCTGCATCCAGCCAGCCATAACGGGCTAAGCTCATTTCCAACTGATTCGCAACGAACGGTTCATTGAAGCATGATTGCAGAAGTCGAATCTGACCTGCACTCATATTGGATACGCCGAAATGACGCACTTTGCCGGATTGCTTCAATTGGTTGAATGCTTCAGCGACTTCTTCCGGTTCCATCAGAGGATCGGGGCGGTGCAGCAGCAATATGTCCAAGTATTCAATACCGAGACGACTAAGAATGCCGTCGACACTCTCTAAGATGTGAGATTTTGAGAAATCATATCTTCCCGGAATATCACCATCAGCGAAACGAATGCCGCATTTGGATTGGATAATAATCTTCTCGCGTAATCCTGGTTGCGCTTTCAGCACGTCGCCAAATACTTGCTCCGCTTTGCCGCGGGAGTAAATATTCGCATGGTCGAACATATTGATGCCAATCTCAAGCGCCGCTTCAATAGCAGCTTCCGCACGCTTCACATGTTCATTTGTATACGGCTCATTATCCCAGCTTCCGCCCATTCCCATGCAGCCAAGCACGATGCGGCTTGCCGGAATTCCACGTTCATTCAATGGTAACGTTGTCACAAGCAATCACTCCAATGTAGTAGTCAATATTAATAGTAATCGTGTTGCTTCCTAGAGCTCGTTCAAATCATATCTGGATGATGCATTACTAGTTTACTACAGCAGAGTGCTAGATTCCACTATCACATCGACTAAGAACCGCATCGGTTGTAAAATAACCTGAATGTGGTTCTTCTCAATTGGAAGGGTTTGTGCCAAGATAAGAAAGGGGAGTTGAGCACATGTTCCAAGATTTTAAGCTGATCCCAGGGAGACCAGCTTATTTGCAAGTTAGAGATTATTTGCGACTGCTCATTAATCGCGGATGGCTAACAGCTGATCAGAAGCTTCCCTCGACAAGGGAGCTTGGCAATGTATGGGGTGTAAGCCGCAACACCGTTATTGCAGCTTATCAAGAACTTGCTGATGAAGGGCTCATCTATTCAATCCCTGGGCAGGGCAGCTATGCTTCACCTGCTGAACGAGCCGATACAATTGTAGCAAATATGGACTGGAACAAGAGAATGAGCGAGAAGGCGCAAACTGCTGAGCGCATGGATGTGATGAAACACGGTGTACGCGGCGAGCGCGGAATGATCTCGTTTATGAGTATTGCGCCAGATGAATCATTATTTCCACTTCAATATGTTAAGCAGGCATTGGTAGACCGTATTGCAGCCGAAGGCGAGATTATGCTGAATTACGGATATGCTCAGGGATATCAGCCGCTAATTGAAGAGTTGAAGCGATATATGGAATCTAAGGGCATTGATATGAAGGGCAAGGATATGCTCATTACGAACGGCTTCACGGAAGGACTCGATATTGTCCTATCTGCTATGGATAAGCGTCATGGGCGTGTCATTTGTGAGAATCCTACCCATCATAGTGCCATTAAATTGTTCAAGATGCATGGACTCAAGATCGAAGGCATTGCGATGGAGCACGATGGGATGAACATGGAACAGGTAACGAACGCCTTAGAGGAACGTTCCTATGATCTGGCATACTTAATCCCATCCTATCAGAATCCTACTGGAGTGGTGATGTCTCCTAACAAGCGGATGACTGCAATACGCTTATTTGCCAAGCACGGCATACCCGTAATCGAAGACGGCTTTAGTGAGGAACTGCGCTATTCAGGTGCGCATGTCGCACCACTTATTGCCTGCGCTGGCGGGGCTAATCATGTTATCTATATTGGGAGTTTCTCTAAAATTCTGTTTCCAGGGATGAGAATCGGCTGGATTATTGCAGATGAGCAGCTCATTTCATATCTCGTTAGTATGAAGAGGGCTCGAACGATCCATACCTCAACATTGGATCAAGCGGTACTCTATCAATATTTACACAATGGGCATTTTGAATCTTATTTGAAAAAAGCCAAATCCGTATATAAACGCAAGTACGAATGGGCTGTACAGTGTTGTGAACAACATATTCCACTCCGCAGATTATGGGGCGATGGTGGACTCCACTTATTTATTGAACTGGAGCCTTCGGTTAATGTTGAGGATGTACTTATGAAGTGCCGTGAACAGGGCGTTCTATTTACACCTGGAAGCCGATTCTACACAGATGGAGGAGGCGCCAACACATTCCGAATTGGATTTTCACGCGTATCGAAGCCAGACATCGAGCGAGGGACTCGAATCATAGGGAACGTAATAAAGCAAATCATCCAGGGGGGATAACAGATGAAGGTTGGTATCATTATGGGGGGCGTGTCTACAGAACGGGACGTCTCGCTTATGACAGGTCAGGAAATGATGAAACACCTAACTGGCAAATATGAGGCGGTACCTATTGTATTGAACAGCAAGGCAGAGCTGATTGACAAGGTATCAGGGATTGATATCGCGCTCCTCGCGTTGCATGGGGCGTTCGGAGAAGACGGCACCATTCAAGGAACACTTGATACGCTCGGGATTCCGTATACTGGGGGTGGGATATTATCAAGCAGTTTATGTATGAATAAGCTGCTGACGAAGAAGCTGGTGAAGTTTGAAGGCTTCGCAACAGCGGATTGGCTTATGCTGCGATCGAATTCCGCCTATGATATCGATCGGATTGAGGCAGACCTAGGTTATCCGCTCGTCATTAAGCCAAACGCAGGCGGATCCAGCATCGGTGTACAGTTGGTGCACAATCGTGATGCGCTTGTCGCGGCCTTAGAGGAAGCGTTCCAATATGATTCGGAAGTGCTGATTGAGCAATATATTCAAGGCGAAGAGATCACATGCTCCATATTAGATGGAGCAATGCTGCCGATTCTATCGATTAAGCCGAAGGGGGAATTTTTCGATTATACCTCCAAGTATGAAGATGGTGGTGCGGACGAGGTAGTTATCGAGCTGCCGGAGCAAGTGATGCAGCAGGTTAGCCGGACTGCTCTTGGCGTATATGAAGCTGCGCAATGCAGTGTATACGCTCGTATTGATATGATTTTACATCAAGGAACTCCGTACGTGATTGAAGTCAATACGCTTCCTGGGTTGACGAAAAACAGCTTATTGCCTAAAAGTGCACAAGCAGCGGGGATATCGTACGGTGAGCTGCTTCATCGTATTATCGAAATCTCACTGCAAGAACGGACTTATATAAACGGGAATGCTGCTGTAGTGAATTCCTAATCCACTACGAACAATGTGATGGATAGGTATGGAAATGCATGTTCATGCACATAATAACCTTCGATCCTAGGTTAGGGAAAGGAGGGGCAGCAATGAACAACAAGCAATCTCATGATGATCAAGTTGCTACAAAAGCAGAGGTTCAATCCACGAAGCTGAATAAGCTTCCTGTTCCTGAGCAGGCCAATAATGTAGAGTTTAGTGCAGAAGCTTTCGAACAAGCGGGAGCGAACCGTTCCGCAGCTAAGGACAACGATACCGTGTAATCGTGTAGGCACCTTGCCTCAGTCTTATCATACAAGACTGGGGCATTTTCCGATTTGACGCAGGCTAAGAAGGATTTTTCTTGCCATTTACTTACAGGTTACAAGGAAACACTTGAAATGTTCGGTTAGTGCTGATAGTGTGTTCTTTAGATAAAATCGATCGCAACTTGGAATAGGAAGGCGATCCGGTTGGCATGGAACGGAGGAACAGAGATGGAAGAGAATAAGAACGATCAATATGATCATCAGAAGGAATTGTTTGAGCAGCTAGGAATTACGCTGGATGCATTCACCATTCATCAGAAGGATTTTCAGATTAAATTCCGTGGATATGATCCCGATGAAGTAGACGCATTCTTGGATGATATTATTAAGGATTACAGCCAATTCTATGCGGTAATCTCTGATCTGTTGGAGAAATACAAGGAATTGAAGCTGCAAGAACGAGCAAATAAGATCTCAATGATGCATCGTGAACGTGAAGAAATCGTAAATACGGAGCCGTCTGTGGATGTTAAATTCATTGAGGAAATTGTTCGTAAAATGGAGCAAAATATTACGGAACTGAAATATCGTATGACCATTGGTCAGGATTCGAACAAAGAAATGTAAACAGACTAGGCGATGCACGGCTGCATGTTGTACCGCAAGTCGAATACATAAAGATACCCGCGGAGTCGCGGGTTTTTTGGCATGTTCTAAAGTTCGTGTTCTTATCCGGTAAGTCTCTGCGTGCTTCATAGTAATACAGCAGTGTGCCGCAATATCATAATGGCGTGCTAAATTGATTCGATTCAGATAAGTGATAGCCGCTTTCAGATTTCTGGCAGCTGCTTTTACTTAGAACGAGAGCGATCGATACCAACAGCTAATGACATAGTTAATGCGCTCCAATCTTTCTTTCATGAGTATACCTCGTTTTCCTTTTTATATTTTTACTTTCAGCCTGTTGAGTCTCATAGGTGTAGCGAGAGATGTTCAGCAGCATGCCAACCGAAGTCATACACACAATCAGGGAAGAGCCTCCATAGCTGATGAAGGGAAGCGGGATACCTGTAATCGGCAGAAATCCAGTGGCAGCACCTATGTTCATCACAAGTTGGATGCCTATCATAGAAATAATCCCCGTACCAAGGATTAGTCCGAACGGTTCATTGCAACGCAAGGCTACAAGCAGTCCACGAGCCAGGAAGAGGAAGTAGAGCAAGAGAAAACAGATTGTACCTGATAACCCCCATTCTTCCGCAATGATGGAGAAAATGAAATCTGTGTGTGCCTCTGGCAGGTAAGACATCTTCTGTATGCTCTGCCCAAATCCAGTCCCAGCAATCCCGCCATGGGATACAGCATATAATGATTGAATCAGCTGATAGCCGCTTCCATCAGGATCGTTCCACGGATTCATAAAGGAAGTAATCCGCTTCAACCGATAGCTTTTGAACACGGCGAGGAATATGATAATGGGCGCCAGTCCTAGCAGGATGGAACGAAGATGGGACAGCTTTGCACCACCGACATAGATGAGAACCCCGGTTACAATGATGATAAGCAGGGAAGAGCCGAAATCCGGCTGTTTCAATATTAATAAGGCGATGCAGCCAACCACGAATAGGAGTGGAAGCAGCCCGAGCTTGAAGCTGCGAATCTTGTCTCCCTTGCGGGCAATGAGAATAGATGCATATAGCAGCACAAATAATTTGATGAACTCCGTCGGTTGTATGGTGAAGCCGCCTATCATAAGCCAGCGCCTTGCACCATTTACATCCTTGCCAATGAGTAGGACGAGCAGTAAGGTGGCAATGGAGCCGAAGACAAGCAGGACAGATAGCTTCTTGAGTTTTGGGTAGGGGATGCACATAAACAGCAGCATAAGAACGAATCCCACACAGGCAAATCCGAGCTGGCGATCAATGAAATACCAAGGTTGTTTATAATATTGCAACGCGGTATATGAGCTTGCGCTAAATGTCATCATGATTCCGAAGCTTACCAATAAGACAGTTAGCAGCAGTAGGAGAAAGTCCGGTCTTGTTCTCCGTATTTTCATACTAGTTCCACATCCAATCTACCTAAGACGCTATGTACTGTGATTAAGAACGTATATTCTAGATCTACAAATTGAAAATCCCTCTATATACGCTAGAGGGGGATTCAATTATGCATTCGAAGCTAAAATTCCAATATATGGACATATGAACAATCATATCGTAGCTGTTCACGATTGAGCTTGTCAACTAGATTTTGGACTGTTTTACGAGGGAGAACGTGATTTCGAAAGTGTATTTCAAATGTAACATTTATCCACTGATATGATGATATAATCAACAGTGGTGATGTCATATAATGGCATCTCTACTAGCTCTAGTTGAAGTAATCTTGGGAGGTTGCGGTATGATTCGTACAATCCAAATTGAGAAGTATCGACCCGAATTGGCAGCAGCGATCGCCGACATGTGGAATGATAGTCATGAATCATTCGGCGGCGGAAATTCAAGGATGACGGCACAGCAAGTGCGGCAGAGGGAGGAGAGTGCGGATACTCTAGCCTTATACTTAGCGCTAGACGGCGAACGGGTCGTAGGCTTTTGCAAAATATGCGAGTATCGGGAAGACACGGGCGCACTGTATGTGCATTTATTAAATGTCCATCCCGACTATCATGGGCAGAAGATTGGCAAGCAGCTCTTACTTCAAGTCATTGATGACACGATTACATTAGGATGGCCAAGATTGGATTTGTACACGTGGCAAAGCAATACGAAGGCGGTTCCTTTATATAAAAAATGCGGGTTCTTCTGGGAGGATCGGGATGAAACGACACATCTCATGAACTTTATCCCAACGGTAGTCCGCACAGAAGCATTGGCATCTCATTTTGAGTATTTTGATTGGTATCAGGATTCCGTGAGAGAAATCACCCTCGCACCAGACGGCATCAAGCAAAATGGGTTCGACTATTATCGGTATGAGTGGGAGAAGTCCGGCAAGAAACTGAGAGTGGAATTTGAACGAAGAGGACGCGGTATGAGGCAGATTGATACGGATGATTATATATTGACGGCCGAGATCGCGCAGCCGGATCTGATTTGCGGAAGAACCTACTCGATTCACTACCATCTCGTAAATAAGTCAGGGAAACCTCTTCATATCGAACTTCAAGGGAAGAGTGATCGCAATATTCATTTTGATTGGCAGTCATCAATTGATGTAATTGGAGAAGCAACCCTCCAGGCAGAATTCAATGTTCAGCAATTGCAGGAGGAAATCAGCCAGTGGAGAACGACTCCAACTGTATGTACAGAGCTGTTGATCAATGGGAAATCCGCACAGTTCCGAGTCGGTGTTGTTCCGAAACAGCCCGCTGCTGTGGAATTGAGGCTTCCTGATCTCGGCGCCTTCCATAGGAAGCAAGGCGTTGCCTATCTTGACATCGCAAGTCACCTGGCAGAGTCAGCGACGTTCCGCTTCATGCTCCCTTCTCAAGATCAGATCGATTGGGAGCACAGCCAGTTCGAAATTCAGATCGAGCCGCTCTCCTGCAAGTCCATTCCACTCCGGTATCAAGTTCTTCAATTCGGTTATTACCAAACCGAGCTTCTTATACAAGTTGAGACAGGGTCTGGAGAATCATTGTCATTCCTTCCGTTAATCAGTGCGTCATTCCCAGGGATAGGTGCAGCTTACGGGGGGCGTTGCAACTCAGGATGGCAGATTGGACATGGAAAATATGCAGTATCTCTCATGAAGGAGCATAACGACACAACGCTTAGCTGCGTCGGAATGGACAAGCACATGAGTCTCTTATTTCCGAAACTAGGCAAGCCATTTTCGGATGAGTTCTCCAAGGCAGCGCCTAGTCATGTGTCTTTTGCAAAAGAAGAGAACGGAGCCATGGTGAAGGAAGTGCATTACCGCTCCTCAGCTTTCCCGGGCGTCTTATTGAAAGTAATGACTCGGCTTCATGGTGATGGCATCGTTGAACGCTGGTTCGAAGCAACGAATGAAGGGGATAAGCCGCTGCTTGAAGATTTATGGATATCCCAATCCGTTCGTCATGATCTCTACCGTGCAATCATTCCTTATGCGGGTCAGTTTGTAGAAATGAATGATTCTATCGGAAGTGAATATGAGTTCTGGGATAGCAACCTAATAACGGAACGTTGGTTATTCAGCCGCGGAGACGAGCTGCCGATCGGGATAAGCTGGGGTAAGAAATACGAATTGAAGTTTCAAGGCTGGTATATGGATTTGGATACGAATATAGGGATGCTTGATGCTTGGAAGACAGTGAAGAGTGAACCCATATTCATTTCACTGGGAAGCTTTGTGGATTGGAAGGCCTTCCGTGCTTGTACCATGCAGGAGGGATGGGATGAGCATATCGAACTTACCCCTCAGACGCATCTGCAGACAGTCGACCGGAATCCGTTCGTGAAGGGCGAACCTACCATGATCTTGGAGGATCGAAAACAAAGCATATGGAGTGGCAATGTGCAGATGTCATACCGCTATTCGGCAGAGATTGAAGCCCAGTGCTCCATAACGCCTGAAGAAGAGGTGACGCAAGCAAGCGTGACGTTGCGCCCACTACTTCAATCGATTGATGTTGTTGATGCTCACACATGCTTGGATGTAGAGCTAGGGCAGTATCATTCAGCAATCTTCCGTCAGTTATCGAGCCCGATTGATTGCACCGAGACGGTGGATTCGGAGTATACCGTATACACGGTTGATAACGGAGTTATTCGGATGAAAGCGGCACCTGACTATTATTCTTCTCTGTTCTCGCTCGAAGTTGAAGGGGAAGAATGGTTAATGAGTAATTTCCCGGATCGGGACGTTAAGTCATGGTGGAATCCATTTGTCGGTGGGCTTTATTCCAGCCTCGATCAGCTTACGATGCTGTCAGCCTTAAAACAAGAACGGTCTGCACAATTTGTTAAGCTGTTTGATCAGCATCGTAATGAATGGCAGGGAATTCGGGTTGATCTTCATATTCGTGAGCATGAAAAGTATAAAGGAATTCGATTGAGCAATTATTATTTACTGTTGCCAGGTGTACCAGTATTATGCCATTTCACGGATGTGCATCAAGCTTCTCAAGCTTATTTGAATGATCGATTGGAGCAAGAAATGTTCATTTATAACGGGGAACCTGAGCAAAATAGCTGGCTCGAAGCGTATTCTTCGAACGGAAAGCCAATCGCTTTCCCTCAAGGTAAGGGAGTTGTCGATGTTTACGAAAATTCTGATTATCGATTCGGTTCCAGCGATAAGACAGCCATTATGCACATCGTGACAGATCATACGATTTCTCGCTCGAGCGTGTATGCCAATAAAGAAGTGACACATACAAATGTGATTCACAAGCTGCACATCCCGAACGGTCATACTCAGCGTACTTCTCCCGTTATGCTGATGTTCTCGATGGAAAGAATCGAACCGGAGGCGTTAACCGATCTTCGTGCTATTCGTTTTCCGCAATCTGAGCCGGAGGTGGTCAAGGGGTGAAAATCATTGATGCCCATATGCACCTGTCCCGAATCGAGGAGTTCCAGCGTACGGCAGACGAATTATCCAAGGTAGAATACAGTGTGAAGGGGCTTCTGCAAGAATACGCACAGCATGGTGTTGTCTTCGGTATCGGAATGGGGCTGGCAGAGACGAAAGCAGAGGGATTCCCTGATGCTGAGGCCCATAACCCGATGGTACTTGATCTTGTGGATGTGCTCCCTCCTTCGATTGCTTATTGTATTGGAATCAATCCCTATCAATGCGATGAAGAGGCATGGGCACGGATAGAGCTCGAACTGCAGAAGCCGCAAGCAGTGGGATTGAAATTATATCTTGGCTATTATCCATTCTATGCATTCGACAGTGTCTATGATCGGGTATATGAGTTGGCTGCCAAGTACGAGGTTCCGGTTGTATTCCACTGTGGAGATACGTATTCAGAACGGGGGCTGCTGAAATACGCCCATCCGTTAACGATTGATGAAGTGGCCGTGAAGCATCGTGATGTGACGATGATGATGGCACACTTCGGTGATCCATGGGTACTGGACGGAGCAGAAGTCGTATATAAGAATCGAAACGTGTATGCAGATCTGTCGGGGCTGCTTGTGGGAGATTCAAGGCGATTTGCGCGATTGGACGAGGAGTCGCCATTATTTTTTCAGCATTTGCGCCACGCCATCGTGTATTGTGACCGCTATGATAAGCTGCTCTTCGGAACAGATTGGCCACTTGCACCGATTGGAACCTACATTGACTTTGTGAAAACGGTCATTCCGGAGCGTCATCATGAGGAAGTATTTTATCATAACGCCTTGCAAGTATTTCCTAAGATCAGACCCCTAGTTGGGTGATGGCACAAAAATACGAATAAAGAGATAGATACCTATACGAGCTGTTGCGGGAGTGCATAGATTATCTTGTAAGGCTTCCGCTCTACCAAGAGTGGAATCACCCATACAAGCAGAGGTAAAGGATGGTCGTCATCATGAGAACGTCTCGACGCAAAGGCTCGAAACCCAAGCACAAGCTGTCCGCCTCGCCTAGAGCAGCCTCACGATCTATCAGCAAGCCGGGCAGAACGAAAGCATCTGCGCCTTACATGAATCAAAATGTAATGGGGCTAACAACCCCAACGGATCCCTCTGCATCCAATGCAGTTGCGAATCAAGAAGCTGCAGACAACGCAGGCGGTGGTTCTTACACTTCATTGAACAGACAATATGGAATCGATGACCTGATGAATACGTTCGGCAAAATTCAGAAGATGTTCGGCATGTTCCAGCAAGCACGATCCATGTACAGCACTTTTCAGTCATTAATGGGCCCAATTGCGCTCACAAAAGGAAATCGTGCAAAAGCAGGAGGTCGCCGTCATTCTGGAAAGCCAGTACGCAAGTCACAGCCGTCGATCCAATCTCGTTCATCTCGCAGCAATGCCAGCAAAGGACAACGGGGCGCACGGAAGTAGTGCAGCCCCTGACTCCTTACAACGTTCCTTAGGCTGCGAAATCACCTTAAGCCGATAAATAGAGTGCTCACCAGCACATCAGCATGATTACGTGATTCCCATTGATGGGTTATATAAAATAGAACAGGGACAAAAGAAGGAGCCAGCCTTCTATTGTCCCTGTAATCAAATATATTAGCTTATGAGTTAGCTTTGAATTTTTTCAGGCTCCGGATACGTGATGCCGAATGTATTTACAGTAACCTTTTTCATTTTTTGGTCTTTCTCCGGCTTGTCGTTAGCCCCGGTTGGTACATTCACGATCGCTTGCGCGATTTCCATCCCTTTGATCACTTTGCCAAAGGCCGCGTAATCCCCATCCAAGTGTGGTGCGTCTGCTACCATGATGAAGAATTGGGATCCTGCTGAATTCGGATCCTGAGAGCGTGCCATTGATAATACGCCTTCCGTATGCTTCAGGTCATTCTCTACTCCATTGTTCGCAAATTCTCCCTTAATGCCATAACCAGGCCCGCCAATGCCGATGCCTTGAGGATCTCCGCCTTGAATCATAAATCCTGGAATAACACGATGGAAGATCGTCCCGTCATAAAATCCTTTGTTCACGAGAGAAATAAAGTTGTTTACGGTGTTCGGAGCTTTGTCAGGATACAGCTCAATCTCAATGCTGTCTCCGCTTTCCATTTCGATCGTGACAATCGGATTTTTGGAATCGGAAGTCTTTTTGCTATCGCTGTTATCTTTCGGAGCCTCCTTGTTCGTCTCTTGACCAGACTTGGTTGTGTCTGCCGCTCCATTTTGCCCAGTACTTGGCTTGCTGCCGCAACCAGCCGCGATAAGCAGTACGACTAGCATGAGCGTGAAGAATGTAATGGATTTTGTGCGATTCAAAAATATTTCCTCCTTGTCCTTGCTGCAGCAACGCTGCAGTTGTCTCTCTATCACATTACCACATATGAGCAGCGAAGCATAATCTTGAAATGATCGTATCGCCAAGTTAATGAGAATGCTTGAATCAGTTATCATGGATTCAAGGGGACGAGTACATCCTATAGTTGAGCAATGAATCCCTCAATTTGTCAGTGTTGTTCTCTTTCGTTGTATGCTAATATGGACAATGTGTTCAAGAAGAATACATATGTATACTGTGTGAGGACATATATATTGATTTGTTTGCGTGCACTGGAGGGGAGTACTTCATGAGAAAACTAGGATTATTACCGCGTATTATTATCGCAATCCTGCTCGGTACTGGAGCGGGACTAATTATGCCAGATTGGTTTATAAGAATATTTGCTACGTTTAATCATTTATTCGGGCAATTTTTGAGCTTTCTCATACCGTTAATCATTCTTGGCTTTATTATCCCAGGCATTGGAGAGTTGGGGAGGGGAGCTGGCAAGCTTCTTGGCATAACGGCATTGATTGTATATGTATCCACGGTATTGTCTGGCATGCTGGCATACGGCGTCGCCAAGACAACATTCCCGTGGCTGCTGTCTGGAGCATCTGGCCTTCGGGCGAGCAATCCAGAAGAGATGCTGCTAACAAGTTACTTCAAATTGGACATGCCACCGGTATTCGACATTATGACTGCTCTGCTGCTATCCTTCGTGATCGGTGTCGGCATTACGTTTGTGAAGTCAAATGTCTTGCTTACCGCATCGTTGGAGTTCAAGGAGATTGTAGGCAAGGTAATCAATGCGATATTGATTCCACTATTGCCGTTCCACATTGCGGGGATCTTTATGAACATGACACAAGCAGGCGAGGTTGCATTCATTCTGCAAGTGTTCCTTAAAGTTTTCCTTGTCATATTAGTGCTGCATGCTGTGGTCATTGTTGGACAGTATACGATCGCGGGCATATTGAACAAGCGCAACCCAATCTCGATGCTGCGCACGATGCTCCCGGCGTATTTAACAGCGCTAGGGACGCAGTCTTCTTCGGCAACGATACCCGTGACCATGTCTCAAGTGAAGAAGCTTGGTACCGATGAAGAAGTATCAAACTTCGTGGTACCGTTATGTGCAACGATTCATATTACTGGCTCAACGGTTACGATTACTTCCGTAGCAAGTGCGATCATGTACATTAATGGCGCGCCATTATCGGTAAGCACAATGATGCCGTTCATCTTCATGTTAGGCATATCGATGATTGCAGCACCAAGTGTTCCTGGCGGCGGCGTCATGGCGGCAACCGGATTGTTCCAATCCATGCTCGGCTTCGATGAAGCAATGATTAGTCTTGCCATTGCACTGTATATTGCACAGGACAGCTTCGGTACGGCTGCTAATGTAACTGGTGATGGCGCGATTGCCCAAATCATTCATTCGATTAAGAACAAGTGGCAGGGGAAGACAAGGGCGGTAAAAGCATCTGAATAACAGAGATAGGTTGATTATAGGGAAGGGATAGGCGATGCACAGCTTGTCCCTTCTTTTTATATATGTTACATGTGGTAAAATGTAGAAGGGTAGTAAGGCTGCGTTCTATGAAATTCATTCACCAGGTGAGGTACATTAAGGAGGTTGTCATCGTCTTGAAATGGAATAACTCGCTGCCAATGATGAAAATGATCATATCCATGTGCATCTTTGGCTCTATCGGATTTTTCTCCGAGCATACTGGATTACCGTCAATGGAGCTTGTCTTCATACGATGCATTTGCGCAACATTATTTCTGGGAATTTGCTGGGCGGCTTCAGGCCAATACCGGCGTGAACAGTGGAGCAAACGGGAATTGCTGCAAACGATAGCTTGCGGTGTATTTCTTGTGGGCAATTGGGTGTTCTTGTTCAAGTCCTTCGAGTGGATGTCGATTACGATTGCGATATCGATATATCATTTGGCTCCGGTCATTGTCGTGCTAGTTGGAAGTATCTTATTCAAGGAAAAATTAACGGTCTGGTCTATTTTATCTGTGGGGATATGCTTCGTCGGTACTGTTCTTGTTATCGGTATCGAAGGAGGCGCAAGCATGGACGAGCTGTTCACATCAGGGGTAGTGTGGGCATTCATGGCAGCTGTGTTTTATGCAATGACCACATTGTTAGGCAAGGGTGTTGTTCAACTAAGTGGGTATGCGATTACGATTGTGCAGACGAGCCTCGGGATCGTATTGCTGCTGCCATTCGTTGATATGTCGTCTTATGGTGCATTAACATGGAGCAATTGGTTCGCAATTGTAGCGACTGGGTTCATTCATACCGGATTTGTATATTTATTGTTTTTTGACAGTTTAAGAGAGCTGCCTACACGAGTCATTTCAGTACTCGTATTTCTCGATCCCGCCGTGGCAATTTTACTGGATACGTGGATCACTGGATTTCGGCCGACAGGGATGCAGATAGGGGGAATCGTTCTCATCTTTGCAGGTATGGCATGTGCAATGATAAAACCTAAAGCCAAAGCGAGGCTTAGCTATGATGGAACGCAGCATTGAATACATGACAATATCCATTTTGCAGCGATCATGCAGTGATCACCGCAGGAAAGAAGTATATAGCACGATCATGGATGAATGACGGTTCCTTTATGAATGAATCCATATAAACAGCTTGTCAGATGTTAGAAATTCTTGGACAGAAGGACAAGATGAACGAATCTACGAAGACGGTAGCGAGAGCATTGTTCGCCATACCGGGCGGGTGTGCTCAAGGGCAATATATCGCACAGGCATTATTTGAATCCTAATAGATAAAGAAGTATAAGATAGAAGAAACAACCCCGGCTGCAACAGCCGGGGTTGTTGGCGTAAATTAGAAACCGAATCCGCAGCCAAAGGAACGAGTAATAATGACGAGCAAAATGAAGAGAACAAGAATTACGCCAACGCTAGTAAAACCTCCACCACAAAAGCCTCCAACTGAACCACATACTTCGGACATGTTCATTGGCTCCTTTCGTCATGCTTTGCTTTTATCTTACGTTATAAGTGTATGTGGGTCAGGAGCATGGTGACTAGACGAATGGATTGAAGAGAGCGCCTAATTTGAGGCGAGTGGCTATGCTGTTTGACAAGGCGCTCGTGATGCAACATAATAGCTCTATTGTGCCTATTTTCGTGAAGTCAATAGGTGAAGAACGATAGATACGGGGGAAATGCTGTGATGCAATTATGATGAGTTGGCTTTACTTAATCGGTGCGATTACATTGGAGATTATCGGAACCATCTCAATGAAGATGTCGAACGGTTTCACAAGACCGGTTCCTTCCATTCTCATGATTGTTTGTTATTTGCTTGCGTTTACGAGCTTGAATTTCTCACTGAAGCAGATTAATGTCAGTGTCGCTTATGCGATATGGTCAGGTGTTGGTACTGCAGCCATTGCCGTTATCGGATATTATTTCTTCTCAGAGTCAATGTCTTGGATTAAGGTTGTATCGATCTTGCTTATTATTCTCGGCGTAATTGGTTTGAATTTGCAAGGAGGCAGTCACGAAAGCCGTCCAGCCGAGGTGACGCCGCAGTCCATTGATACAGCGGCTTCTCCGGTGACTGTAGAGGACGCATCAACCACTATCTAAGGGAATATATTTAGCGGCGAACCAGACAATAGTTCTGCACATGGCCAGGAAACACCTTCTGCCTGTATAACTTCCTTAAGGCGTTTGGTAGGAAAGGTGAAAAAATTCAACATGTCTGGTCCCATTATATCTATATTCTTTCACTGTCATGCGGCAGCCCTCGGCGAGTTACCTCGTCTGAGGGCTTTTTTTGTAGATGACAACAGAATTATGGGGAGCACAGGGATTGGAAATGGAGTTTGACATTCCGGAGTCGAGTAGAGTACTATGGATTTTGACTATAAAGTCAAAAATAAAACTTATTGGTTCTTGGGGGTGGAGAGCATTGTCAACAAAAAAGAAAGGCTCAGGTTCGCTTGTTATCCTTATGGTTAACATGTTCATTGCTATGGTTGGTATGGGGCTTATTATTCCGATTATGCCGAAATATGTGACAGCGTTTGGGGCTACGGGGCAAGCGATGGGGTATTTGGTGGCGGCGTTTGGATTAACGCAATTTCTGTTCTCGCCGATTGCTGGCGAGTTGTCAGACAAATACGGCAGAAAGCTGCTAATCGTAACGGGAATTGGATTATTTACCGTTTCACAGCTACTGTTCGGTATGGCTGAACACATGTGGATGTTGTATGTATCACGACTGCTAGGCGGTATGTCAGCAGCGTTAATGACACCTCCGATGATGGCCTATGTAGCGGACATTACAACAGAAGAGAAGCGAGGGAAGGGGCTCGGCATGCTGATGGCTTCCATGACGCTCGGCGTTGTTATAGGGCCTGGTATCGGAGGCATGTTGGCGGAATACGGAATTCGAGTTCCTTTTTACGCAGCAGCAGCACTTGCTGGATTGTCTACGGTAGTCTCTTTGTTGTTCCTGCCTGAATCCCTGTCTGTCGAGGAACGGATGGCAGCGAGAAGCAACACGAAGAAGAAGGAAAATTTGCTCCGACAGATGGCCGCTTCTGCGAAGGCGCCGTATTTCATGCTGCTTGTGCTGGTGTTCGCATTAACGTTCGGATTGCAGAATTTTGAAGCGATATTTGGTTTGTATGTTGATGTGAAATATGGATTTACGCCGAAGGATATTTCCTTAATGATTACACTAGGTGCTATAATCGGAGTCATCTGTCAAGCTATCCTAATTGAGCGCCTGTTGCGAACATTCGGTGAGAAGAAGATTCTGCTCACGATGTTTGGATTATCTGCCATCAGTATGATTTTGTTGTTGTTCGTCTCGAATTATTTTCTTATTTTCTTTGTTACGATGTTATTCTTCGTGGCAACATCCATCGTACGGCCTGCAATCAATACGTTATTGTCGAAGATGGCAGGGAATGAGCAAGGGTTCGTTGCAGGAATGAACAATGCTTATATGAGTCTTGGCAATATTATTGGGCCAGCGATTGCTGGAATCCTGTTTGATGTTCATGTTCAGATCCCTTATGCATTTGGCGCCATTGTGTTGCTCGCAAGTGCGGGCATGCTTATTGGCTGGAAGCGGGATGCATCTTACACCAGTGCAGCACAGCGAGGAGAAATGGTTCAATAATCGGTGTATCTTGGCTCAATATGAGTAGAGGATAAGTTTATCTTCATATGTCCAATCCCATGTGGTTGCAGGTAATGACCACTTTTTGTTATGATATTGAGAACTCAATAGTCATATTAAGAACTTGTTAGGAACCAAGTGTGGAGGACAGCGAATGGAAGAGCATATGCCAGAGAAGAAGAAGCAGATTCTATTATCGGCTATGAAATTGTTTGCATCCAAGGGATACGTACAGACGACGATGCAGGAAGTCGCTTCCTTCTGTAAAATGTCAAAAGGAAGTGTGTATCAATATTATAGTTCCAAGGATGAGCTGCTGCTGAACATCTTCATGTATCAATCCAAATTATTGAAGGATCGCTTGCTGATGTTGGAGCGCGAGAAACAGCCTAATCTTCGTGAACGGTTAATAAGCAAAATCGGGGTTTATATTCACATCTGGAACGAACATCCTGAGTTTATCAAGATGCAGATACGGGATAATACGAAGCATACCGAAAGCAAAGAGCTTCGTGAACACATGCAGCAAATGAATAAGTTTAATATAGAGACGCTGATGGAATCCTTGCAAGATATCTATGGGGAGCAATTCAGCCCTTATATGCTTGACAGCGCAACGTTGCTTAGCAGTCTGATTTTTACCTATATGTATATGAAGCTATTCGACAATTTCCCCATCGAGCTGGACAGCCTCAGTAGGTACATTGTTACGATCATGGATTATGTAGCCGAGGGGATGTTGAAGCATGGACCGGAGCCAATACTGAATGGAAGCATGGTCGGATTCGATGAGGAGCATTTGAAGCCAAAGCAATTGCATCCGCTTGTTCTTGTGAAGCAGCTGAGAGAGGCTGTAGAGAGTATGGACATGGATTCGAAGGAGAAGAAAAGCTGGAATAAGCAAGATGTTCTGGATTCTATTCAAGTGCTGGAAGAAGAACTGCTGCAAGTACGTCCCCGTAAGGTGATCTTGCTCGGAATGCTGTCAAATTTGAAAGAGATTGCACCTCGGACTTCCTTGTATGAGCGTCTATGCAAATCAATTGAAGCGTTGTCTGGAACGGCACCAAGCACTCTTCGCTAATACGCGGAGAGAGTATTTTTTGCTCACTACGATGTATGTATGAAAATGTCACAATATCGTGGCTTAATAGGGGCGTAGATGGTAAAAATAGACTTGCAATTACGATACAATAAGAGTAAAAACGATGTGGTATCGTAATGTGGAGGTCGGTATGAAGAAGATACTTGTAAGTAGTGTAATCACTATGATTATGATCGTTCTAGTCGCTTGTGGCGGCAAGCCGAAGCCGAATGATTACGACTGGAAGGTTACTGCATTTGAGGCGATTGATCAAGACGGACAGCCTTTTCGTACCGAGCAAATGAAAGGGAAGATATGGCTCGTTAACTTTGCGTTTACAAGCTGCACTACGGTATGTCCACCTATGACCTTCAACCTGACAGAAATTCAACAGAAGCTAAAAGAAAAGGGAATTGAAGACGTACATATACTATCATTCAGTGTCGACCCTTCTATTGATACGCCGGCAAAGATTAAGGAGTTCCTTGGTAAATATAAGGCTGATACAACTCATTGGCGCTTTGTCACGGGTTACAGTCAGGCAGCGATTGAAAAATACAGTCTTGAGATGTTCAAATCACAAGTGCAGAAGGTGGAAGGCGATGATCAGGTGATCCATACCACCTCAGTCTTCCTCGTTGATCAAGAGGGGACCGTGCTCACTCGCTACAATGGATTAGAACCGCCAGAAGATAAGATTGTCGAGGATGTTAAGTCACTGCTAGAGTGAAATCTTGACGGAGGTAGAGTGCATGCTGAGGTCAGCTTGATCATGAACTGAAATCCCATTAGAAATGAATGCGTATGGAACAATCGCAATTAATAGGCTGATTTATTCATGAAAAGCAATGATAACGGCACAGGAGCTACTGCTCTTGTGCCGTTTTTTTGTTGAAGGAGTTAGCAGTCAAGAGTCAGTCAAGAAGACGAATAAAGGGGGATGGGATAGCAACGAATGAAGCGGGAGTAGTGTGTGTATGTAACCAAATTGTGGTATTATTTCGATAATACATCAAAGTGATATTCTGAGTCGAATAGGGGGAGTTTGCATGGAGGTTATTTCGTTTCGACCAGCTATACCGATATTGCGAATATTCGATGAGGATAAAGCGCGTGAATTTTACGTAGATTTCTTAGGGTTCCGAATAGAGTGGGAGCATCGATACGGAGATAATTTCCCATTGTACATGCAGGTTGCGCGCGGCAATTGCATACTTCATTTATCAGAGCATCATGGGGATTGCTGTCCTGGCTCGGCAGTACGAATTGAAGTTAGCCATATACGGCAGCTGCACGCTGAGATGTGCGGCAAGCAGTATAAATACGCGAAACCTGGACTTGATCCGGATGAACATGAAGTGTGTGTCACTGATCCATCTGGCAACCGAATCATTTTTTATGAGCAGGCAAGTTGTTAAAGGAACGTATCGTGCGGATCGGTTCATTTACAGATAGATGGCGAGGTGCCTGAATGTGACAAGACGCATCCTTTTTACTGGTGGAGGAACGACAGGACATGTGGCTGTGAACCTTGCTCTCATCCCTAAGTTTATCAACAGAGGATGGGAAGTACGATACATTGGTTCCCGGCATGGAATCGAGGCCGAACTGATTGTTGGCTTAGATGGGGTAGAATACTGTAAGATTGCAACGGGCAAGCTGCGCCGATATTGGGACTGGAACAATGTAAAGGATCCATTCCGTGTATTGAAGGGGACATGGCAGGCGTATCAATATATCCGTACATATCAGCCTGAGGTGGTCTTCTCTAAGGGGGGATTTGTATCGTTCCCTGTTGTCATTGGTGCTTGGCTGAATCGTGTACCGGTTATCATTCATGAATCAGACCTTACCCCAGGATTGGCGAATCGGATGGCCTTGCCCTTTGCCACGAAGGTATGTGTTACGTTTCCGGAGACGATAGAACATGTGAAGCAGCGCAAGTCTATCTATGTGGGAGCAGTTGTTCGTTCCGAGCTGCTGCTGGGCAGTCGATCCAGAGGGTTGAATGCATGCGGCTTTACGCGTACGAAGCCAGTACTCATCTTCATGGGCGGAAGTCAAGGTTCTAAACGATTGAATGAGCGAATTCGGAGCAGTCTGCCGAAGTTACTGCAACAATATCAGATTATACATTTATGTGGAAAAGGGAATATCGATCCTTCCATTACGTATCGCGGCTATCAACAAAACGAATATATGAAGGAAGAGCTTGGCGATGCGCTTGCAGCTGCTGATCTGGTCATTTCAAGAGCAGGTTCCAATGCGATATTTGAATATTTGAAGCTGCAGATTCCTATGCTGCTGATCCCGTTGTCTAAGAAGGCGAGCAGAGGAGATCAAATACAGAATGCTCGCTCCTTTCAATCCGCCGGTTATTGCCATGTTCTGCTTGAAGAAGAAATGGAAGGGTCTGCATTTATCGAAGCCATTCATAGCGCTTATGCCAATAAAGAAGTGATGCGGGAGAAGATGGAGCAGTATCGTCAAGACGATGCGATCGAACAGCTGTTAGACGTAATCCACACTGTGGCCGAGCGGTAGCCAGGAGTAGGGAATAATTGTGTATGGATTACATGTTGTTTTCATTAGTTTTCGCAATTGTTTCATCTCCTTTCATTTTGGTTAAAAAAAGAATAGAAGGACATGATCAAATATGATTGTCTAACATGGCGTGAACGTGGCTCGCTCACAGAAAGGGGCAACTTATGGCTAAACTTGTGCTGATTCGACATGGACAAAGCGTATGGAATTTGGAAAATAGATTTACAGGTTGGACGGACGTCGACCTGTCTGAACAAGGTCTTATTGAAGCGAGACAGGCGGGTGAGATATTGCGACAGCATGGATTCGTCTTTGACACCGCTTATACTTCTGTGCTGAAGCGGGCCATTCGAACCCTTTGGATCGCACTGCATGAGATGGATCAGATGTGGATTCCTATCCACCATACATGGAAGCTGAATGAACGTCATTATGGGGCGCTGCAAGGATTAAATAAGGCAGAGACAGCAGATAAGTATGGGGAAGAGCAGGTTCATCTGTGGCGGCGATCAGTGGATGTACGACCACCTGCTTTGGAGCCGATTGATTCACGCTATGAAGCAGCAGATCGGAAATATGCTTCCTTGCAGCCGGGTCAATTCCCGCTAACAGAGAACTTGGAAGATACGGAGAAGCGAGTGCTTGCTTATTGGCATGAGACCATTGCTCCGGCAATTCAAGCAGGGGAGCGGGTCATCATTGCTGCTCATGGCAATACACTGCGGGCCCTTGTGAAATATCTGGACAACATCCCTGCCGATGGAATTGCAGATTTGAACATACCAACAGGGACACCGCTTGTGTACGAGCTTGATGAGAAGCTGACACCAACACATCGGTATTACTTAGGGTCAGATGGGAAAATCCCAGCAGGCATTATACCTGAGCACATATAAGTTATTCAAAACGAGAGGGAGAGCTGTCATATTGTGCGGCTCTCTCTATTTGATTGTGTTGATTGAGCCTCTAATGTTGATATTCCGCTGTACCAAGTGTAAAGTAGAGACACAATAACATTTCCTATATTACTTAAGGACAACACCGAGGGGAGTTACATATATGGAACAAAATATGTTAGTGTTTGTTGGATCGTATGCTGAAGCAGATTCTTCTGGACTTTATGTATACTCGATGGATGAGAATACTGGTCAATTGACGAAGCTGGATGAAGCAGCAGGGTTGAAAAATCCAACGTTCATCAATGTCGATGTTGATCATCAGAAGCTCTATTCCATTGGAGAATGTGTCATTGAAGATGGTTCGAAGACTGCGGAGGTAGTTAGCTTCGCAATAGATACAGCTTCAGGCAAGCTGACGCAATTGAACCGCGCCTTCTCACTTGATGCTCCGACATGCCATATTCAACGAGACTC
This sequence comes from Paenibacillus wuxiensis, assembly GCF_040195695.1. Taxonomy (NCBI): domain Bacteria; kingdom Bacillati; phylum Bacillota; class Bacilli; order Caryophanales; family Paenibacillaceae; genus Paenibacillus; species Paenibacillus wuxiensis. The sequence goes on along the minus strand of NZ_JBEFZI010000006.1, from coordinate 108,373 downwards.
TCAGAGCCGTTACCTGATTGTTGCCAGCTATCATGGCGGCCGCATTGGATTGGTAGAGCTCCTAGAAGATGGACAAGTAGGAAGCCAGCTTGATGTACAGCAGCATCACGGCCATGGCCCGCATCCGAATCAGAACCAGCCGCATCCGCATTCTGCATTTTTCAGTCCAGATGAGAAGTATATCTATGTGTCTGACTTGGGGATTGACCGGGTGAAGTGCTATTCCATAGATAAGGAGCGCCACGTGCTTGTTCCGCACGGTGAATATGAGGTTCCAGCAGGATCTGGGCCGCGTCATTTGACATTCCACCCGAATGGTCAATTCGTCTACGTCATCAATGAATTGAATTCAACGGTGAGTGTGTTCTCATACGACGCGAGCAATGGTGAGCTCCATGCGATTGAGACGGTGTCGACACTTCCTGTGGACTTCGATGGCGAGAGCTACTGTGCAGAGATCGCCATTTCAGAAGATGGAAAGTACTTGTATGGATCCAATCGTGGACACGACAGTATCGTTGTATACGAAGTACAGCCTGACACTGGCAAATTGACGACTGTACAATTTGTTTCAACAGAGGGAGGTCATCCCCGTCACTTTGCATTGACACCTGGAGGAGCGTATTTGCTGGCTGCTAATCGAGATGCGAACAATATTGTCGTATTCCGTGTAGATAATTCGACTGGCAAGCTCACGAGTACAGGGCAGTCCGTTGAGGTGTCTAAGCCGGTATGTGTGAAGCCGGTGTACGTCAAAAAGTAATTTCTCTAGCGTTCAGATAGACCAGTATGGTTGGAAGAAGCCGATATTCGCATCAGCGAGCATCGGCTTTTTTGTCGTTAACAGTTGAATGATACGATTGAATGGGATGTAGTTGATTAGGAGACCGAACGAGTCGTGTTCGGGTCCATTGCTGCAGCTGGAGTGGAGTGGTTCGCCCGTCGTTCACTCATGAGGAATATCCATACCCCCGCAATGAGAAGCACACAGGCAATAAATTGGGTAGTCGTTAATGATTCTCCCAATAGAAGCCACGCGAGAACGGTAGCACCTACAGGCTCGCCGAGCACGCTCATCGAAATCGATGTGGCGCTGGTGTACTTCAACAACCAGTTGAACAGCATATGTCCAAGCACGGTTGGGATGACAGCCATTAATGCGAATAAGAGCCATTCTCTAGCTTCATATCCAATAAAGGAGTAGCCTGCGGAAAGGTTGTAAACAGCCAACGCCAGACCAGCTACGAGAAAAACGGTAAAGTTATAGACGTAAGACGAGACGCGCTGTCGCAAATCCTGACCTAGCAGCATGTGTATGACGACCGAAATCGTACCAAGGATAGATAAAATGTCTCCATATAACGCTCTCCCGGAAATGGCCATATCACCCCAGCCAATGAGCAGCATGCCGCATAAAGCAATCCCGACACCAATTAATGAATTTCTCGTCGTTCGCTGTTTGAAAATCCAGAATGATCCGGCCATTACAAGTATGGGTTCCAAGGCAAGCAGAACGGTCGAGCTCGCTACAGTCGTATAGCGCAGCGACTCCATCCAGAGGAGAAAGTGCAAACCGAGGAAGAAGCCTGACAGGAACAGACGCAGCCAATCATTGCGCTGGACAGAGCTCCATTCGGATCGATAGGTCCACGCCCATGGCAGAAGCACAATATTCGTTATCAGGAGACGATACATGCCAATGACAGCGGCGGGGGCAGTTGACCATTTTACAAAAATGGCCGAGAAAGAGATTGCGATCATACCTACGATGAGCAGGGCATACAGATGCGATGATTTTCTTGATGACATGAGCAGAAGACACCTCGGTATATGAATGAATGGTAATCACAATGTGCTAGTATACACCAACTGCTCCCAACTTGAAATAAAAATCATGATTATCAACCTAAAAAAGGACTGTGGGACGTATGACCGTCCCCAGCCCTTAATTGCGCTCATCAGCTTGCGTTGAACAAGTAATGATTGTTACTATTTGGATTGCTGTACGTTGAGTTGATCGAGGCTTGCAAATTCATATCCTTGTTGACGTGCACCATCAATAATGGCGCCAAGGGCCCCAGCATTATCCTTCGATATGGAGTGGAGCAGAATGACCGCTCCAGGATGAAGCTGCTTTACAACCTTATCATATGCATAGCTCGTTCCCCGTTGGGCATTGACATCCCAATCCAAGTAAGCCACGGACCAGAATACATTCGTGTACCCCATATTCTTCGTGATGGCTAGAGTCCGGTCATTAAAGATACCACGTGGTGGTCGCAGATAAGGCATATCCTGCTTGCCCGTGACAGCTGATACTGCCTGTTTGACCTTATCCAATTCGGTTCGAATCTGCTCATCCGATATGGTAGTCATATCCGGATGACTCCACGAGTGGTTCCCGATCAGATGTCCTTCATTAATCATCCGCTTCAGTAAATCTGGCTGTGTATTCACATAATGTCCGGTAACGAAAAAGATGGCTGGAACCTTCTTCGCCTTCAACGTATCCAGAATTTGAGCCGTGTATCCATTTTCGTATCCGTTATCAAAGGTTAAGTAAATCATTTTTTTGTTTGTATCTCCGAGAAAAATAGCTCCGTGCTTCTCAATCGTCGGTTTGAAGCCTTCCTCGTCAATCGAAGGAAGCTTGCCGTTTACACTCTTTTTGAATCCAAAGTGAAATGCTGGACCCTGTTCGGCGTATGCGGCTGGCTGAATGCTTGCGGCAAGCAAGCAGAGGAGAGCAGTGGCAATCAGAATGCGTTTCATATGCAAATATACTCCTTGATGTAGGTTAGAATCGATCAATCATGGCTTACTATTCCATATTTGCAGTAAACTTATACGCACTGATACCCATGCATTCCTAATGAGAATACAAGTAATCCTTATTTGTTGTGAGCCTGCTTCATCTTCTCCAACTCTTCCGACACGACGAAGGCAAGATCTTCGTTGTTGTACATAGACAGCACGGCGAACAAAGTGTCGTCAGGAATTGGTCCGGCCTCCTCCTTCGGAACCGTAAGATCAATTGCCTGCTGCAATCGATAGTTGTCGCCCTGCTTCGGGTATGCGCGATGATAGAGCTCGGCTGGATCAAGATTATGGTTCACACACCATTGTGCAAAGATAAGAATCATCATTTGCTCATCACGCTCATAATTGTCGATAATTTGTTGTTCTACTGCACTACGCGTCATTGCAAAAACTCCCTTACATAGATTCATACAGCTTATTATAACGAAGATGAATTGTGATTCTCAATCCTATTGCTTAATTGAGAGGGAGAGACGTTGCAATGATCGGACTGTAATGCCAATTGGAGATGAATGCTCATACTTACTTCGCTTAGCTTAGAAAGCGTCTGATATATATGGATGAAGTCGCGGAACGAGCTGCTCTAGAGTATCAACACTGTTGATGGAACCTGCAATAAATCCGTTATCGAATAATTCGCATGGTCGCTGATAACCTAGCAGCATCGTTGTGAGTGCTCTAATGTTCATGGACAGGGTGTTGGTCATGTTGACAGTGGTACGAACCTGCTTCTCATCTTGAGAGTGAATAGCAGCTTGCCCGTTCTCAAAATGAATGACTACATTATTCCATGGAGCCTGGTCGTCACTTATGTATATAGAGAGAGGAGGATGTGCAGGTACAGGTGCAAACGTATATTGCTGTAGAAATAATGTAATATCTACAATTCGTGCCATGACAAAAGGTTGTATGGTACGAACAATTCGTGGAAGGCTCAAGGCGAAAAACAGGCGCTCATTCTCACAAAGACGCATATTTACTTGCTCTACCATAGAATCATGCTGACAAATATAATTCCATAGCCCCTGTCTAGAATCCCTTGTAACGCACATGAATTCATGTACATGCATAGCATTATTTTTTATCTCATACAACATATACCCTTGAGGCTGCGAATGCTCACTATAGTACACCGCCGCGGTGCGATTATGATAGTGAGCAAGCCACCATTCGTGATCGCGAACGACCATACCTGAATGCTGTGATGACCATGCGTCATATACCGCTTCAATATCAGTAGAATGCGTATCCTTGGTAAAGCGGCGAACAATGCCTGCCAGTTCAGGATTCAATGGAATTAGATCATGACGGGTAAATTGGCAAGTCATGCGGTCGCTGAATACTTCCCAGCCTGCTTTGCGATAGAAGGGGATGGAGAAAGGATAGAGCATGGATATAGAAGTTCCAGCGGCCTGCATCACGCGCAGTGAGTGGTGCAGCAATTGCTTGGCATATCCTTTGCGTCGAAATTCAGGATAGGTGGCAACCCCACCGATTCCACCCATCTTCAGCTTATTCTGGCCGATATAGATGTGAAAAGGAAGGATATGAAGCTTCGCAGCGAGCTTGCCTTCATCGTACACACCAAAAATCTCATGTTTCCCCAATTTATGCAGATATTCTTCATAGTCTTCAGGTTCAACGCTGTACTGGAAAGCATACTCGGATAGCGATATGGCTTCAGAAAACTGTTCCTTGTTCAAACGAATAATTGACATTGACAATCCCCCTCAATAAATGATTGTGCCGCTGTATATGATCTATTGTAGATGAAATAGACAGGGATGCAACGATTGAATGAAGAAGGTTCGATTGAAAAGTCGGGATGGTAATATATGCAAATGGTGAAAACTTTCATGAAAATGCGAAATGTCATATTGCTCAATCTGAAAATCTAGATATAATGAAGTCAGGGCATGTCAAGGAAGCAACAGCATGCTACTATGTGGATTGAATATGGATCTTCAGGGCAGGGTGAAATTCCTGACCGGCGGTATGGGTGCAGCTGCGCCCGAGCCCGCGACTCGTTGTTCGCTTACTCGGTTACTTGTAACATGTAAGCATCGAACGGAAGAACAGCGACTGATTTGGTGAGAAGCCAAGGCCGACGGTATAGTCCGGATGGAAGAAGATCTCGCACACGTTGTTTGGTACAACTGCATACAACAACAGGTCTAATGCGAATTTTTCTCTTCTGCATGTCTAGATCCTATATTCAACAACCTTGGAGGTTATTGAATATGGAACATCGTATCCAGGCCGACACACGCATGAGCAGCTCTGCAAGAGGAGTATGGTTCGTTGCGATGGGGGCGGCACTGTGGGGAATTGGCCCACTGTTCCGGGTATGGGTCATGGAGTCTATGACTTCGACGCAAATTGTATTGATTGAGCATCTGATGCTCGCCTTGTACGCGATCCCGGTGTTATGGATGCACCGGAAAGAGCTGCGCAACTGCACATGGAAGCATGTACTGGCATTGCTGTTCCTGTCATGGGGCGGCTCAGTAATAGCGACCATTATGTTTACCGAAGCATTTGCACATGGTGATGCGAATGGCGTACTGCTGCTGCAGAAGCTGCAACCAGTCTTTGCAATTATATTAGCGCGGCTGTTGTTGAAGGAGACGCTCCCGCGTCGCTTCTCGCTACTGCTTATTCTTGCTATTATCGGTACGTATTTATTGACTTTTGGATGGTCTTTGCCAATTGGGCATTACAATGAAGTCATTGGCTTCAGCAGTCTATTGGCACTTGGAGCAGCATTCCTATGGGGCGGTTCCACAGTTATGGGACGGTTGCTTCTCGACAAAATGGAATATGAGACGGTCACATCGCTGCGATTTTTGATGGCACTCCCTCTGCTCATCGTGCTGACATCATGGGAGTCACCAAGCTGGAATTTCGCCGCATCAGAATGGGGGACACTGTCGTTCTACATCTTCTTGCAGGCTCTTCTTCCAGGATTGATTAGTCTCTTGCTGTATTATCGCGGTCTATCGACTACCAAGGCCTCATATGCGACTCTGGCTGAGTTGTCATTCCCATTGGTAGGGATGATGATGAATTGGTTCGTGTTCCATCAGGCGGTCACTGCAGCGCAAATTTCAGGCTTCGTTCTCATTTGGATTGCGTTGTATATGGTATCAAGACAAAATTAATCGGCGGTGGCAGTGCAATGATTCTTAATGAAGTTGCTGTCAATCGTCTTCCATAAATGATAAGAGACCCTGTCTGCTATGCCTTGAACGCATAGCAGACAGGGTCTCTTATGTTAGTTAGGTTAGAAGAAAGAATTGATAGCGACAAGAATGATGATAGCTCCACTTAGCACCGTGCTGAATTGTCCTACTGTATAGCGTCCTATGCGAATGTTGGCCATCTTCTGCCCAAGCAAGGCACCCAGCCACAATGTGACAAAACTGCCGATCGCTGCGGTTAGGGATATGGCGAGCGGTGATAACCCGATAAGTCCAGCACTTAGGCCATTTGTAAGCGCATTGGCAGACAGTGCAACGCCAAGCACAGCTGCTTCCCATAAGTTAATCGTTCCCGATTTATCCTTATCCGCTTCCTCTGGTCTCTGCAGCATTCGCTCTAGTGAAGAGCTTGAATTAGCTTCACTGCTTGCTTCTACTGCAGCGGTCTCCGTCGAGTTGCCATGGTGAGAGGTCAGTAGAACAATGCGGATGCCGACAATAAGCAGGATGAATGCGGCAAGCAAGGTAGGCAGTATACCAGGAAGAACCTGCGATATCCATTGACCGAACATGAGACCGGCCATACTGAAAATGAAGCAGATGAGCGAAATGAATAGATTCGAAAGCACTCCAATTCGTATTTTTCGTATTCCGTACGATATTCCCACCCCTAAATTATCTATACTCGAAGCGACTGCTAATCCTATAATCATAATCCATTGCATGATGAATCTCTCCCTTGGTTAATTCCCTTGATTCGAAGTTATAAATGGTTGTTTATTGAATGTCATTTGCCGTCCTGTCAATCGTGAAGCATCTGCAGCACAGTTTCCCTCGGAGGCACGAACACTAGCTGATGCTCACTTCCTGCTGAATAAGGCAGGGGGGGGTTCGAATGACAATCTCCAAGCTGGAATTTGCGTTTGCTCATCTCATCTACATAGAACACATTCCGAAATACTACCGATGTGCCATCCTCTTGATGGACTTTGGAACATTGCAGGCAGTAATACATAGCTGTTCAACTCCTTATTGTGGGTATAATCCGGTGCCGCTTGCAGCACTGTTGAGGTATCATATGTCACGATGTTGAGAGTTGTGAACCGGAATCGCCGAAATGTTGAAAAAAAATCAACAGCAAGCTGATTGGCCTGTGATAAGAATCAACCGCATGCTGATGGGAGATGTGTTGAGGTGGTTGCAATGAATGCTTATCTGTCTACATCTGTGGCCTTCCTCGTTCAAACTTGGTCATACGTTGATGTCAAATTTATGGGGTAGGCTAGGCGAACTTGTGCATATACATGTCATAAACAGAGCGAGAATGGGCAGTAGAATATGACTGCGACAAGGGGTGATAGCCATCGAACAGAACAACCCACTCGGTGACATGTTGAAAAAATCGATGAAGGAGCATTCGCTCTCCATGCGCAAATTGGGGGAGCGGACTGGAATGGATACCGCTACGATTTCTCGAATTATCAACGGCAAGCAGCCCGCTAAGATACACCATATAACTTCATTTTCCAAGCATTTATCAATTCCCGTTGAACAGCTCATGGAGGCGGTTGGCGTCGAGTTCGGCAAATTGAGCACGGTACCAGTGGTACCGATTGGAGATGAATTACAGGAGGATAGCCTTCAATTCATACTCAAGTCCATACAGCTGCTTGATTATCCATTCACGAAGGAGCATGTACGTCTAGAACTGGATAAATACGAGCAATACGCGCAAACCAATGAAGGAGATCGAATGATTCGCGACAATTTCCATGCCAAGGTGAAGGAGGTAAGCGGTTGGGGACCATTTATCGATCAATTGAATGATACGTACACCCAATATTGCAGCGAACAAGCAACAGTAGAAGAACGTGCCGTATTAGGAAGCGCACTGCTGTATTTCATTTTATCGGCAGACATTATTCCAGACTATCTGTTCCCAATCGGATATATTGATGATGTGATGGCAGTGCAGCTGGCGATGGAGAGACTGACGGCCCTTCAGGCTGCAGAGCGCATTGTAGAGAAATAGGGGTGTTCCAGGTCGGATGTTGACCGGAGCACCCCTTAGTCTTGTTTCATTCTTGTTCGTTAATGTCTACGCAACGAGCTTAATCACGTTCGAGACGATATGACATCCTTATGCTCTTGACATTGCATATGGCAGGGTCGCATCTTCATATTGCTGTTGCTGTGGTTCTTCTGACATCGTGAAGGACAACGAAGCCCCATTCGTCAGCTGCCCGTGATCAATATACAGATTGGATACGTGCTCGCCATTTACTTGCACACCTGCGACATATTTCGTCTCCGAAGAGTTGTTCGGCGCCTCAATGACAATCTGCTTGCCGTTGTCCAAGTTGACCGTCATCTTCTTGAACATTGGTGTTCCCAGTACGTATTGCGGTACCCCCGGTGTAAGAGGGAAGATGCCCATTGCACCGAATACATACCAAGCTGCCAAGCTGCCGTTATCCTCATCGCCAGGCAGGCCGTCAGGCTGCGCACTGAACAGTTCGTCCATCGTCTTGCGCACCCAATATTGAGTCAAGGTTGGGTATCCAAGCGCAGTATACACATATGGAATATGGAAGCTAGGCTGGTTGCTGATCGCGAACTGACCGAAGTCAATTGCAGCCATCTCCGACATTTCATGAATTTCGAAGCCATAGGATCCCACTTTGAATTCTGGATCTGCTGCGAACAAGGCATCCAGTCGCTCCTTCAACTTCTCACGTCCGCCAATCAGATCTGCCAATCCAAGAAGGTCATGCTGCACAGCCCAGCTGCTCTGCCATGCTCCACCTTCGGTATAAGGACCGCCCCATTCTGTGGCGTCGAATGGCTCCAGCCAGCTTCCGTCTTCGAGTTTACCGCGCATGAAACCGATTGTTGGATCATACAGGTGCTTGTAGTTGCGGGCACGTTCCATCAATTGCGCATACTCCGCATCGCGTCCCAGATGCTTCGCAATCTGTGCAATACAGAAGTCACCGTACACATAATCCAGTGTATTGCAGACACTCTCATGGGTATGGATGTCAGCAGGCAAGAAGCCATGCTTCAAGTACTCCTGCATTCCTTTGCGTCCTACACGATGATCATCCGCTACAGTCATCGCATGCTTCAACAAACCTTCGAAGGCAGTGGCAACATCAAAACCAGTAACGCCTTTGGCTACGGAATCTGCGAAGCTGACGTCGATCAACGTACCAGGCATCATGCTGCGCTCACCTGGAGAAGCCCATTTTGGCATCCAGCCGCCTTCCTTGTAAGCATTCACCCAGCCCTGCATCATTTCATTCATGAAGGACGGATAGAGCAGGTTGTACAGCGGGAACGACGTACGGTACGTATCCCAGAATCCAATATCTGCGAAGAGCGGACCATCTTCAATCTTTCCATTGTACGGGCTGAAGTGGATTTGCTTATCATTCGCATCAAATTCATGGATTTGATGTGGGAACAGGGAAGTCCGATACAGACAAGTATAGAACGTATCCAGCTTGTCCTTGTCATCACTCTCGACCTGAATGACACCAAGCTGCTTCTCCCATACATCTGCAGCCAGCTTCTGTACTTCATCGAAGCTGCGCTCGCCGATTTCGCGATTCAGGTTGATGAAGGCCTGCTCTTCACTGATGAAAGAAGTACTTACCTGAACGTGAACAACACGGTTGGCTGGCACGTTCAGTCCTACATAAGCACCAAGGCGCTCATCTGTACCAGACAAGCCAGCAACCGGCTTGGATTCATGGTTCGTCAATCCGCTTTCATCTGCATCGATTGCACAGTCGAACTTCACAACGAAGTACATGCGATAATTGTCAGGGGTTCCTCCAGCCTTAGCCGTCGTGTAGCCTGTCAGTGTACCGTTCTTCGGATCAATCTTCATCGAAGATTCACCAGGGAATGGAGACAGGATAAGACGAGACTGCTCAGGACGGTCAAAGGTCAGACGCATGCTTGCGCAGCGCGTCGTTGGCGTCAATTCCAATGTAGCCTGATAGCGCAGCATCCGAACCTTGAAATAGTCAGGACGCACGATCATGTCCTGTCTGCGGAAAGAGGAGGAACGCTCAGGTGCCCAAGCTTTCAATGGTCCGGATTGCGGCATAAATGTCATATGTCCGTAATCTCCAATCCAAGGGCTCGGCTGGTGGGTAAGACGAATGCCTTCAAATCGATTGTGATTCGGGTTGAAGAACCAGCCGCCACCAGCTTCAGTTGTCTGTGGACTCCATGCATTCATCGCAAATGGCATGGAAATAAGCGGCAATGTGTTCCCGTTGGAATAAGGATATATCGAATCCGTACCGTGTAGTGGGTTTACGTGAGATAGCAAGCTCATCGGTGTTCGCTCCTTTGTAGACAGTTGCGCTGGAGGAGCAATGGATACTCCCATCAGACACAACTTATGAAATGTTATATCAAATATGACTTACACAATGTATTATATGACATAATCATTTTTATCTCCTATCATTAATTTAAAAAAACTCTCAATTTTTATGATAGAATAATCATGACAAACAATCGAAGAGATAAGAGGTGGTGAGCGGATGTATCCATACAATTTACAGGGGGATGAGGAGATATACGGAGACTTTCCGTTCACATTGAAGATCCATCATCTTGAAGCATCAGTTCCCGCACATGTGCATCATTTTATTGAGTTTACATACGTCATAGAGGGTTCAGGCAAGGAGCTAATCAATGGGGTAGAGAAGGAGCTCACTCCAGGAACCTTCACCCTTGTATTCCCACATCAGGTTCACGAGTTGGATATACGGGAAGGTGAGGAGCTGAAACTGTATGTTGGGGCAATTGGGCTGAAGGCCTTCTTTGGGGCTGGAGAATCTCTGCTTGCTCTTCACAGCTTGCTCAAAGGGGCAGAGGGTGACAGCAATACGACATACCATCTGGATCCAAGTACCGCTGAGCGCATTCATCTGCTGCTTCAAGACATGTTTGAGGAAATGCAGGAGCATAAGCCTTGGAGCCGTATGATCTATCTTGCGAAGCTTACCGAGCTATTCGTATGGTTCGACCGATATCGTATCTCCCACCTTCATGAGGGTGCCCATACTGGCGAGGATCATTTGCGAAGGGGAATGTGGGAGGTTGTCTACTATGTATACCAAAATTTCAAAGAAGAGATTACGCTTGAGTCCTTAGCGCAAAAGTATAATTACAGTTCGTCCTATATTAGCACGGCCTTCAAGCAAATGGTCGGAGAGAACTACTACTCCTTCTTAGAGCGGATACGAGTGGCACATGCATGCAACTTGTTAATCAGTACGGATATGAAGATAACGGAAATAGGATTTGAGGCAGGGTTTCGTTCATATCCGACCTTCAATCGGGTATTCCAGAATCGAATGGAGACGAGTCCAACGAAGTACCGACAACAAAATCATATTGCATTACTAAAATCATGAGAAAAGGAGCCTCAACTGCGATAAGTACTATTGTACAATCGCTTAGAGGCTCCTTGCCTAGTTAATGATAAAGGTTATGGATGTCTATTAACATAGTTGCATGAGACATCACATCATTGTCCTGATCACGGTACGGGTTGGCCGTATCAAGAGCCAGCGCCATTACAGCCGCAGCTTAATCGACCGCTTATATAGTGGATAAAACCACTTCACACCACGAGGGGTTAAGGTATCTGCAATGAGATGGGAACCGTAGCCAAGTAAGGATACGAGCGCAATTCCTTCAAGCTCCAAGTGCTGTTCCAATCCCCAGCCAATAGCTCCCCATAATAGAGCTGCCCAGATGGTATGTGATAATCCCCGATGATTCAGCCATGGTACCCAGACAACGAAGACGCCCAGCCCAATGAGCCAGCTCCAGCCGAGCAGGATGCCGCCTATGAGCATGCTTCCACCGACACAGCTGACCATGATGTTGCGAATTAATCCTTCTTTCGCTACAAATCCGAGCAGAAGCACGACAATTGTAAGAACGATGGCCTCTTGGCTTAACGAACCACTCGCTCCATATTGATAGATGGCACCGGCAGCACAGCATACGCCAAGCCACATCAATAGAGTATGTACCCGTTTGGCAGCTTTGCCAATTCGTCTGCTTAGTATGCTTGGGCCATCAAGATCCGCGCTCAGCGCAGATAGCGCAGCAACTGCGAGGTAGATGGACGCATTCTGGATGGAGAACGGGTAATGCGCCGCAGCTGCGGCTCCGATAGCCACACCGATACTAAGGTGTGTTGAACCTTTCATACAATCTCCTTTCTATTCGAGCACATGGTACACATACATACAAACATATGTTTGCAAATCTATTATATAGCTAATAATAAAAAAATTAAATATTATGATTTTCCAAATGAGAAATTGAACATTTAGTGAAACAGTATTACAATCAAAGCGAGCGTTACTTTTTCTGTCTTATACATGAACCTACTACTCATGAGAGAAGGAAAGGGAATCCAATGATTATGAACCCGACTCGTATCGAAAAAGACTTTTTAGGGGAAAAAGAAGTACCAGCCGAAGCCTACTATGGCATTCAAACACTTCGCGCCGTAGAGAATTTTCCAATATCGGGCACGCGGATGAACAAGGAATTGATTCGTGGCTTGGCTATCGTCAAGAAGGCTGCCGCTCTTGCCAACATGGAGGTGAAGCAGCTTCAAACAGACACTTGCAATGCGATCGTACAAGCCGCTGATGAGATTATTGGCGGTCAGTGGCATGATCAATTCATCGTTGACCCGATTCAAGGCGGGGCAGGCACGTCGATGAATATGAATGCCAACGAAGTCATTGCGAACCGAGCGCTTGAATTGCTTGGCAAAGCGAAGGGCGACTATGCAAGCCTAAGCCCGAATAATCACGTCAATCGTTCGCAATCGACGAACGATGCATTTCCTACTGCAATTCATATTTCTGTCTTAACGCTCGTAGATAAGCTGCTCATTGTTATGAAGGAGCTTCACAGCGCATTCTGCAGCAAGGCGAAGCAATTCGATCATGTCATTAAGATGGGGCGCACACATCTTCAGGATGCGGTTCCGATTCGCTTGGGACAGTCCTTCGAAGCATACAGTCGTGTTCTTGCGAGAGATATGCACCGGATTGAGCAATCGAAGCAGCATTTATATGAAGTGAATATGGGCGCAACGGCTGTAGGAACCGGCTTGAATGCAGATCCGCGATACATTCAGCGTGTTGTTGAGCTGCTTGCTGAGATCAGTCAATTGCCGCTTGTGCATGCAGAGCATCTTGTTGATGCGACGCAGAATACGGATGCGTATACAGAAGTATCTGCTGCGCTCAAAGTATGCATGATGAATATGTCTAAGATGGCCAATGACCTGCGTTTGCTTGCTTCAGGTCCACGCGCTGGCTTTGGTGAAATTCGACTGCCGGCACGCCAGCCAGGTTCATCGATCATGCCGGGCAAGGTGAATCCGGTTATGTGCGAAATTGTCAATCAAGTAGCTTTCCAAGTGATTGGCAATGATCACACGATCTGTCTTGCCTCGGAAGCGGGTCAGCTTGAATTGAACGTCATGGAGCCAGTACTTGTATTCAATCTACTGCAATCGCTGAGCATGATGCAAAATGTGTTCACCGTATTCCGGACGCACTGTCTTGAAGGAATTGAAGCAAACGAAGACCACTGCCGCGAGTTAGTGGAAAACAGTGTCGGCATTATCACTGCGCTGAGCCCTCACCTTGGTTATGAAGTGTCAGCCCGTATTGCACGGGAAGCAACGGAGAACGGCAAATCCGTTCGAGAATTGTGCCTGCTCTACAATGTATTGACGGAAGAAGAACTGGATACGATTCTGGATGCACATGAAATGACGAAGCCAGGAATTGCTGGTGCTGCCTTGTTCGAGCGGGAATAATTGTATATTGAAGAATGTTAGAGACATCTCACGTGAGATGTCTCTTTTCTATAGTCGGATCAGCATACATTTTGCTTTGACAGGTGACGCTAAGTAATGATATATTTTATCGGCCTAATGGTAAATGAATGCTGATTGGAAAGGGATGTACTGGAAAGTGACAACGAGTCAAGACGACAAACCGAAATTGATTATCACAAAAATTCTGAAATGCAGAAATCCGGAATGCAAAGCATGGGTAAGAGACGAGTTTGCTTCTGGTGAGCAATCTTGTCCACTCTGCAAAGGACCGATGATTCGAAGCATGAAGCATTTGCCTGCTGTTCAGAATAAAATAAAGCGTCAGCCTAAGAAAAAGAAAGAAGAGCTGTGGTAAGTAAGCGAAGCTGCACTTATAGCCTCTAGGTAAAAGAGCCTCTGTGAAGATAATTTCGGGGAACCGTTATTGTTTTGCAGCGGCTCTTTTTCTATGCGGGATGAAGTGATGCGGTATTGCAAATAATAGACTGAAAGGATATACGCTTTGATATGTCTATTAGTAAGGAGTAGATACCGCAATGTCAGAATCAAATTCACCCCATATTCCTCAGCCGAAGACATTTGGTCTGCTGGGGAATTTGCCGCAGCTGAACTTAGAAGCTCCAGTTCAATCCATGGTACAGTTGGCTGAGGAGTATGGCCCTATATTTCGTATTGATTTGCCGGGGAGAAGCGAAATTTTTATCTCTGGTCATGAGTTGGTAAAGGATGCGTGCGACGAATCGCGCTTCGATAAAAACGTATGGGCGCCCTTGCGCAGTGTGCGGGCATTTACCGGCGACGGACTGTTCACAAGTGAAACAGAAGAGCCGAACTGGCAGAAGGCGCACAATATATTGCTGCCGAGCTTTAGCCAGTCGGCTATGCGCGGTTACCATGAGATGATGGTTGATATTGCGGTGCAGCTTATCCAAAAATGGTCGAGGCTGAATCCGGATGAAAGTATCGATGTGCCTGAAGACATGACCCGTTTGACACTCGATACGATTGGTCTCTGTGGATTCAATTATCGATTTAACAGCTTCTATCGCGATCAGCCCCACCCGTTTATTACAAGCATGGTTCGTGCGTTAAGCGAAGCAATGCATCAGCTTCAGCGCCTCAATATTCAAGATAAGCTCATGGTAGTCACGAAGCGGCAGTATCGGCATGACATCCAATTTATGTACTCGCTCGTAGACAAAATCATTGCGGAGCGGAAGGAGCAGCCGGATGAAGCTGGTCAGGATTTGTTGAGCCATATGCTGAACGGAAAAGATCCAGCAACCGGGGAGTCATTAGATGACGAGAATATCCGATACCAGATTATTACGTTTCTAATCGCGGGTCACGAGACGACAAGCGGCCTGCTGTCGTTCGCACTCTATTACTTACTGAAGCATCCCGAATGCTTGCAGAAGGCTTACAAGGAAGTGGATCGTGTGTTGACAGATCCCGTTCCGACGTATGCACAAGTGAGACAATTGCCATACATACGGATGATACTTAATGAATCACTTCGCTTATGGCCGACCGCCCCGGCTTTCTCACTATTTGCGAAGGAGGAAACACTGCTGGCTGGCAAATACCCGCTTGCAAAGGGCGAGAGTGTGAATGTGCTTGTACCGAGGCTTCATCGAGACCGTGCTGTATGGGGTGAGGATGCAGAGCAATTCCGACCCGAACGCTTTGAAGACCCGAGCCAAATTCCTCACCACGCCTACAAGCCGTTTGGCAATGGCCAACGCGCGTGTATCGGGCAGCAGTTCGCGCTGCAAGAGGCTGCGCTCGTTTTGGGGATGGTGCTCAAGCATTTTGAGATCATCGATCATACCAACTATCAGCTGAAGGTGAAGGAAGCACTGACGCTGAAGCCTGATGATTTTCGGATTCGCATTCGGCTGCGGAAGCAACTGGGGGCAGGGACTTTGTCTGCAAAAGGAGGGCTGGGTGGCGAATCAGAATCGCATGAAAGTGCTCAACAACAAGCTCCATTGGCCGAAGCGCACGACACTCCGCTGCTCGTCCTATACGGCTCCAATCTCGGAACGGCCGAGGGCATTGCCCGCGAGCTGGCGGATGAGGGACGCTACCAGGGATTCCGCAGTGAGGTCGCTCCACTAAACGACTATGTAGGCAAGCTCCCGAAGACGGGGGCCCTCCTCATTGTAACCTCTTCCTACAACGGCAGGCCGCCAAGCAATGCACAGGCATTCGTGGAGTGGCTCGAGCAGATTGACGATGGCGAGCTGGAAGGTGTCCGTTATTCCGTATTTGGATGTGGGGATCATAATTGGGCCAGCACCTATCAAGATGTACCGCGATTCGTTGACGAGCAGATGCAGAAAAAGGGTGCTGAACGGCTGATGATTCGGGGCGAAGGGGATGCGAGCGGCGACTTTGAGCTGAATGTCGAGAGCTGGCGTTCCAAACTGTGGCCAGATATGATGAATGCGCTAGGATTACAGCTGAGCAAGCAATCCGAAGCCGTTCGCAGCACGCTTACCGTGGAATTCGTAAAGGACTATGCAGGCAGCAGGCTGGCCAATTCGTATGAAGCGGTCCATGCCGAGGTTGTAAGCAATCGCGAGCTGCAGCAGGAAGGAAGCGGGCGCAGTACCCGTCATATCGAGATCGCCCTCCCCGATGGAGTCATCTATGAGGAAGGCGATCATTTGGGAGTGCTGCCGCGCAATCACACTTCTCAGGTTAATCGCGTGCTGCAAAGATTCGCGCTGAACGGCAGCGATCATTTGATTGTTAATGCAAGCGGACGCAGCGCGGCTCATCTGCCTACTGGCCAACCGGTCAGCCTGTCCGATTTATTTAGTCATAGTGTAGAATTGCAGGAAGCTGCGACCCGGGCTCAACTCCGTGAATTGGCGTCTTATACAGCTTGCCCGCCTCATAGACGTGAGTTGGAATCGCTTTTAGACGAGGATAAGTATGTAGCTGAAGTGCTGCGCAAACGGGTTTCCATGCTTGATTTGCTTGAGAAATACGAAGCTTGCGAGATGCCGTTCGAGCGTTTTTTAGAACTGCTGCCTCCGCTTAAGGCTCGATACTATTCCATTTCCAGTTCACCTCGCATTCAGGAGAAGCAGGCGAGCATCACGGTCGGGGTCGTCCTCGGCCCGGCTTGGAGCGGCATGGGAGAATATCGTGGAGTTGCTTCCAATTATTTGGCTTCGCGTAAAGCGGGCGACTCGATTCTGATGTTCGTACGGACACCTGAATCCAAATTCCAGCCCCCTGCCGATCCTGCAACGCCGATCATCATGGTTGGACCTGGAACCGGGGTCGCACCTTTCCGCGGCTTTTTGCAGGCTAGACAGGCGCTGCAGCAAGAAGGGAAATCGCTTGGACAAGCGATCCTCTATTACGGCTGCCGGAATGAAGCAGATTACTTATATCGTGAGGAACTGGAGAGATTCGTGCAGGATGGAATTGTGACCGTGCATACCGCCTTCTCGCGTAAAGAAGGCGAGGCTAAAACGTATGTCCAGCACATTATAGCTCAGCATGCGGAAAAAATCGTAGAGTTACTGGATAAGGGAGCCCACTTATATATCTGCGGAGATGGAAGCAAAATGGCGCCTGATGTGGAAGCTGCTGTGCGGCAAGCTTTTCAGGACGTGCATCGTGTTCATGAGGAGGAGGCGAAGCATTGGCTGGAACGTTTGCAAGCGGAAGGGAAATTCGCAAAGGATGTGTGGTCTGGTTTGTAGCATTAGAACATAAGGCTGCACCATCTATGGTCGTCTGGATATACACCATTTCATCGGATGGTTGGGAATTTGCGCAGAGGAAAGAAACAACTAGCAATGACAGAGAAAACGACGATGTTGTCGTTGCATGTCATTGCTTTTTTAATGCAGAAAATGCTTCAAAATGTCTTTCTCAACTGATTAATTATTTGTGGTAATATGTGGGTAGGTGTGCAATTGAAATTGAGAAGCGAAAAAAGGAGGAATGGAGTTGACTGTACATCACATAAAAAGAAAGTTTCTTGCTGGTGTGCTGCTTGTTTTTGCCTTGCTGGGATGGAGTGTCAATATTGATGATACCGCTGCTGCTGCGAAATCAAAATATGCAGTTCAGCTAGGAAATGCAACGGTACCACAAAATGAGATATTGAATGAGCATGGGATGATCCTGGTTCCACTATCCACAATAACGGGTTCTATGGGGCTCGACATGTCCTATGCTTTTCAACCGGGATTATATGATTATCATGTATACGCTATGCCGCAGAAGACCAAGACAGTCGAAGTTTGGGGGAATGACTATCGTGGATATTGGGTCAGCACACATCCGAATGGCAAGGAGGAGTACGAAGATTACACCCATGTTTATCAACCAGGTCAGGATTGTGCTCCAAACTCGGATGTCTGTAGAGTGTTGAAGGAGTCATACCGCGGACCAATCATCCGAGACGGCCAACTGTATGTACAAGTACGATGGGTTGCGCAAGCATTTGATTGGAATTTAACAATCATTCCGCATGGGAAGGGGCAATTCGTGATTAAGATTACATCCAACACTGAGGGGAGCTAATGCATGGAGAAACGATCAACAAGGCCAGGCCGAATGTTAACGTTCATCTTGAATCATAGATTGATCTCGTTTTTGTTGATTGTGTTGTTAGTTAGTTTGAACGTGTTACTTTTCACGAAAATCTCATTTATCTTTTCTCCATTCATTATTTTCATTAAGACAGTACTGTTTCCAGTGCTTTTAGCAGGTGTGCTCTATTACTTGCTGAATCCGATCGTTGATCTTCTGGAACAATGGAGAGTCAAACGATTCATATCCATTCTCATTCTCTATATTCTCATTATCGGCATTATTACGGTCGTCGTTCTTGCTGTTATTCCTGTCATTAAGAAGCAGGTTATGGACTTGATTGCCAACTTTCCAGGGTTCAGCACCCAGATTGAGACGTTGTTCCGCGACATGATCGGCAGTGAGTTCTTCAACCGTATCCAGCAGAGCATCGATATTAATTCTAGCAACTTCGTAAGCTCCTTGTCCGAGCGGGCTACCTCGCTCTTAAACAACACCTTCAATGGAATCGGTGGATTTCTAGGTGCAGTCACCGAAACGATTCTCGGCCTTGTCATCGTTCCATTCGTTCTTTTCTATTTACTGAAGGATGGCCGGCGGCTGCCTGATTATATCCTTACATTTTTGCCGACTACGATGCGCAAGCAATCCCATCAAGTGATGTCCGAGATGAATAATCAAATCAGTTCCTACATACGGGGTCAGATTATTGTAAGCTTCTGCATCGGCATCTTACTGTATGCGGGCTATTTAATCATTGGGCTTGAATATTCACTAATTCTAGCAGTAATTGCAGCTTGTACGAGTATTGTACCGTATTTGGGCCCTGCAATTGCAATCACACCCGCGATGATCGTGGCGCTTGTCACTTCACCGATGATGCTGCTGAAAATGATCATCGTCTGGACGATTGTCCAATTGGTGGAAGGGAAGTTCATTTCGCCACAAATTATGGGGAAGACACTCCGCATTCATCCGATTACGATCATTTTCGTCATCCTGACAGCCGGCAACCTGTTCGGTGTAGTGGGCATTATTCTGGCTGTGCCTGGGTATGCAGTGCTCAAGGTTGTTGTTACGCATTTATTTGACTGGTTCAAGCGCCGCTCTAATCTCTATGACGATCATCTTACGATGTAAGTTGACTCTGCAGCTTGGGCAATTGATAATATTCATATGCAGCGCCATTTCAACGTTTGTATGCGATGAGATGGCGCTGTTTCATGTGTTCATCGCTTATCTGCATCCTGAGATAACGGCAGTTGCTGCATCGCAAAATTTTGATGATCTAGTATCGAATCTATTTATTTTTTATACTGCCAAAGGAGGAATGATCACGACGACCTATTTGTCAAGAAGAGAGAGATGAGAAATTTATAATGTCGCTCTAATAGATTACAAAAAAGTAAACAACAGCAATGTTTCAGCTCTTATCTAGAAAATAATGGATAAAAATTATGTGTTATGGTATGTAACGTCGCTGGTGAGCACATCAGCACTATCCATTTTTCTAGGAGATGAGAATATTGTTGAATAAAAAGAAGTTTGGAAAAATATTTGTATGCGTAACATTAACATTGTCCTTTGCACTGTCAGCAGGTGCAGTAATGCCTGTTCAAACAGCTAGCGCGGCTTCTACATCGCAAAGCTCCAAGGCAGACAAAATTATAGCAACAGGGAAAAAATACTTAGGTGTTAAATATAAATTCGGTGCCAAGTCGGGAAGCACGAAAGCATTCGACTGCTCTTCGTTCACACAATATGTATATGGCAAACACGGAATCAAGCTTCCACGCACATCGAAGCAGCAATCCAAGGTTGGGGTTGCAGTTAGCAAAAAGAATATGAAGAAGGGTGATCTCCTGTTCTTCTACTCTCCGGTTCATCATGTAGGAATCTATATGGGCAATGGAAAAATCTTGCACACTTATGGCAAGGGCGGAGTAAGAATTGACAACTTGAGCAAGTGGGAGTCCCGCTTGACAAAAGTTCGTCGTGTAATTAAATAGTTTATAATGGACAAGCCCAGAGCAGTAATCAGATTTACTGCTTTGGGCTTGTTGTATGTTCTCAGGCATTGTGTAAGTATGGTATGCACACTTCAAATGTACTGCCTTGTCCGACCGTGCTCTCAACTCGAATGGTGCCATGATGCTGCCCAACGAGCTCCTTCGCAATGGATAGTCCTAAGCCCGTGCCTCCCGTTACGCGAGATCGAGCTTTATCGACTCGATAAAATCGATTGAAAATTTTATCTAATTCTTCTTCAGGTATGCCAATTCCGGAATCCGATACTCGAAGGCATGCATTTTCTTTCTCTTGATAGACGGCAACTTCGATCCAGCCCAGGTCATTGGTATACCTTATGGCATTTTCAATGAGAATAATCGCAACCTGGCGCAATTGTTCCTTATCCCCATGTACATAAGCAGCCTTATTCAGATGCAAACGCAAGGAAATTTTGGAATCGGATTTCCATAGCTGCTTGATTGCTTCTCGGACAATGTCGGTAAGATTCACTTGTTCCTTCGGTGAGGGGCTTTTGCCTGAACGGGCTAACGTCAGTAGCTGAACAATAAGCCGCTGCATGCGCTGGCTCTCTAGGTCTAGCGAATCCAGTGATTTTTGCAGAACCTCAGCATTTTGATTCCCCCAGCGCTTCAGCAGCTTCACATGACCACGAAACGCGGTCAGCGGAGTGCGGAGCTCGTGTGAAGCATTTGTAATAAAGTTCATCTCCCGTTCAATCAATTCTTCATGCTCATCTAACAACTGATTGAAGCGTTCCGCCAATTTCGTTAGCTCCACCGGCGTTTTCGGGACATGAACCCTCTGCCTTAAATTCGGTGAATTCTTCATTTGAACAATTGAATTCATTATGCTGAACAGGGGGGAGAGGTTCCTCCTTGTTATTTGATAAATAAGCAGCGATCCTGCTGTTGAGCTGGCAAGTGCAGTAATGACGAGTACTTTAGTGATAATGAGCAAGATGCGTTCAATGGAGTGGAGCTGAACATGAATATAGATTCGACCGACCTGCCCATTGGTTTGATTCCATATGACTTCATCTCTGATGAACAGTCCATAATCGGTGTTCCACTGCACGGTATCAAACCATCGGAATCGATTTTTCTGTTCGGCGAGGAAAGCCTCGTCCCAGTTGCGAGTTTGTGCTAATATGCGTCCATCAGAGGACACAATTTGAACATCATAGTTCGCGTGATCGGGGTATAGCAGTTCATCGAGAAGGGATTGCCACTCCAGAAAGCCATCCTGAATGCTTTCTCTTAGCTTGCGTTCGACGGCGAACAGCTCCTCCTTGGAGTCTTGGAGCAACAGATGGGTGACTGCTCCCATAATACTGATCCCGATTAACAGAATGACAGCTAATAGGCTAAGAACATACCAGATCGTAAAGCGGAACATTAGCGTGTTGGCAGATTGCTTAAGCTGCTGGATAAGTGACTTGAACATGATCATTTCTGATTCCTTATGGTTCACGCAGCACATATCCGACACCGCGAACGGTCTGGATTAACTTATGCTGATAGCCGCGATCCAGCTTGTTGCGCAAATATCGGATATAGACATCGACGACATTCGTCTCACCAACAAAGTCATATCCCCACACAGAGGACAATAGCTGTTCACGGCCAATCACTTCACCGAGATGTTCCATTAGGTATTGAAGTAATTCGAACTCACGCTGCGTTAATTCGATTCGATCCCCAGCACGGGTTACGACTCTTTTCTTCACATCCAAGATGAGATCGGCGAGCTGGTATACTTCCTTCTCTTCCGGATTAGCGGCATGGTTGGGGCGTCGTAAAGCGGTGCGTATGCGGGCAAGCAGTTCCTCAATCTCGAACGGCTTCGTAATATAATCATCTGCACCTGTATCGAGACCAGCAATGATATCTCCAACATAATCACGAGCAGATAAGAGGATAATTGGGACATCACTGGCGCGCCGAATTCTCCGGCATACTTCAAGGCCGTTCAGCTTGGGCAGCATCCAGTCTAGCAGGATGAGGCTCCACTCGCCTTGTTGAAAGAATTCTAATGCTTGTTCCCCGTCTACAGCGACAAGTACCTCGTACCCTTCATGCTCAAGTTCAAGCTGGATGAATTGAGATACACTTTGTTCATCTTCGACTAGTAATATGGAGTGGGCTGACATGTGTTCACCACGTTTACACAAAGTTTTCCTATAGTATGACCTTGGGGTTGGGAATGCATTCTAGACTGCTGGAAAAGGAAATAGCTCTCGTCGCAACGTAGAGATTCGACGAGAGCTATCTTGTGGTTAGCGCGGAATCGGCTGAGCAAGCAATGTGCTGATCAAGGCAGTTGCTTCTTGCTTGAGCATGCTGCGTTTGGATTCATAATTCAGAGTGCCGTCTGCGTTAGCTTTAATTTCGGGGCCGTATTTGTGCATAGCGGCAGCATACTTGACACCGTCTAATGCCCAGACGTCAGTATCGCCAACCAGTTTCGCTTCTTGCACTGGAGATCCGAACACTTGGGCGATTCGCCACGCAATCATTGCCGCTTCTTGCCGTTGAATGGGTTGATCAGGTCGGAAGAGCTCACCTGATGCTCCGGTGATAAGCCCCAACTCATACGCCGTTTGAACGTCTTTGGCAGCCCAGTGGCCTTTCATATCGGTGAAGGAGGCTGCGTTCAACGAAGGCTGCATGCGCAAGCACTGCATGAGCATGGAGACGAATTCAGCCCTCGTAATGGTAGAGGAGGGACGGAACTGTCCTTGATGTTCGGATACTCCACTCCTCATCATGATATCTTGAATGTATCCATAATACGGATGATTCTTGTCGATATCTGAATAGAGGACTTTAGGAACAGTGAGCTTCTCGAACCATGCTACGTTGCTGTTATCCATGTAGGAAATTTCCCCATTGTCTTCCTGTTTGAAGCCAACTAACTTTCCATGATCCGTACGGAACAGCCATGGTTCGATCTGAGTCAATGGATGGGTTCCGTAGAATGGATCGATAAGGGATAATTTTTTGTCAGATTGCTCAGCAATTTGAACGACCTGGATGCCCATCCGAAGATTACGGTAGTGGCCAACTAGCTTGCTTTTCACCTCTTGCGAGGGCTCTGTTTTCGGTTGGGCAGGCCGTTTGTCCGGATAATAGTGATTCATAAAGGAACGAAATACCGTGTTGCGATAATCTACACTAGAGTCTTCGTTGGAATTGTATGCGACCAAAAAGCCGACATTTTGTTCTGGCAAGAGACTTAACCAAGAGCCGAACCCTGGAAGATTTCCACCCTTGCTTATGACGGTTTCACCATGATAGGCTTCTTGAAACAAGGATTCGAAGCCGTATGTCGTATTCGGAATTTTCGGATGAGCGGATACACGGATTTTTACCATCTCGCGTACGGTTTCAGGCTGTAAGATTCGCTGCCCCTTGTACGTACCGCCATTTAAAAGCGCGATCATAAATTTAGCCATATCCGCACCGGTTGATACAAGGCTCCCGTCGGGGCCGTCTGCGGGAGATACCTCGTAATAAGGAAGAACTTCACCTGTCTTCTTATAGCTTGTCGCTAGATCCTTCTTAGCATCAGGCGTCATCACGAAGCTGCTGTTCGTCATTCCAAGAGGCTGCAAAATATGCTGCATGCCATATTCATGGAAAGGAGCTCCAGTTATGCGCTCAACGAGATAGCCTTGAAGGCGAAAGGCGAAATTGTCATAGCTGTATACAGTGCCTGGCTTGCGTACAACCGTTGGCATATACTTGCGAATATACTCAGCATTCGTCTTGACTGCCATGTCGTCCGGAGCTTCAGGGTAGTCGAAACCAGTCGTGTGCGTCATGAGATGCTCAGCTGTTAATGACCCTTCGACTTTTCGAGGAATGGCGACATCCCCCATGTACGCGCTGATGTCTTTCTTCAGATCAATCTTACCCTGCTCGGCGAGCTGAAGCAGGGCCAATGATGCGAAGGGCTTCGTTATGGAAGCAAATCTTAGAATCGTATGATCGGGATCCATGGACTTTTTGGTTTCTATATCTGCATAGCCATACCCTTTGCTTAATAAGACTTGCCCATCCTTGACGACGATAAAGACAGCTCCCGGAAGCTTCTTCAATGAAGGTGAGGAAAATAACTTGTCAGCAAATGCTTCAATCTCCTTAGGATCGGAAGGTCCGTTAGTCACGATTGATGGGGACGAGGCTTGTGTGTTCCGTACTACTGTGCTTGCGGACGGGGAAGATTCTGTACTCGAATCAGCCGCATACGCAGGAGCGACAGTTGTGAGTGCCACGGCAAGTGAGAGTATTATCATTAGCTTCCGAGCACGACGATGATTCGGATTAGGGCTGGCAGATGTTCTTTCTGAAGAATGTGGTTGCATGTTTCTCTCCTCCAATATGGATAAGGATTAATGGAGACTGAACTTGCGAGTACATATGAGACTGTGTCATTCTTGCACGGTACTTCAATTGCTGAGCATCTATTTGCGCTGCTTTTAAAAATATGAGACTCATGCTGAAAATTTTCTTACTTGCATGAAGGAATTAGATGGAGTTAATGTGGGTTAACCATTCTTTTTTTGTTGGTTTGAGTTGGTTATGATAGAAATCATAGTATAATCATTTACATATAGAAGAGAGGCATTCATCGAGTTACCTTTCGAGCTACACGAATTAATAAGCTATACGTCATCGAAGATGTTGCGAAAATGGTTCGTTAGGGATATCCTCTGCTTCGACATACATACATATGCAACTAAGAAATCTAGCTTACAAGGAGGGCACAGTTTATGCTTCATCCGTCGTTAATTGAGAATGTGCTTACCGCCGCTTTAGCAACTGGCGGGGATTTTGCTGAGGTATTTATGGAAGATCGGACGACGTCTAGCTTGGGGATGATTGGTGGGATCGTAGAACATGCACTTGGCGGTCGAGATTATGGCGTCGGGATACGCATATTCAACGGGGTGTTCGCGGTATATGCATATACGAATGATTGCACCGCAGATAATCTGATCAAGGTAGCTGCTTCAGCTGCACAAGCGATCCGCGGTCAAACCAGAGATATTGTAATTGATTTGCGTCGAGCGAGCATCGCTGATCATCATCCGGTTCTTATTCCACCGAATGAAGTGGGAAAGGGACGCAAGATAGAATGGATGAGACGTGCGCATGCATCATCCATGGCATACAGCCCGGCGATTACGCAAACCTCGATAGCACTGAATAACTGGGTACAAGATATTTGCATTGCCAATTCCGAAGGACTGCTGGTGGAAGATCGCAGAACCTACACGAGAATGAGCTTCAGCTCAATTGCTGAAGCGGGGGGCGTCAAGCAGGGAGGATACGTCGCTCCTGGTGCTCACGCGGGTCTGGAGTTAATCGAGTCGATGGATATTGATTGGTACGCAAGAGAAGCATCCCGCATCGCGACTACAATGGTAGGCGCCGGCTATGCGCCGAGCGGCAAGCTGCCGGTCATTATCGATAATGCCTTTGGCGGTGTCCTATTCCATGAGGCATGCGGGCATGGACTTGAGGCGACAGCTGTTGCGAAGAAGGCTTCTGTGTTCGCCGACAAGCTCGGTGAGCAAGTGGCGTCTCCACTTGTAACTGCCATTGATGACGGGACGATTCCGAACGCATGGGGCTCACTGAATATCGACGATGAAGGATCGGCAACACAGCGTAATGTGCTCATCGAGAATGGGGTGCTGAAGGGCTATCTGATTGATAAGCTGGGCAGCCGCAAGATGGGAATGCCGTCAACGGGATCTGGCCGCCGGCAATCCTATCAATTTGCACCGACCTCCCGCATGAATAACACGTACATTGCAGCAGGTCATTCCACACCGGAAGAGATTATTGCCAATACAGAGTATGGACTGTATGCCAAGACAATGGGCGGAGGCTCCGTGAATACAGCGACAGGTGAATTCAATTTTGCGGTCAATGAAGGCTACATCGTGCGCAACGGAAAGATCGAAGAACCGGTCAAAGGTGCAACGCTCATCGGCAAGGGAATCGATGTTCTCCAGAAAATTGATATGGTAGGCAACAATCTAGATCACGGTCAAGGCATGTGCGGCTCATTGAGCGGCAGTATTCCCGTCAATTGCGGTCAGCCAATGCTTCGTGTATCCAGCATGACGGTCGGCGGAAGAAAGGGGGAATAAACGATGACATTGGAGATTGCAGCATTTCAACAGCATCTATTTGAAGAAGGGCGTAAACAAGGCTGCGTGAAGATGGAAGTCTATTATGAACAGACTCGTTCAACTTCTGTGCGTGTCTCTAAGGGAGATATCGACGCATTTACAATTAAGGAGACGGGCGGCGTCTCATTTCGCGGCGAATTCAACGGCAAAATGGGCTATGCCTATTCGGAAAGATTAGAAACGGATGTCATTGCATTTCTGATTGAAGAAGCAAGAAGTAATGCGTATGCACTCGAAAGCAGCGAAATAGACCAGTTGTTCCCTGGAGCACCCACTTATCAGCAGGTCAAAACCCATGAAGCGGAGCTGCTGCTTACGGCACCACAGCTTCTCATTGATGCAGCGATGGACATGGAGCGAATCGCGCTAGCATCCGATGAACGGATTACCTTAGTGAGAAGCTCTTCTGTTACGCTCACTGAGAATGAGGTCATGATCGCTAATACAGAGGGTTTGAATTGTAGCGCATCATACAGCACTGCAGTTGGCAGCCTATCCGTTGTGGCGACACAATCTGGCCAGACGACGACAGGCGATTGGTTCGATTACTCCATGGAACGCTTCGAGGATATCGACTTCGAGGCTATTGCTCACAAGGCAGTTGAGGAAGCGGTGTCGAAGCTGGGGACGGATACCATATTGTCTGATCAATATCCAGTCATCTTCCGCCATGATGCAGCCAGCAAGCTGCTAGGTTCCTATACGTCCATCTTCTCAGCAGAGGCGGTAAATAAGGGCTTCTCAGGCTTGAAGGATAAGATCGGCGAGCAGATAGCGGGAAGTAATGTCACCCTTGTGGATGACCCGCTCATGAATGGCGTTCTGGGTGCTTGCTCGTTCGATGCAGAGGGGTATGCCTGCACATGTACGGAAGTGATTAAGGAAGGAAAGCTGCTCACTTATTTGCATAATGGGAAGACGGCAAGCAAGGCAGGTTTGGTCTCGACAGGTCATGCCTCTAAGGGCGGGTACCGCGGTAAAATCGGTATTGCGCCTCACAATATGTATGTACTTCCAGGTTCGACGGCGCTAGAGGACATGATTGCAGGCATGGAGAGAGGTGTAATGATTGTACAACTCCAAGGTCTGCACGCGGGGACGAATGCCGTATCCGGCGAATTCTCGTTATCCTGCACCGGCTTCCTTATCGAGCAGGGGAGAGTCGTACGTCCTGTCAATCAAATCACGGTATCCGGCAACTTGTTCGAGATGTTGAAGCAGATAGAGGTTGTAGGCAGTGATATCCGATTCACAGGCAGATGTAATGCGCCATCATTGAAGGTAAAGGGCTTGACGATCTCAGGAGCATAAATCTGAAGCAAATGCAACACAGGAATTGGATTTGACAGGGAAGAAGCCCGCTTTCTATAATGAATTGTTATAATAAGGTCGGTAGATAACAGCAGGAGATGCAGCATGACTGAACTATCAAAAAAAGAAACGTTTGTGTTTGGGTTAATGTTATTTGCTTTATTCTTTGGTGCAGGTAATCTCATATTCCCACCTGCGGTGGGATATGCGGCAGGTTCAAGTGTATGGCAGGCGATGGTAGGGTTCTTAATTACCTCAGTAGGACTGCCGATTCTAGGTGTTGCAGCAATCGCTAAATCTGGTGATTTGCAGTCGCTTACAAATCGCGTCCACCCAGGATTTGGGTTTGTGTTTACGCTTATTACGTATTTAGCGCTAGGGCCGTTTCTCGTCATTCCGCGTGCCGGCAGCGTAGCGTTTGAGATGGGAACAGTCCCACTCCTGCCAGAGCCGCTTCGAACAAGCGGCTGGTCATTATTGACGTATTCCGTGATTTATTTTGTCATCAGCTATTGGTTGTGCTTGAATCCATCGAAGCTATTCGAGCGCATCGGCAAAATACTGACACCGATATTGTTGGTGATGATTATTATCGTCTTCATTCAGAGTTTATTCCATCCGCTCGGGGACTATGGTGTGCCTGCAGAAGGGTATGTACAATATGCTGCTTTTAAGGGTGGTATAGATGGTTACTCAACGATGGATGCCTTGTCTGCTCTATTGCTTGGTAGTGTCGTCGTATCGGCAATACGCAAGCGTGGCGTTACGAACACACAGAAGCTGTCTGCCATCACGATTAAGGCTGGGCTGATCGCAGGTGTATGTCTCGCCATCATTTACATGATGATCGGGTACCTTGGATCCACGAGCCATTCTGTAATCGAAGGGGCTGCGAATGGCGGTCAAATATTGACTGCAATCGTGCTATTCTTATTTGGCAAATGGGGCACCGTACTGCTAGGGATTGTATTCCTTCTTGCTTGCTTAACGACTTCGGTCGGCCTGTTGGCAGCGTGTGGAGAGTACTTCCATTCCATTATGCCGCGGATTTCGTATAACAAGTGGATTGGAATCTTATGTGTCGTAAGTGTAGCCGTAACCAATTTGGGGCTTGATCAGATTATTTCATTTTCAGCGCCAATCGTGTCCGCCATTTACCCACTTACCATTGTTCTTATCATTTTGGCGTTGCTTCATCGCATGTTCCATGGACATTCAGCCGTATATATTGGCAGCTTGCTCGCAACTGCATTAATCAGCACTGTGGATGGCTTGAATCAGGCGAATTTTGAAATGGGGGCGGTGGAGAGACTGTACAGCCATCTCCCGTGGTATATGGCTGGACTTGGCTGGGTCGTTCCTGCTATTGCGGGGGCACTTATCGGCTATTTGTGGGCATTTGCTCGCAAGGAATCACAGGATAGTCAGCCATCGGAAGCAACGGAAGCAATTGAATAATAGTAGAGTGAGTATAAGCTTAATTTCCTTAGTTAGGAGATTAAGCTTTTTTTTCATCTCGCTGTATGAATTAGCAGAAGGAATACACGAACGGGGAGCGAATAGAATCAGGATATGTTGTCGAGCATTTGCTTAGGCAGTATGTAAGAAAGGGGATCAAGATACGATGATCGTGAAAATGACACATTCGAATAGGGATGATTACAATAAGCCAAACGACGACGGATTTACTGTGATTGGTCGGATTGTTCCCACCTATAAAAATGATACATGGTCTTATACAGAAGAACGATTTGATGAGCCGTATTTCAAGCAATATGAAGAGGAAGAATTTGATAACCGTTATATAGAGGACAAAGATAAGGCAGTGTTCTTCTATTACGGGGAGGACAGCTGCGTCGGACAAATGAAAATTTGTTCAAACTGGAATGGATTTGCGCTCATTGAACATATTCAAGTTGCAGCAGCTTGGAGGCACAAGGGAATTGGAACTGCATTATTGAAGACGGCTGTGGAATGGGCGATGCAAAATAACTGTGCGGGTCTTATGCTTGAGACGCAGGATGTGAACATTCAAGCGTGTCGCTTATATGCCAAGTATGGCTTTGTCATTGGCGCAGTAGACAATATGATGTATGCGAATTTTGCAACTGCCAAGGAAAGAGCGATTATTTGGTATTATAAGTTCTCGCGTTAGTTGCAAGGGATACATAACGGCTAGGTGAAGCCTCCTTCTCATAAGGCAGGCTTTTTTTTTTGTTGCGCTGAAATAGTGCCTTTGTGTTGAAGCATGTGTTTTCGATTCGCTCTAATAAATGTGTTCGTAAGGTAGAATTACCGACCCTGAATATAAATGTGTCTTTAATGTGAAAAATATGTGTCAATTCCGTTAACGTTAATGGTATAATAAGGAATGACAACAAAGAAACTTCATACAACCTATCATGCATATCAGAATGGGGCGGATGAAATGAATTATCAGGTGAAGGTTCCTACGCGAACAAAAGCGATATTGGGTGGCTCTCTGTTATTCAGTGCCGGAATGCTGCAAATTGCGGCCATGACAGAGCGGACATTTCCTGTATTGTTCTTCATGCAGATGGCGGTTATTGGCATTGTCATAATGTCATTGATCGCGGGAGCATACGCGACATGGGTTAAGCGGACAGTCGAAATACATCCAACTTCAGACACGATTCGCTTGCATGGCAATGTGTATCATGCAAATGAGATCGAATCCATTAAGATAAAAGGCGTCAATTCCCCTGCAATCGGTATACAATTAAAATCGAAGCATATAATTCCGTTGAAATGTTGTTTTTCCTTCACGAAGGGAGAACAGCGTGGAAATGAGGAGCTTCTGGAATGGGCGGAACGCAATGGCGTTCCCGTGAAGCAAACGTACTTCATTACGTGGATCTAACGACAGATGTTATGCCAGGGAAGGGAGGCGCTGAAATGATTCGAGAAGTTGCAACATTATCCATTAAGGCTGGTATGCGCAATGATTTCGAAAGCGCCTTCCGTCATGCATCTTCGATATTAGAAGCTGCAAGAGGGTATATCACACATGAATTGCATAAATGTGTAGAGGCAGCCGATCGATACATAGTAATTGTACAGTGGCACTCTTTGAAAGAGCATGCGGTTGGTTTTCGTCATACCGTGCAATATGAACAATGGAATGCGCTGCTGGAAGCTTTTTATGAGTCACCTCCACAGGTGGAGCATTATGTACAAATCCCGGTTCACTTGAAGTAGTGTGTTATCATTTCATGTTGTCTACTCTTTTGTCTATATACAGCGTGCCGTCACGTTGTATCTCCGCATAGAAGATTTCCTCGATTTGCTCGGGAGAGCATCCTGCTTTACGCAGCGCTTGGCTTAACCATTCCTTCGTCAGGTTAAGGTCAAGGAGATTTTTATAGACGATGGAGCCATCAACGATAATCTCGGTAGGCATATACAATGTAGGCTGCACGTACACTTTCAGGTCCTCTTTCGTAGGGGACTCTTTTTCGGCTTTTTTGAGCACACTCATTCGTCCATGCGGTTCCAGAATTGCATAATCAACATCTTGAATAGAGAAGACATCCTTTTCGCGAAGCAGCATGCTAATATCATCCATGTTGAGATGCATGGACGCCATTGCTTTTTCGAGAATCTTTCCTTTTTTTATGACAATGGTAGGTTCACCGTCTAAGAGTACGCGAATACGTGGGAACTTTAAGGACAGCTTACCGATCCCTATTGTTAGCAGGCTCCATACTGTTAAACTTATGATTCCGTCAAAAATGGAAATATGAGTCTCAATTGCGATATCCGCAGCGATAGAACCGAATGTGATTCCAGTGATGTAGTTGAATAAAGTAATGT
Organism: Paenibacillus wuxiensis; assembly: GCF_040195695.1. Lineage (NCBI taxonomy): Bacteria > Bacillati > Bacillota > Bacilli > Caryophanales > Paenibacillaceae > Paenibacillus > Paenibacillus wuxiensis. Next base: position 76,503 of record NZ_JBEFZI010000006.1, on the reverse strand, counting down.
GGCTCATTTGTTTTTTGCCTAGCAATCGGCTAAATGCAAGCAAAGAGATGAATGCAAATATAGTACGAGCTATGATGTCCACGGATGCACGCTCCTTTGTAATTGGAGTTTGTCCCACCCTCTTTGATATTATTCGAATATAAGTCCTGACTACGGATACATAGAGTACGTTCTTTGCAGCAAAAGGCTAAGTGATCATCCATCTACATAGGATATAGGGTTGCTGAAGCTGCTATAGATGAGGGGGATATACATAATGGCTTGTCAACAAGAAGATTTGACCGTTGATATAATAAATGTACCTACTTCTGTATTTGTTGATGTAGAAAGTGCGTTCGCCAGTGATCAACGCCGACTCATGGTTAGCGATAATCCTGAAATATTAAATGAGTCCTCATTCCCAGGGACAGCGTGTACCTTATGGCATGATATTGTGCGCACCGATGAGGAATCTGTCACGCATCGCCTATTCGGATGGCATCGCAATGAAACAGGACAGCCGCTGCAGCTGGGGGTGACTGTACAAAACCTGTCCACATCTATCCGGATAGCCATTCAGCATATCCGCAGGGATATTCATATTCAGCCGGTGTCAGATCAGATGATTCAAGTAGGACAATGTCTTGCAAAGTCTTGTTTAAGCGGAACGCTGGATCATTATACTTCCGTAGACCAACACGCAGATGTGACTAGCACAGCAATGATTGAGTCGGTAAGGCTGGATACCAACTATTTTGCAGGGTTTATCTATGAGTTCACGATAGAACGGGATTCAGGGGCAGGGGAGATGGAGTATGCGATCCGTACAGTCGCAAGTCGGGACGTCACTGCCGATATAAGACTCATTCATTCAGATCCGCTGACTCCGTACGGCACTCATCCTAGAGGAAGCTGGCCTTATGCCGAGGTTCATGCTAGGATGCCTGCCTATGTTATAGGGACAGAGCGTGTATACCGTGTGTGTGCCCGAAAGAAGATGAATGGAGAAATGGCTTCTGACTTTTTGTTTGCCGCAAGTGCAAGCGAATTACGGGAAGGTGCGGTTGATAATACCGGTCAATTCGGTGCTATTTACTTGTTGGATATTCCGCTGCATAATGATACGGAGGAAGAAGCAGTTGTTAGCATTTATGTAAATCCTCGAGGGGGAGCATTTGCAGGGGCTATATTCGTTGATGGAAAAGTAATCGGTGTACCGCTCATGATGGACAACACGAATGTATGCTTGATCGCGAAGGTTGTGGCTCCTGTTGGTGTTCGTACCTTTCAATGCAAATTGATGACGGCAGGGGAATCCAATTTACCGCTCGGCATTTATTTGAAGTAGTGGTTTAGAGTAGTGGTATGAAGTAGTCACGGAAATGAAGAACTGAAGATTGGAACTAAGGGATGTGGTCGTTTCGATGCAAATGTATGTCGGGTTACTGCGTGGAGTTAACGTAGGTGGCAAAAACAAGATAAAAATGGCAGATTTGAAGCTTCTTCTTGAAAATATGGGACTTACCCATGTACGAACGCTGCTGCAGAGCGGCAATGTTGTATTTGCTTCATCAGAAGCAAGGGAATGGCTAGAAGCACGAATTCAGGAGGAAATAGGGAATGCATTTGGCTTCAAGCCGAACGTCATGCTGCGGACGGCTCAGGAAATGAAGGCTATTGTAGCTGAATGTCCGTATGATGCAGCTGTGCTGAAGGAAGGAGAGGGGATTCAGATTACAATGTGCAAGGACGAGCCTTCGCCTGACACCGCCAGTATATTGTCTAAGGGTATGCAAGAAGTTGATGAATTCCAGATACAAGGCCGTGAGATATATTGTTTGTATCGCCAGAGGGTCTTAGATTCGAAGCTGGCAAATAATTTTCAGAAGCTAGGATCGAATGTAACGACACGGAATTGGAATACCATGACGAAACTTACGGCGCTTGCGGGTGAACTTGATGATTTCCTGAAGCGTGAGAATGGTAATGGAAATGATTAATCTATTGGTTCGTCCGATGGAGACTTACTCTATTGACATAATGGGTGTTTTCACATCATAATATGTAATGTTTAAACATATAAACATACGAGGTGAGAATCATCACGACTGAGCACGGACAATATGATTGCAGCAGTAACAAAGAGCAGGTGCTGGAGAAGTTCCAGCAGGCGACCCCCATTTTTCAAGCGCTCGGAGACACGAATCGGCAGCAGATCATTATACTCCTGCTTGAACATAGCGCTCTGAATGTGAACCAAATCACCGAACATATGGAGATATCGAGACCGGCCGTCTCGCACCATCTGAAAATCTTAAGACAAGCCGGGCTCATCACGTTCGACAAGCAAGCGAATGAGAAGCTGTATTCCTTGCGTGCAGGGGGATTTATGACGACGATTAAAGAGTTGATGCTGTCCATTGAAGCAGGAGTATAACCAATGAAGGCAGATTGGTTCGGATAGAAGATTGCGTATCGTGTTACAGATACTCCATGAATTCAAGTCGATTTCCAAATGGATCGTTTACATAGAAGCGAATTACACCTTCTTCTATCCGGGCAGAGTCGTCGGCCACTTCAATATGATGCTGCAGGAGATGGGACTGTAGGGATTCAAGATTGGTAACAACGAAGGCGGGATGAGCTTTTGTCGCAGGAACGAAGTCTTGCTGCACGCCGATATGGACTTGGTGACTTCCGCATTGAAACCATACACCTCCACGCTGCTGAAGAGCTTCGGGCTTCGGAATCTCCGTCCAGCCCAATAATTCGTGATAGAATTTCCGGGCTACGGATTCACATTCGACGGGGGCGGCTAACTGGATATGGTCAAGACCATGAAAGATGTGGGACATGAGTAACCTCCTTTGCTGTTCCATTCTGTGGAACACAGTTTCAAATTCCTAATCCTATTATATAGGATCAAGATGTAAAATCCAATGGGTAAAGTGTTTCTGTGCAAGAAGTGCTTATTTTTTTGCTAAGTATGTTTAAATGTTTAAACATATTATATAATTAAAGGGTGAACGATTATCATGAGTAATCAAAAGTCTAACCGAAGCATTTATGTGCTTATGCTGCTCGTGCCGTTATTTTGGGGTGGATCATTTTCTACAGCAGCTCATGTCATTACCGAGATTCCTCCACTCGTAGCCGCAACGATTCGATTTGCATTGGCAGGGATGATCTTAGCGGTGCTGCTCACGATGCGATCAGAGTGGAATATCCGTGCATGGAGGGATAATTGGAAGGGGCTTCTCATTGTATCGCTTACGGGAATATTCGGATACAATGCGTTGTTCTTTATGGCGCTGCATTATACGTCTGCAATTAACGGTTCACTCATTATTGCGACGATGCCGCTGTTCGTATCGCTTGGTGCGATGTTATTCTTCAAGGAACGATGGAGCGGCAAGTTTGGGATTAGCCTTGTGCTGTCCTTCATCGGTGTGGTTATCGTAATTACGAAGGGCTCATGGCACCGATTAGCTAGCTTGTCCTTCAACGAAGGAGATTTATTGTTTCTGGTAGCATTAATGTGCGGGGTCATATATAGTCTTGTTGGGAAAAAGGTAGTGCATGATGTCTCTCCCTTGTTCACGACTACAGTAATGACCTTGTTAGGTTCTCTGTTTCTGGGAGTCAGTTCGCTATTTGAAGGGGGTTGGGGTAAAGTTCCCGATATGTCTCTGCAAGGTTGGACGGAGATGGCGTATATGGTCGTATGCGGAACGCTTATCGGTTATATTATTTTCAACCTTGGCGTGCAGCAGATCGGTGCGAGCAAGGCGAGCATATACTTGAACTTGACGCCAATCGTAACCTCACTATTGTCCGTATGGCTGTACGGCGACAGCATGACGTGGTCGATTGCTGTGGGTCTTGTCTTCGTGCTGGCAGGTGTATGCTTGGCAACCATTCAGCCGAGAGGAAGAGCTAGAACATCAATCATCGGTCAATCGGTGAAGTGATAGAAGATGATACGTGGTCGACCGACCGCCGTCATACAGCGAAACACAGCACGTTGGGAGCTGCCCGTGGTGCGAAAAGATAGATATTGAATAAGTAACGCAGCGGTCAGAAGGATGCGATCAGCCAGGTTGGATAGATCAATATGACTATTTGGCGAATCATCTCTCTTGGATAGGGAAGGAAAGGGAAGAAACTCTCCTAGTTGGATCAGGGAGAGTTTCTTTGATGATCATATTGAATTCTATCTTACCGGAACTGAAGAAATTTAGATGGATGATCCGATGATTGGGAAGTGCAGTGCGGCCATATAGGCGAGCGTGATTAGTCCAACCATGAGCAGAGTGAACCATACATCGCGCCAATGGCAGCGTGTAATATAATAGTAGGTACGTGATTGGCCCATCTGGAACCGCTTCGCCTCCATTGCAACAGCGACTCGCTGTGCACGGCGAATGCTCTGTGCGAGCAGTGGCAGGGCGTACATGCGTAGACGCTCATATATCCCTTTAAATCCCTTGCTGTATTTAACGCCGCGGATTTGCAGGGCATGCGTACGAACTCGGTAATCCTCCCAGATCGCAGGGAGCAGCCGCAAGGAGGCGATGAAGCTATAAGCATATTGCGGCGGAAGCCGGAATTGCTGCATCAGCGCATAGAACAGCAATATTGGCTTCGTCGTGAAGGCGAATGTAATGCCGAGCATGCCGAAGCAAAGTGTCTTCACTCCGATGACAAGTCCGCGGAGGAAGCTCTCCTCTGTGATTCGGATTATTCCCCATGACCACCATTCATGCTCCCCCTTACCGAACAAGATCATCGTGGATGCTGTCGAGACGAACAGGAGAAGGAACGGTGTTGTCACGAATAGCAGCTTCTTCGTAGAGTGGCCGCTGCATAGAAACAACAGCAGTGTGTAGAAAGTTAGCTGATAACATGCAAAATCAAGCTCTCGGGTTAGCAGCGCAACGATGAGCAAAGCGAGAAAGACGAGAAGCTTGAGCGCAGGGTTAACCTGATTGAGCCACGTTTCAGATTTGGGAGCGAGCAGTTTCATTTCATCTGCACCTCCCGCATTGTCTGTCCACGTGGGGAAGCTTCTACTTCGATCAGATGTCCTTTCTCAACATGCCATATCCGATCTGCAAAACGATCCACGATATTCATGTCATGTGTCACCATGACTATGGCGGTTCCTTCTGTCCGAAGCCGGTTCAACTTTTCCAATATAGCAAATGTATTTTTAGCGTCTTGCCCGAAGGTTGGCTCATCCAGGAGCAGGATCGGACGCTTACGCATCATCGCTGTGGCGACACTTAATCTGCGTTTCTGACCAAGTGACAAATGATACGGATGCCGATCCTGTCCGATATTCAGATCGAATGATTCCAAGACCTGTTCCACTCTATGTGCAATGTCTGATTCATCCCAGTTGTTCTGCCTAGGCTCATAAGCAAGCTCGTCATAGATCGAATCCGTTAGAAACTGCATCTCAGGATTCTGAAATACGAAGGCGAGTTCGGCTGGAGGCTGCTTTCCCGTATTTCTGAATCGTGGGAACCATCGCTTGCGAGCCTGTGCTGGCAGCTCTTGACCCTCAATAAGATACATGCCTGTAGTACGCAGAATTTGCATAAGAGACAACAATAGTGTGCTCTTGCCAGCGCCGTTCTCTCCGATAATCGTAATCCATTCCCCTGGATAAATATCTACGCTCGGGACGGATATGCGACGAATTTCTTCATAGTATCCGCTAAAATCACGCAAAGAGAGCAGTGGCTGCACGGCTTGAAGACACGCGTAGGTAAGCCCACCGTTCTGCTTGCAATGAGATTGTTGATATCCGTTCGCCGTTCGTTGCTGCGATATGGCTTGGTAGGCTTCTGAATGAATGTAGTCCTGCCATACACCTGGATACCAAATGCCATACTCAATGAGCTTATCTTTATGATGTAGAAATACATTTTTCGGCTCGTCGTCCGCAATGATTTGTCCAGTGCTGTCGAAAAGCACCACACGATTGATAATGTCGATAACATGCTCAATTTTGTGCTCCACGATTAGAATAGTGGAGGAATCGGCAGCTTGTTTCACGGTGTCCCAGACTTGCTTTGTTCCTTCTGGATCAAGAAGTGCTGTAGGCTCATCGAGGAACAACACCTCTGGTTCTAGCAGCAGGACGGACGCAAGCGCGAGCCGCTGCTTCATGCCTTGGGATAGCGTATGGATTTCTGTATGCAGATTGTGGAACTGCAATCCCACTCTTTCAAGTATGCCTGTCATGTATGCTGGCATTTGATCATAGGGGATCGAGAGATTTTCCAGTACAAAGGCGAGCTCTTCATCTACATATGGCATGCAGAACTGGCTGTCCGGATCTTGGAATACGAAGCCCCAGCTTGAAGGAAGCTTAATCTGATCGTATTTCATCGGCACTTCGATAGAGTGGGGCATAATTCCGCTTAATACTTGCAGCAGTGTTGATTTGCCGCAACCGCTTGGCCCGAGGAGCAGTACCTTCTCACCGGTAGAAATGTGGAAGGAGAGGTCCTTGAACAGCAAGGAATCCTCTCCTGGAAATGTTAGGCGCAAGCGGTCAACAAATGCAGATGAATTCGCATGAGATTCCTGTTGCATGTGTAACCACCTTATTCCGAATATGTGGCGTACGCACAAATTCTATCTATTCATATTATGCGTGCTATTGATTAAGTACCGCGTAATCTTCTTTGGACACAGGACGTATGGATTTGGTTACCCCTGTCGCTTCCAATGCACGAACGAGCAAGCCGGCAAATACGCCAGCGAAGATGAACGCACTAATGACACGAAGTCCGTACTTCAAGACGAGCACCCATGTCTCGTAATCTGCATATCCGTAACCGAGATCGATAATGAATGAGCCGACTGCGGACAGAATGCCAGCGATGCCTGCGATGACGATGCTGTGCTTGCGGTATCCAGTCAAGGCGAATGCCAATTCTGCCGCCAGACCTTGTACACAGCCATACACAATCGTCTCTAGTCCCCAAGCAGAGCCAAGAATAGCCGATAAATTAGCGGCAGCAAGACTTGCAAGGAAGCAGACGCCGGGCTTGCGAATGACTAGGTACGCGAATGGGCCAGCCATAAACCACATGCCATATGTTAATTGTCCTGCTTGTGGGAACAACGGCTTTGCGAGACTGTAGACGCTCTCCCACATTTTGAAGATCACACCAAATACGACCCCGATCATCACGGTAATGAGAATATCCGTAAACTTTAATTTGTTGCTTCTCTGTTGTTCTGGCAACATAACCCTCTCCTTTGTTGTATAGCTAGCATACAAAAAAACCGTCTGGCAACCAGACGGTAGAAGAGTCCTAGATCACAGCAGAGCATGATCACACGACAAATACAGATTCTCTACGCTGGCATTATCCAGATCAGATTCACGGTCAGTAGCGGTATACTCATCTACAATCTCAGCCTGATTCCTCAAGCCCCCGAATTTGTATGACTATGCAATTGCTCATATCATACAATATTCATGATAGGTTGACAACGAAATGTTTACAAAAAACATAAAAATAGGATAGGGAAAGAAGTCAATGGTTGTAATCGTTCGCTAGACAACATAGAAGAGGGGAATAAGGAGATAAGGAGCGTGTTTAGGAGATTTGAAGAGAGAATAGAACAAAATGAGGATCAGGAATAAGTCCTGATCCTCATGAATTGTTAATCGTGTGAAGATGTAGAATGTCGTCTCAATGACAAGCTGTATACGATCCCTCCGCAAGCAAGGACTGCTATGAGCAGCATAATCAGGCCACTGTATAAGGGAAATGAAGCTTCATTGGCAACGGCAACGGTAGGTGTCAGTGAAGTCAACAGCCAACTATGTGTAAGCAGACCGCCGACTACAGCGATGCCGATGCCTTCAGCCATAAAGCATGCAAAACTGAGCATGCTCATTCCTTCTCCTGCTTGGTCAGGTGCTAGTGATTCTGCAACGGATGCAGAGATAACCGTCTTAATGAATGACAACCCTCCGAACACGAGCACGAGGGCGAACGTCATCAGCCATGGAGAATCATTCCCCCACGCAAGGAGCGTGACGAAACTGAATGTGACGAGACCTATTCCAGCGACAAATACAAATGAAGTTCCTCTCTTATCAACGAGAGTTCCACCGAGTATGCCGAACAGAATAACGCTGAGTGTCCCTGGGAAAATGATCGCGCTGCCGATAACAGCGGTCGAAAGTTGATGTACATCCCGCATGAAGTAAGGAACCATGGAAATAAATCCAGCTACCGTTCCTAGCAAAATGGAACCAGCAAGCGTGCCAAGTACATATGGGCGATTAGCGAACAGGGACGGAGCAATAAACGGTTCGCGAATACGGCGGATATGCAAAGCAAACCCAAGAACGAGAATCATACTGCAGACCAGATAGAACCAGACATATGTCGTAGTAAACAAGGTAAATAGAATAATGCCTGTTGACAAGAAGGCAATGCCGATGATATCTGTTCTCCCATTGCGAGAAGGCTCCTGCGGCAGTGCGGTCAAGAAGAAGGGGAGACTGACTATTGTCATTACCGGAATGACAAACAGGTAGGACCAATGCACATAATCTGCCAGTACACCGCCTACAGCTGGGCCAATCCCTTCACCAAGCGCTACCATAGAACCAATCATGCCAAACGCCTTGCCTCGATGCTGTTCTCCAACGTAGCGAGTGACCATAACCATGATGAGTCCGGGCACAGCCGAAGCCCCGGCACCTTGTATCAATCTGGCTGCCAATACAACTGACAAGTAGTCATGGGCGAAGAAACCGAGCAACGAGCCACTACCATAGATGAGCACACCGATGAGCAGCGGCTTCTTAATGCCGTATTGGGATGACAGGGTGCCATAAATGATGGAACCGAGCGCGAAGGTAATCATGAAGCATGTGTTGATCCAATTCGCAATGGCCGGAGTGATACTAAAATCGTGTGCGATGTCGGGCAAGGATACGTTGAACACCGTCTCATTCAACACACTGAAAAATGCTAAAAAGCTTAACCACGCGATCGATTTCTTCACATTGGAAAAGGCATACACGGGTTGTTCTTGTTCTGCCGCCTCGATGCGGTTGTCATTGTTCATTTGTTCCACGAATAGGAATCCCCTTTCTCTTGCTAAAGGGGAATTGCGCAGTTTACAGGGGTGTTATGCGTTATCCCCGATTATTACCTGCCCCAATTGATGTTACGCACTTCATCTTAACGCCTCCCAATTATTGTTGCTTCCAGTATAGCAGTGGGATTTTCCTTATTCAATTAAAAATGCAATAATATAGACTGCACTCAATGCAAGACAGACAAGGGTAAGAATAAGGAGATACAAAGTAAATGAATGTACTTATTGCAGACGATGAGCCGCATATGTTGAAAATTTTAGCGGCTTATTTTGATAAAGAGGGCTTTCGAACTTTTACGGCAGTGAACGGGCATCAAGCGCTTGAGATCTATTACAACCAGCCGCTGGACTTGGCAGTGCTCGATTGGATGATGCCGCAGATGAGCGGGATTGAGTTGTGTCGAGAAATCAAATCGAATTCGAAGTTAAAGGTGCTCATGCTAACGGCCAAGGGAGAGCATGAAGATGAGCTGACAGCTCTTGATTCTGGAGCGGATGAGTATATGCGGAAGCCGTTCGATCCTCGGGTTTTGCTGGCGAGGGCGAAGAAGCTGCTGAACATGCAGGCACAATATCTATTCGGAAATATCCAGGTAGATATGGAAGGACAGAAGATTAGCAAGCGTGGAATTGATCTGCGAGTTACGAAGAAGGAATTTCAATTGATGAAGTTTTTTATTCTGAATAAGGGGCAGGTCTTAACGCGCAAAGCGCTGCTTGATCATGTATGGGGCTATGATTACTTCGGCGAGGAACGTACGGTAGATACGCATATACGCCGCTTGCGGGAGAAGATCGGCGAGGAGTGGATACGGACGCACCGTGGTATGGGCTACAGCTTCGAGCATCCGAATAGCCATGAATAAGCTTAGTCGCAAGCTGTTTGTGCAAATTGCACTTATTCTTGTCGTAGTGTTCGGACTCTCGTATTGTGTGAATACGTTCTTTATGCCAAATTATTTTGTCCATCAGAAGCGTGCTGCGTTGACGGAAGCGGTGGAGAGGTTGCGCAGCATAGAGTCGAAGCAGCTCCTTGAAGAAGTTCAGCGGGTGGCGGATGATTACCACTTCACAATCGTTCATACCCCCTACGACCATGACATTGACCGCTTAAACTGGACACTGCGCGAACAATTTACGCGGGAGCGGATTGCGATGAGCAAATTCTGGCTTACGGAAGAGAGCCTTGCACAGCTAATGCGCGGCGGGATAGTTACGAAGTCGTATCAGCAGGAGAAGTTGAAGTCGAGCGTTATCGTTACGTTTGTCATGAAAGAAGGAATAATTCTCGCTGTAGGCGAATCGGTGGCCAATTCAGGCGAGACGATACGTATCGTCAATCAGTTCAATTCGATTATTGCGGTAGGTGCGCTCACTCTAGCCCTCCTGCTCACTGCTTGGTTCTCCAAGCGAACGGTGAAGCCTATTGAGCAGCTTAAGAATACGGCGGAGGATATCGCCGAACGACGATACCGGACAGTGGACATCCGAACAGGAGATGAGATTGAGGAGCTTGCACACAGCATTAATACGATGAGTGATAAGCTGAAGCAAGCGCATCTGGAGCTGGAGGAGAAGAACCGGAACTTGCGTGTCCTTATTCGTGACATCTCACATGAACTGAAGACACCGCTTGCCGTGATCAAGGCATATTCCACAGGGGTGAAGGATGGTCTGGATGACGGCACCTACATGGATGTCATACAGTCGCAAACGGATGATATGTCCGAGCTCGTTACGAAGCTGTTGGAATGGTCTCGCTTGCAGACGGAAGAGCTGAACATCGAAAATGTTCATGTCGTTAATCTTCTTGAACAAGTCATTGCGAAATATGAGCTACCTCTGCAGCAGCATTCGATTGAGTTTACCTTAAATGATCAGAATGCGGTAAGCTGTTGCGTTCAGGCTGATAGGGTCAAGCTTGAAATGGTGCTGAACAATCTCGTATCGAACGCAATGAAATACACGACGAATCGGAAAATTCAGATTGATCTTACGAACAAGGATGATGCATTAGTGCTGTTCATTCGGAATGGATGTACGTTCTCCATGACTGAAGAGCAGCTGAAACAATTGTGGGAGCCGTTCTTCGTTGCTGAGAGCTCGCGGAACAAGCAGCTTAGTGGTACAGGGCTTGGTCTGGCTATTGTGAAGGGGATCCTGCAGAAGCACAAGGCGGCTTATGGCGTGCGACTGCATACTGGAGATATCGAATTTCATATTGCGCTTCCTCTATGCAAGCAGGGGGAGCAGATGTAAGACTGCCTTTCAAGTGGTATTTTCAATTTACTGCTGAAGGCAGTTTTTTGTATGTAGGCAATAAATTTCATGCTCTTGCTATCTAGATGCTCATGTCCACGCAGATAGGCTTCTTGATGTCTGTTTTCATTTTGTCATATTGGCGTAACATTGGTCTCCTATGATTGGGTTGAGGTGAATTTATGAAGAACAAGAAATGGAGCAAGCATGCGATTCGTGTGTATCTGATTGTATTGTTTCTGCTTGCAGGAGCATTATTTTATGGCATGAAGCTGGAACCGAACAGCTTGAGTGTGACGAGGCAGACGATCCTAAATCGGTATATCCCTCCTAGCTTTCATGGAATGAAGATTGTACATTTTTCCGATGTTCATTTGGGGGATCATTTTAATGAGGTTCAGCTGCTTGAACTTGTTGATCGGATTAATCAAGAACATCCAGATATTATTGTGTTTACGGGAGATATGGTTGACAATTTCAATGCGTATGGAAATCGGAGAGACCGTTCCCAGCGAATACTAGGACAGCTGCAAGCAACATTAGGCAAGTATGCCGTATTCGGCAATCACGATCGAGGTGGGGGCGGAAGCCGAGTTTATCAGTCTTATATGGAGAAAGCTGGCTTTACTGTGCTCGTTAACGATACGAAGCAAATCCATCTCCCGAATCATGATGAATATATCACCATTAGCGGGCTTGATGATTTCCTGTTAGGTACGCCCAATATACATGAAACGCTGAAAGACTTAGAACCTGACAACTTCAATTTGCTCGTCGTGCATGAGCCGGATGTTGCCGATCAAGTCGTTGATTATCCGATCGACTTGCAATTATCTGGACACAGTCACGGGGGCCAAGTTCAATTGCCGTGGTACGGCACGATATACACGCCGCCATTAGCGAAGAAGTATGTTGAGGGGATGTATAAAATCGAGGGAACAACTACCCTGAACAAGCCAATGAAACTCTATGTCAATCGAGGCATCGGGACGACAGAACTGCCTGTCCGTTTCCTAAGCAAGCCTGAAATTACGGTTCATACATTGATGCGTTCGTGAGAACTCTCACAGCAATGCTTGGAGAACAGATAGGGCACTAGTTTATCCATTTGCATCCCGATGAAGGGACACGAGCGTATGGAAATTGGCAAACACGTGCAATTGGCTGCTAGATTCGTTACACTTACATTTGCAAGTATGTAGAATGCGAATCAGATATGGGGAATCTATGATAGATATAAGGGGAGAACGGAACGATGCAGCCTATTCGCGTGCTTGTCGCCGACGACGAGCGAGAGATTCGAGATTTATTGAAGAAGTACTTAGAGCGGGAATTATACACGGTAGATACAGCAGCTCACGGTGAAGAAGCGCTGCGATTGTTCGAGCAGCATAAATATAATCTTATCATTCTCGACTTAATGATGCCTTACATAGATGGAGTAGAGGTGTGCCGTCGTATTCGGGAGAGAAGCAATGTGCCCATTTTGATGCTGACGGCTAAGGACGAAGAGATGGACAAGATTGTAGGTCTGAGTATCGGGGCTGATGATTATATGACGAAGCCCTTCAGCATACATGAACTGGTTGCAAGGAGCAAGGCATTGCTGAGAAGATTCATGATCTTAGGCAGTGAAGCCAGCAGTCTTGCAGAAGAAAGTTCTGCAACCATGCGATTTAAGGGATTAATAATTGATACTAGAAAATATATGGTTATCCGCGAGGGGCAAGAAATAAGTCTGACCGCCAAGGAATTTGAGTTGTTGAGATTGTTCGCTTCTCATCCTGAGCAGGTATTTACGAAGACGCAAATTTTTAGACAGGTGTGGGGATCAGAATATATTGAGGACGATAATACAGTTATGGTTCATATCCGTAAGCTTCGGTTGAAAATTGAAACAGACCCCTCTGATCCGAAGCTAATTCAGACGGTATGGGGGATTGGCTATAAGTTTGCAGGTGAACGAGATGAGGCATGACAAAAACAGTCTAATGCTTGTTGTTTTATTAATGGGATTAACTATATGGTTCGTCATCGATAGTATGACAATACAGCCTCTAGGTATATACAGGTGGGGGCTGTTTGCTGTACTGTTCACCGTTGCTGCGCTGCTGCTCTACAATCGTGTTCGGTTTCTTGCAGAGTTGAGGAATCATGCTGCCGCTGTGAAGCGTGCTGTTCGCGGCAATGTCAATACAAGACTGCTGGCGAATGACTCTGAGGCGTATGATGAGATGCTCTATTCGATTAATGAATTAATTGAGCAGATGGAGAAGCTTCAAGTGAATGCAATTCGATCCGATGCTGCACGCAAGAGGCTTCTCGCTAATATCTCGCATGATATACGAACACCGCTTACTTCGATTATCGGTTATGTCGATGCATTGCAGGATGAACATATCTCTTCAGAGCAAGAGAGGGATGAGTGTGTTGCGATTATTTCAGCGAAGGCGCAAGCGCTTAAGGAATTGATTGATCATATCTTCCAGATGGCGAAGCTGGATGCCGATGAAGTCGAGATGAGATGGGAGTCGTTAGATGCTGCAGAGCTGCTGAGGGAAGCGTTGATTTCATTTCTGCCGGAGCTGAAGAAGAACGGTATGGATCTAGCGGTTCAGATTCCTGAGGAGTCCTGCATGGTTGCAATGGATCGCTATGGGTACATACGAATTTTGAACAACCTAATCAAAAACGCGATACAGTACGGCAAGGAAGGTCAGCTGTTAGGGGTGGAGCTAGAGCGGAATGAGTCGAGCATTGCCATAACGATATGGGATAGAGGGCCGGGCATTCCAGCGGACGAGTTATCGAAGATATTCGAGCGCACTTACCGCTCCGAACGATCACGGAGTTTGCTGCATGGCGGTAGCGGGCTAGGACTAGCAATTACGAAGGCGTTTGTCGATAAGCTTGGCGGCCACATCTCCGTGCTCAGCGAGCCGCATGTCCGAACTGCCTTTATCGTCAATATTCCAATTCGAAAGACATTGCCACCAATTAAGAGATAGTTAAGAACTCATTAAGCAGCATTTAAAATCATTTCCATACGATAATAGGTAGACTTACATACTCAGGAGGTGCTGCATGAGCACGATCATACGTACGACCCGGCTCACGAAGCAGTATGGGGAACAGATTGCTGTTCATGATCTGAACATGCATGTGAAGCAGGGCGAAATATACGGCTTTCTCGGTCGCAATGGCGCAGGCAAAACAACGACTATCCGCATGCTGCTCGGATTAATTAAGCCTACAGAAGGGGAAATTGAGCTATTCGGGCAGCGATTGAACGCTAAGCCTAGAGAAATCCTATCCAGAATCGGCTCGATGGTGGAGCATCCCGGATTCTATGAGAATTTAACGGCATATGAAAATTTGCTCATTAATGCGAAGCTGATGGGCGTATACAAACGAAATGCGTTGGAGGAAGCACTAGAAACTGTGGGGCTGCAGGAAGAGACGAAGAAGCTGGTAGGTCAATATTCGATGGGGATGAAGCAGCGTCTCGGTATTGCCAGAGCGATCCTGCATCATCCAGAGCTGCTTATTCTTGATGAGCCAACGAATGGCCTTGATCCGATTGGCATTAAGGAGATGCGAAAGCTCATTAAGTCATTAGCGGTAGAACGAAACATTACTGTGCTTATATCCAGTCATATTTTATCTGAGGTTGAACAGCTTGCCGACCAGCTTGGAATTATCCATGAGGGGAAGCTGCTTGAGGAAATTTCAATTGGAGAGCTGCATAAACGAAATCGCAGATATATCGAGTTCCGTGTGTCCAATGACAATAAGGCAGCGATGCTGCTTGAGTCGCAAGCGGGCGTCCATGATTATGAAATCCATGGTGACGGATTGATACGTGTATATTCACGGATTGGAGAACAGAACAAGCTGAATAAGATGTTCGTTCAGAACGATATTGATGTGTTCAAAATGACACTCCACGAGGACACGCTTGAAGATTATTTCGTAAAGCGGATTGGCGGTGGTACAATTGGTTAATTTGCTCTATACCGAATTATTGAAGCTGAAACGATCGAAGATGTTTCTCGTGAGTATAATTGGGGCGTCAGCCGCACCGATTATGATGTTCATTGCCTATTTGAGTCAGATGAAGCGTGATCCAGAGGAAGTAATCCCATTCGAAATTTCCTTTTATAACACGAATCTGAATGTGATGCTGCTGCTTGGAGTGCTGTTGTACGGAGTTATTACTGCATATTTATTCAATCGAGAATTTGTGGAGGATACGCTCAAGAACCTGCTTACAATCCCGGTTTCAAAAGGTGCTCTAATCGCGAGCAAAATGCTCATGCTGTTCATATGGATACTTTTATTGACGATGGTAGCCTGGGTGCTTACATTGGGATTCGGATTTTTTATCAAATCAGACGGGGTAAGTGCCGCGGTACTGGTGTCTTCATTGGGTGACTATGTACTAGGTGCTGTCCTTATGTTTCTGTTGTCCACACCGACGATTTGGGTAACCTTCTTATTCAAAAATTATGTGCCGACCATCATGTTCACAGCGGTGATCACGTTAGGGAATGTTACCGTGATCAGTTCCGATTACAAGGCGCTGTTCCCTTGGTCAGCTGCGCATGTAATTGTGACCCAAAGTTATGTAGCGGATTATCCACCGCTATACTCGTTTATTGCGGTTGGTATCACTTCGCTATTCGGCTTAGTGGCAAGCGTTCTGTATTTCAACAGAATGGATATTAAATGAAGTGAAGTATATAGGAAGTTAAATGATGCAGATCGGCCTCATGGTCGGTCTTTTTTATATTCTCTATAGGTGATGGATGTACAATCAATATGAATGAGATGGGGAATAGGTTGGCATCGCAAAAATGAAATTTCTTATTTCCGTAGCGGATCATCCTTTGCATGGTTATGCACATTGCTGCTTGAAGAGACAAAAAGGAGTGATGTTCGGCATGGAGCAGACTCTGTTTTTCTGTAATTATGTTGAACCTCACTGTCACAATGGCTCGAAACCGCGCGGTTGCCCGGGAAATGAGAGTGTGAGCCCGGGAAATAAGTAAGTGTTGTCGGGGAAATTCCATTGAGTCAGGAAAAGAACCATATCAGGTCGGTTCGGTTCTCCATCTAGATATTGGCGATGATCGAATAGGATGGAATCGCAGTGCTTCTGTGAAAGGAAAAAATTAAAATATCATTGATCTGAATATTGATCCATATCTAATATATGAGGTGAAACAATCAATAGAAAGCCACATGGGAGGGAGCATGAATGGATCTGAGCTACTCGATTTATGGAACAGGCGAGCCGATTGTGCTGATTCACAGCGGAGGCGTCGATTCAAGGGCATGGGGGGAGCTAGTACCACTTCTCGCAAGAACTCACGAGGTCGTTACCTTTGATGCTCGTGGTACGGGGCGATCGCCCGCACCGCAAGTACCGCTCAACCTTGTCGAAGATTTACGTCAACTGCTAGACGACCTGAAGCTGGAACAGGTGACCCTAGTTGGGCATTCTATAGGCGGAGAATTGGCTACTAACTTTACATTATCCTCCCCAGATAGAGTCGCTCGACTGATCGCTGTTGCTCCATCCTTGACAGGTTTCATCTTCTCAGAGACGTATCGGGGCTGGATTCAGCAATTGAATTCACTCGCTCCGGATGTGAGCAAGATGATACAGTTTTCATTGCAGGGGCCTATTTATCGTACGGTGATGGCTAGCGGTCAGCGTGATCTCTTTATTGATATGCACACCCAATACTTTACGCGTGTCTTCACAGAGTGGCGCAGCTTTGAGGTGATATGGCCTCAGCCACCTGCGATCGAACAGTTGGAGGAAATCGCGGTTCCTACCTTGTTTATGTACGGGACAGTGGAGTGGGACGATATGCGCATGATCGCGGAGGAGTTCAAGCGGATACCACGTATTGCTTTCGTCGAAATAGAGGGTGCAGACCACATGCTCCCATTGACGCATCCTCAAGAAATGGCCTCGCACATTCTATCTTTTTTGGAAGCAGCGGATAAATCGTAAGCTACAAATTCCGTGACATTTCACGAATCAGCGGCAGTTAGACACGATTCCGGTGTCTTGTACTGCCGCTATTTCTGTATTAGTATCGGGTCTAGCTAACAAATCATCATTAGATCGTGATCGTGCGATGTGGTTTGCTATAATGCGATGTTCCGCCACCACCGACGATCACTCTTCCGCCTCTCGGAAACACCAATCGCTTGTTTATCCCGCCTGACAGTATTACCTCAACTTTAGCCCGGTTTGCAGTTGCAATGTAAATGACATAACCACTTCTTGATATTTCCGTTCTCCAATTCCGATCAAACTCAGATCGCAGTACCCGGTTTGAATACACCTGATTTACCACATCAGATGATCTCGATGTTCGTAGCGCTTTAGATTTGCTCATCGGATGTTTCCCTCCGTCTACTCAAAATGAACTGAAAAAATCATTCCTAGTAATCTTTTCTAGCTATCGTATGCTTGTTCATATCGGATGTTTGGATTGATGTATGTGGTAATCAAAAAATGTGCTGATTTGACTCCTGTGTCTTGGTTAAATAAAAAAGTTGAGATTGGGGAGATCGCCATCCCGTCGCTGAAAAGGGGAATTATCGAATTTTTTTATCATGTATTTCTCTACAATTCCAAAATAAATGATCTCCAATATTCGTCTGAGGTGTGGTACGATAGTAATGTTTTGTGCCAATAGTCGACATGAAATTTGATAGAGAAAGCGTCATAAAATGGACCTTGCCATTTCTCTTAAAATTGTATATGATTCTATAGCGAACTATATATAGTTAGTTGAATGCGATACATACACTATATATTGTGACAGCAATTGGAATCGAGCGGCGCATCGCGCCAGATTCTAAGAACATGCCTATTCAGAGATTGAGAGATTAAAGCGACAGCATACACGAAATTAGGGTACGCATCGTGTCGATCGTTTTGATCCTTGTTTTTGAATGAGCATTTTTTGTTCGTTCCATTTGCAAACTAGTCGAACAACGGAGGGATCACGTGCTTATCGCTTACGATTCGAAGACGGGTAACGTGAAACGATTCGTCGATAAATTGGATTTGGAGTGTGTTCGTGTCACCCCTGACACCAAGCTTAATGAACCCTTTATCCTGATTACGTACACGACCGGGTTCGGACAAGTTCCACAGTCCACGCAAGAGTTTCTGGAAGAACACAGTCATTTGCTCCAAGGTGTCGCGGCCAGCGGCAACATGAACTGGGGCACTCGGTATGGGCTTGCAGCTGACCATATTTCCAGAGAATACTCCGTCCCCGTACTGATGAAGTTTGAACTCAGCGGGACAAAACGAGATGTAGACAACTTTATTCGGGAGGTCCATGACTTTGATACCAAAATGGATACAGCTTAACAATGAAATCATGGTTCAGAAGGACGGTAAATTTCAATTTGGCAAGGATCACGAGGCAGCAAAGAGCTATTTCGTCGATTATGTCAATCAAAATACAGTGTTTTTCCATAACCTTGAAGAGAAGATTCATTATTTGATCGAAAATGATTACTATGAGAAAGAGATTTTCGACCAATATGAATTTAAAGATATTAAGAAATTGTACGAGTTCCTGTACTCGAAGAAATTCCGCTTCCCATCCTTCATGAGCGCGTTCAAGTTCTACAATAACTACGCGATGAAGACGAATGATGATACGAAGTTCTTGGAACGTTATGAAGACAGACTGGCGGTTGTATCCTTGTTCTTAGCGAGCGGAGATATGAACAAAGCATTCGAATATGCAGATCTGTTGATTGCACAAGAGTATCAGCCAGCAACGCCAACCTTCCTGAATGCAGGGAAGAAGCGCAGAGGAGAGCTTGTCAGCTGCTTCCTGCTCGAAGTCAACGATTCCATGAACTCGATCGGATTTGCGATCAACTCCGCACTTCAGTTAAGTAAAATTGGCGGCGGTGTGAGCTTGAACTTGAGCAAGATTCGCGGTGCAGGCGAGCAGATCAAAGGGCTGGACGGTAAAGCAAGCGGCGTACTCCCAGTTATGAAATTGTTTGAGGATGCTTTCTCCTACGCAAACCAATTGGGACAGCGTGACGGAAGCGGCGTTGTATACTTGAACGTATTCCATGCTGACATCCATGAATTCCTGGATACGAAGAAAATCAACAGTGATGAGAAAATCCGCATTAAGACTTTGTCGCTCGGCGTCGTTGCTCCGAACAAGTTCTTCGAGCTTGTTGAGCAGGATAAAGACATGTACTTGTTCTATCCGCACACGGTATTCCAAGCATATGGCAAGCATTTGGATGATATGGATCTCTCCGAAATGTATGATGAGCTCGTAGACAATCCGAAAGTCCGCAAAAAGAAAATTGTCGCTCGCGACCTAGTTTTGAAAATTGCACAGATTCAGATGGAATCTGGTTACCCATATATCATGTTCGTAGATAACACGAATGAATATCATGCCCTTAAAGAAATCGGTAAGGTTAAATTCTCCAACCTGTGCAGTGAGATCGCACAGCTTAGTGAAGTGTCCACGATTAACGATTACGGCATTGAGGATGAGATTAACCGCGATATTTCCTGTAACTTGGGTTCACTTAACATTGTTAACGTCATGAAGAATAAGCGGATGCGTGATACGGTTCATCGTTCTATGGACGCACTGACAGAAGTATCTGACCGCAGCAATATCAGCATCGTTCCATCCGTAGCGAAGGCGAACCGTGAGCTTCATTCGGTAGGCCTTGGTGCAATGAACTTGCACGGTTACTTGGCGAAGAACAAGATTGCATATGAGTCCATGGAAGCAAGAGACTTCGTGCGTGCGTTCTTCATGATGCTGAACTTCTATTCCTTGGAACGTTCCATGCTGATTGCGAAAGAGCGCGGCGTGACGTTCACGGACTTTGACAAGAGTGAATATGCGAGCGGCGCATATTTCGATAGATACTTGAACACGGACTTCACTCCGAAGACAGATCGCGTGAAGGAATTGTTCGAAGGTCACACGATGCCTACATTGGAAGACTGGGCTCGCTTGAAGGAGCAAGTGATGGAGCATGGCTTGTACCATGCATACCGTCTGGCAATCGCACCTACAGGCTCTATCTCGTACTTGCAGTCGTCAACAGCTTCGATCGCACCGATTACTCAGCGCATCGAGGAGCGTGAGTACGGAGATTCCAAGACGATCTATCCAATGCCTTACATTAACGATGAGAACTACTTCTATTACAAAGAAGCATATGACATGGATATGTTCAACCTGATTGACTTGGTTGCGGATGTTCAAGTTCATATTGACCAAGCGATCTCAACGGTACTGTTTGTTAAGGATGATCTGACGACTCGTGATCTTGCAAAATATTATATTTACGCACAGAAGAAGGGGCTTAAGACGCTCTACTATACACGTACGAAGAAGAAAACAATCGATGAGTGTGTAAGCTGCGTTGTCTAATTGAGCGCAACCTGCATTAAATGAGAGTTCAAAAAGGATGGTTTTCAGCACCGATCACTGTGTATATTACTTCGTGATAAAAAAGCGGTCTTTTTGAATTACCTCTAGAAGGAGATTCGTAGATGAGAAACTTTGAAGCTGTTAACTGGAACAGACCTGAATCGGATTATATGGAAATGCTGTGGACGCAAAATACGTCCCAATTCTGGCTTGATACGGAGATTCCAATCTCGAAAGACTTGAAGTCTTGGACGAAAATGTCCGATGATGAGAAACTTGCCTATATGCATGTGCTTGGCGGCTTGACTTTGCTGGATACAGAACAAGGGAACGTGGGAATGCCGGTTATTGCGCAGCATGTAGAAGGGAAGCAGAAGAAGGCAATTCTGATCTTCCAAGCGGCAATGGAAGAAATTCATGCGAAAAGCTACAGCACCATCTTTACGACGGTTGCTAGCACAGCAATGATTGATGAGACATTCGATTGGGTAAAAGACAATAAGCACCTGCAGAAGAAGACAGCAATCATTGACGGCCTATATAAGGGTATTCAAGACAACGATCCAATCAGCTTGTACAAAGCGATGGTAGCATCGGTATTCTTGGAGAGCTTTCTGTTCTATTCCGGCTTCTTCTATCCACTGTACTTGGCTGGACAAGGCAAGATGGTAGCAAGCGGTGAGATCATTAAGCTGATCATCCGCGACGAGAGCGTCCATGGCGTGTTTGTAGGCTTGCTTGCACAGGAAATTTACAATAAGCAAAGTGCGGACGTACAGCGTGAGTTGTCCCAATTCGTGAACAAGCTGATGCTTGAATTGTACGAGAACGAGCTTGAATACACCGAGCAGCTGTATGATGCAATTGGACTTACACATGAAGTGAAGAAGTACATTCGTTACAACGGTAACAAAGCGCTCATGAACTTGGGCTTTGAGCCATACTTCCCAGAAGAAGATGTTAACCCCGTTGTCTTGAACGGTATCCGTACCGAAACAAGTACACATGACTTCTTCTCCACGAAGGGAAGCGGATATCAAAAAGGTAAGGTAGAGCCTTTGCAAGACAAAGACTTTACAATGCTGAACGATCGTGTCAAACAATCCGATATCTTTGCATAAGATGATAAGGATTGCAAGGAATGATGCAAGAACAACTGAGTGGGAACGCTCAGTTGTTTTTGTATTGTCGTGTCATAAGAGCGGAATACTTAATGTACCGGCTGCATGTATATCCATACTAGGGGAACACCCGTATATTCATGAATCAATTTTCACTGCTTTAGTTTGATGAGATAATTCGGACAGATGATTTTCATACATAAAGGACGGGCTTTCATGAAAAAAAGAATTACGGATATTGCTATCATTATCGCAGGCGCTTTCATTTTTGCATTAGCAGTTAACTTGTTTGTCATCCCCAATGATTTCGGTGAGGGCGGGGTAACAGGGGTTACCATTATTCTCTACTATCTGTTTGAATGGTCACCAGGGTTGATGAACTTGATCTTAAATGCGGTATTGCTAGTCGTTGGCTACAAATTCTTGGATAAGAAAACGACGATCTATACCATCATTGCAGTTGTGTTCAACTCATTATTCCTGCATTTGACGGAGAGCTGGAGGATTGCATCCAATGAGCTCATGATCAATGCGATTTTTGGCGGTATTTTCGCAGGTGTCGGGATCGGTCTTATCATCCGAGTTGGGGGCACAACAGCAGGCTCGACGATTTTGGCTCGCATTATGAACAAGTATTTGGATTGGAATGTAAGTTACGCATTATTGTTCTTCGACCTCATTGTGGCATTCGCGTCGTTCTTCATCATTGGACCGCAAGGCTTGATGCTAACTATTGCGATGCTGTATGTAGGGACGAAAGTGATGGATTTCATTATCGAAGGATTGAATCCGAAGAAGGCAGTTACGATTATTTCCGTGGAGCATGATCGGATCGCGGAGCAAGTGAATGTCGTCATGGATCGTGGAGTGACGGTGCTGGAAGGTCATGGTTATTATACGAAGGATCGGAAGCAAGTACTGTACATTGTTATTAGTAAGCAGGAAGTATCAACCCTGAAGAAAATCGTCCGAGCAACAGATAAGGATGCATTTATTACGATTCATGATGTTAGGGATGTGTTCGGAGAAGGCTTTATTGATATTACGAAATAACCAGGCTTCAACAACCCAATATGGCGTGTCTGCCACTTGGATTCCGCGCCACATCTAACTGTGAAAAAGTTAGGTGTGGCGCGGAATGTTTTCGCTAACACTTTTCTACCAAAATGTGCGATAATACGAATTGTACAACTAGAATATGGGAGGGCACAACAATGGTACAACCGTGGTTTGAGAAAGCGAAGCTTGGGATTTTCATTCATTATGGCATTTATGCGGTCGATGGGATTTCAGAATCCTGGTCTTTCTATAATGGAAGAGTGTCGTATGAAGACTACATGAAGCAGCTCGATGGATTTACGGCAAGCAAGTTCGATGCAGACAAGTGGGCAGACCTCTTCGAGAAGTCTGGCGCGAAATATGCAGTTCTGACAACGAAGCATCATGATGGCGTTGCATTGTGGGATACGAAGTACAGTGACTTGAACGTTGTGAAGAAGACACCTGCCAAGCGTGATCTGATCAAAGAGTATGCCAAGGCGCTTACAGATCGCGGTATTAAGCTTGGTATGTACTATTCCTTGATAGACTGGTCACATCCAGATTATGCAAGTGTGTATGAAGGCGGGAAGGTGCCTGAGGATTTGAGCAAAGTGAACCGCTTCTGCAGTCCGACGGATGGTGTACAGGATGAAGAGGCATGGCAGCGCTTCCTTGAATTCAATAACAATCAATTGCGTGAATTGCTTACTGACTATGGCAAGGTGGATCTGCTGTGGTTCGACGGGGATTGGGAACGCAGCGCAGAACAGTGGAATTTGCCAGCGTTCAAGGATTACCTGCTGTCGTTCAACCCTGAGCTTATCATTAACTCCAGGCTTCAAGGGCATGGGGACTACAAGACTCCGGAACAGGGCTTGCCAATTACAAGACCAGTAGGGCCATGGGAGTTCTGCACGACCATTAACAGCTCTTGGGGCTACCAGCACGATGATGATTATTATAAAACATTGAATCAAATTATTCGAATGTTCTGTGACTGCATTACGATGGGCGGGAATATGCTGTTGGATGTAGGGCCAATGGAGGACGGAACAATTCCGCAGCGCCAGGAAGAGACGCTCATTGGTCTGGGCAACTGGATTCGGACGCATGAAGAGGCTATTTATGAGACGGATGAAGGCATTCATACTCGTTATTACTTGGGCGGCAGTACCGTGTCCAAGGATCGTCAGACGTTATATTTGTTCGTATATGATGATCCGAAAGAAAGCGTTTGCTTAAAAGGTCTCTCGAATAAAATCAAAAAGATTACGGTGCTTCATTCTGGCAAGGAATTAACTTATGAGATTCAAGGCGGTGTGCCGTGGTTCAATATTCCGGGTACAACATGGATACATATGACGCAGGAAGATGCGCATGAGAATGTAACGGTATTGAAGATTGAACTGGAAGGCGAACTGGATATGTACGGCGGTTCCGGTGCCGTGGTTACACACAACTAGGGAGTTGCAATCATAGAGAACACAACGTAGAGAGGAAGACGACAGCATGAGCAGCAACAAGCTGATTTTAGCGGGTTATGCAGGTGATCCTGTACTGCCGAATGTTACAGCAGAAGATGCGAAGAAACTAACTCATTTGAACGTGGCATTTGGTCATGTGAAGAACGACCGCATTACGATTGATCATTTGCAGAATTTGTCTCAATTGCAAGTATTGAAGTCTTACAACCCTGAGCTGCTCATTCTACTGTCTGTGGGCGGATGGAGTGCAGGCGGGTTCTCTGAGGCTGCGTCGACAGCAGAAGGAAGACGACTGTTCGCAGAGTCTGCAGTGCGGGTCTTAGAGACAGCACCGTTCGATGGCATCGACCTTGACTGGGAGTACCCGTGCTATTCGGAAGCAGGAATAGCGTCCAGCCCGAATGACAAGCAGAACTTCACCTTGCTTCTCAAGGAACTGCGCGAGGTGCTTGACGCCCAGGGGCACGCAGACGGAAGACACTATCTGCTGACGATTGCAGCAGGGGCAGACCAATACTATATCGATGGTACGGAAATGGATGTGATCCATTCGTATTTGGACTTCATTCAGCTCATGACATACGATATGCGCGGCGGCTTCCAAACCTTGACGGGGCATCACACGAACTTGTACACATCGACTGGCGACTTGTTCCGCATTAGCGTAGATGCATCTGTACGGTTATTCGCTGCTGCAGGAGTGCCTAGAGAGAAGATTGTCATCGGTGCTGCCTTCTATTCAAGAATGTGGAAGGATGTGCCGAATACGAATAATGGCTACTTGCAAATGGCGCCTGGATCGGGTGGGTATGGACCTGATTATACGAAGCTGGTTGCGGAGTATATCAACAAGAATGGATTCGTTCGTCATTGGGATGAGGAAGCGAAATCTCCATATTTGTACGACGGACATAGCTTTATTACGTATGACGATCCAGAATCCTTAACGCACAAGTGCAAGTATGTGATGGAGCAGGGAATTGCTGGCGTTATGTTCTGGGAATATAGCTGCGACCATACTCATACGTTGCTGGATGCCATGTACCGTGCCTACACAAGCTAATTAGGGATGTAAAATAGAGAATCCCCTGCATACGTCAGCGAAGCGCTGAGACATGCAGGGGATTTGTGATTAGTGGATATCGTTCTTCTGGAAGTTGCCGCCGAGTACATCCGATACACTTTCGATCGCGATGAACGCCTTGCTGTCAATCTCTTGGACAACAGACTTCAGCTTCGCTAGCTCCAGACGGGTAACGACACAATAGATAATTTGGGTATCTTCCTTGCTGTAACCGCCTCTGCCGTAGATGAAGGTCGTGCTTCGACCCAAGCGGCTCTGAATTGCTTCTGATACTTCCTCATATTCCTGCGATATGATGGTTACCGACTTCGACTCATTCAAGCCCTCAACGACGATATCCATCACCTTCGAAGCAATATAGAAAGTAAAGATGGAGTACATGGCTGAATCCCACCCGAATGCGAATCCAGCTATGATAAAGATGAATACGTTGATAATGAGAATAATTTGACCAACTGGCACCCGAGTCTTCTTGGACACGAGAATGGCTACGATTTCAGTACCATCTAGTGATCCGCCAAAGCGAAGAACGAGACCAACACCGAGACCGAGAATAAAGCCACCGAACAGTACCGCCAAGATTTTCTCATTCGTGAATGCGCTGTAAGGATGCAGCCAAAATGTCGTTCCAGACATGACAATGATTCCGTACAAGGTGGAAAATGCAAATGTTTTCCCGATTTGCTTGTATCCGATGATGAGAAACGGAAGGTTAATAAGGAAGATGAACACGCCTAGCGGAATTCCGGTTAGCTTGGATATTACGATGGAGATACCTGTTATTCCGCCATCGATCACACTGTTAGGGACGAGGAACAATTCCAACGCGACCCCCATTAGAATTGCACCAGACGTGATGAAGATGAATCTCTTCAAGATGTCTAGAACGGACATTTTCTTATGAACTCTAGCCATGCAACAAATCCTCTCTGTCTATAGGTTAGTACTAACTTTACGTATGTATATCATATCATTTTCAGGAAACATGAACAATAAAGTGACCAAGGTCATGAAAATAACAGTCATAAAATGCAAAACTCAGCGCGAACTGGTAGAGCATGTATATATCGTTTGGAATAAGAAAAGGATAAGGTAGCGGCAATTATTTCATGCAATCGGAATGGGTTCAGATGTGCCTCAAGGATGAGGAATTGTCATAAAGGAGAATAACATGTATCTGCAACTTCTCTGGTTAGTGCTATTGCTGCTCCCACGGCCAACCGTATCGGAACCAATCCTTATTGGACATCATGGCCAACAAATTGCATCTGCTCACCGTGCGGATTATTTACTTCCTGGTGCTGCTATTGTGAACGAGCAACAATTAGACAAGCTGATGACAGCGATAGATCGCCAAGTAGCCATTGCTCCGATTAATGCAGCATTGAATGGTTATGGTGGGATTATTCCCGAGAAAAATGGGATGAGGCTGGATCGAGAAGCATTTATCGAGCAGTTTTATAAATACATCGTCAACAGCGGTTCAATGAGGATAGAGGTGCCGATGCAGATTGTCTATCCAAAAGTAGACAGTGAACTCCTATCGCATATTCGTGAGAAGATAATTGGCCAGTACACAACCTACTATAATACGAACAATAAAAACCGTTCGATGAATATAAAGCTTGCTGCAGAGGCGATTAACAATCACGTCCTATTTCCAGGAGAGACGTTCTCCTTTAATGAAGTTGTTGGGCAGCGCACGCAAGAGAGAGGGTATGTGCGTGCGCCTATCATCGTGAAGGGGGAATTGTCAGAAGGAATAGGGGGCGGTATATGTCAGATATCATCCACCCTGTTCAACGCTGTCGACCGCGCAGGGCTTCAGATTGTGAAGCGCTACTCCCACTCAAGGAATGTAACCTATGTGCCGCCTGGTCGTGATGCAACGGTAAGCTGGAATGGACCTGACTTTACCTTCCATAATCATTACAATCAACCGATATTGATCCGAGCCTTTGCCAACGGGGGAAGCGTGCATATTGGTGTTTACTCATCGGAAGAGATTCGTTACAAGCAACGTGATGTACCTGGCGCTTCGAAGGAACTTCCAGAAGAAGTGAAGGATATCGATGTGGACAAAGACGAATAAGGCAGGCAAGGATGCGATAATCAACAATAAGACGGTTGCTCCTCTCGATGGAAGAGCAACCGTCTTATTGTTGCGGATAATGCGTGTACCGCTTGCCGCGGTAGAATACGGATACCGCGATAAGAATCAGACTGGTGAAGATTAGAATGAGAAAGGAGGCTTGATAGCTTCCGCCGATGTCGTAAAATACTCCGGAAACCAAGGGGAGTAATCCGCCTATCAAATATCCGCCGAACTGAATCATTGCCGTCCATAGACTTGCGTCGCGCGAAGTGCTTGTTACATCGAGAGGCAGGATTAACGCAATCGAGAACAGGCCGCCCGCTCCAATCCCCATTACTGCTGCCGACAGAAATGGATTCACCTCGGCAGGAAAATAAGAAAGCGCGCTGCACCCTGCCAGACTGCATATGGAAAAGGCTAACAGCCATGACTTGCGAGAAGTGGTACGATTCAACATAAGCGGCGTCACCAAGCCTGCGATCATCTGCATGATCGAATATACTGTTACTAGCGTCCCAGCAGTTGCCGCATCCATCCCAATCTCCTGAGCACGGGGGGCAAGCCAGGTAGCAGCGGTGTAGTAGATGCCGGATTGCAGTCCAAAAATAATGAGGAACAGCCATGCTTGCTTATTATTCCACGGAAGCTTGCTCGATTGCTTGCGAGACGATGCATCGTGATGGTCAGTTAACGCATGCTTGCGAATAATCGGCCACCACGCAAGTATCCCGATAACCGCGAAAATGGACCAGATGCCAAGCGCCGTGCTCCATGATCCGTGTGCGGCACGCTCAATCGGTATCGCGAAGGCGGAGCTGATCGAAGCGCCGATGCCCATGCCGGTTAAATAGACGCCGACTATCGATGAGGCGTGAGCAGGGAAATGATGCTTGATGAAACCAGAGATCAGCGGACCGGCAACCGCAATCCCGATACCGGCAAGCAATGCGGTAAGCAAGAGCAGGAAGGAGGTGACGGCGAAGAAGCGAGCGGCCGTCGCGATGCCGATTAGTCCGATGCACACGGTGATCGCTCTTTCCATTCCCAATCGATCGCTCAAGCTGGCCGCCATAGGAGCGAATATTCCCATGCAGAACAGTGGTATGGACGTTAGCAGGCTGACCGATATCCCGTTCATTCCCAAATCTCTCTGAATGTCTTCCAGCAGCGGAGAAATGGACGTAATCGCGGCTCGCAAATTTGTAGATACGAGAAACAATGATAGAATCAATAAAATGGTATACCTTGTACTGCGTTTGTTGGGAAGCGAATAATCAATCGCTCGCAGTTCGGATTTCATAACATTCACCCCAATCAGTCTATTTATCTAATTTGAGTTCTTATCGCGCAATGGACTGTTTCACCTTTATTTTTATGAATTATACCAGATATTTTCTTCACTCATGATTGTTACGTCGAAAAAAGAAAAAGAGGATTGAATTTTTTTATTTTCTTTGTTTAATATATATTAAATGAATTAAACATTGGAAGGTGTTGTCATGAGAAATTTCAAGCTGAACGATGCTCAGCAGTCCTTGATCGAGGATTTCGGAACCTATATCGAATCGTCAGGAGGTGCACGCTCACTCGGGAAAATATGGGGCTATCTGTTGTTAGCAGGAGAACCGCGTTCGCTTGATCAGATGGTGCTGGACTTGCAGATTAGTAAAGGCACAGCATCCTTATCTGTTCGTCAAGGGGTTCAAGTGTCCTTGTTTCGCAAAGTAGGTATCCCTGGAAGCAAACGGGATTACTATGAACTGCATCCGGATGCTTGGACGTCGATTTTGCATACGAGCATTGCGCAAGGGGGAATGATGGGGGATTATGTGAGGCGGGCGAAGTCCATCGCATCGGATGAACAAGCAAAAATGAAAATGGATGAAAGCATCGAGTTTTTTGATTTTGTCGTCCATCAAATGAAGCAAATTCTAGTTCAGTGGCAGGAACAACGTCAACATAAGGACAGTCATAACTAGGGGGAGACAACATCATGCCGAAGGTAGCTGTGAATGGGATGCTCATGCATTATCAGAGTAAGGGGAAGGGTTCGCCTGTCTTATTCCTACATGGCAGTGGATCATCATGGCGAATGTGGGAGCCGCAATTCGAAGCCTTCTCCGAACGGTACAGCATGATAATGCCGGATTATAGGGGGCATGGCGATTCTACTAAGGAATTTCCAGAGGGCAAATATGATCATTACGTTATTGTTGAAGATTTGAAGTGTTTCTTGGATGAGCTTGGGCTGAACAAAGTACATGTCATCGGTGTCTCGCAGGGCGGACAATTGGCGACCCTGCTTGCAATCCGGTATCCACAATATATAGATAAGCTAGTCATATCGAACAGCTATAGTGAAATGCCGACGGTTGCAGCAGGCTGGGTGCTGTCCATTTCCAATTTTATTTTCAGCCTGCTTCCTTACCGTACGATCGTGAATCTCATGATGAAGTTTTATAAGGATGATCCATATACACAGCGAATTTTACGCAATTCTTTCTCAATCGATAAGAAGATGCTCCTTGCTATGAAGACGGCTCCTTTCCCGGCGCATACGAATGAACTGTACCGCATTCAGTCACCAGTTTTAGTCATGGGAGGAGAAGGAAAGGTAATGACTGGTATTGACGAGGGGAAAGGGTCTCGTACCATTTATGATCATATCAATCATGCAACACTTGCCTTGTTCAGAGATGCTTACGATCCGCTGAGCACAATGCGCAGAGATATTTTCAATGAGATGATTATCGATTTCTTCGAGGACAGGCCGTTGAGAGTGTACAACGATGTTGTGATAGAAAGGAAGCAAGCCTAATCGGATTTCTATTGTACGCGGTTTATGAATGTGATACGGTGGTGGAACGTGAAAAGTGAAGGAGGCGTTGTGCTATGGCAAAAATGACGAATATGAATTGGGTGTATCAACGAGATGGGGTCAACGCATAAGTAGCCCACGAAACTGCGGCAGCCCCGATAGGATGAGAGGGGAAGCATCGTGACAACACAATCATTCACTTCTGTAACGCTTCAGCTAGGAAATGTATCATTTGAGCTCAAGGAAGCTCATTCTTTCGATTGGATTTACAAGTATGGACATGCATTCTGCGTATTCGACGAGCAGGATTCTGGGAATATTGCGTTTGGCGTTGAGCAAAAAGGACGCAAGCGATTTATTAAATATGCAGGTGCTAGAACGATGGAATATACGGGCGAGCCGGAAGCCGCCATCGAGCGGTTAAAAGCGGCGGTTCCATTATATACGGAACTGAAGCATCCGAACTTGATTGAACTCGTGGAACACTTTGAGGTTCAGGGTGGTGGATATGCAGCCGTATTTGAGTGGTTCGAAGGGGAATGTCTGCATTCTCACTGGTCATTCCCACCGCCGGCTAAGTATCATGATCCAAGATCTCCATTTTATCGACATCGGCATCTTCCCATGCAGCAGCGACTGAACTCATTGGATGTCATTTTTTCATTTCATGAGCATGTGGAAGCACAGGGATATGTGGCAGTAGACTTTTATGATGGTAGTATCTTATATGATTTCACTACCGATCGAACGAAGATTTGTGACATCGACTTTTATCGGAGATCTCCTGCGATCAATGATATCGGGGAACAATACTGGGGAGCGGTACGATCCAAATCGCCAGAGGAATTCGAATTAGGCGCGTTGATCGATTCCCGAACGAATGTGTACAATTTAGGAGCTATTGCTTTTGGACTGTTAGGTGGGGAACGAAATCACGCTTTGGAACGCTGGGAAGCAGGACAAGCGCTGTATGAGGTCGCTCTGCAAGCCGTTCAGCTGGATAGAGAACAACGATTTTCAAGCATTGCAGCTTTCAAATCTGCTTGGGATAAAGCTCGAGGACAGACGATATCATGATCTCATGGTTGCATGAACCGATAAAGTAGAAACGAAGGAATTTTACTTTTATGATCCCTCTCCAATAATGTTGGAGGGGATTATTCATGTTATTGGAAGAAATCGCAGGTCAACACGTACTATAACTGTTTATATCCACTAGGGGAGGTAAGCTATTGGAGAGGGGCATAATGGCTGTGATCGCACTCGCGAGAACAATCTATAAGTAGTTCTGAATATGCAGGTGGTACTATATTCCTATAAATTTGCAATGAAGAAACGAAAGGAATGGGACTAAGAGACCTGTTCTGTGAGCTTATAAATTCGTTATTATGAAGAAGAGATTCGTCGAAGCACTGCTTTCGGCGTTTTTTTTCACAATCAAAGGAAACGTATGTTCGCAGACTTTCATCAAAATGACACGAATGCGGTAAATTTGAAGGAGGACGGAGTGGACAAGAAGGCGAAGCAGATACTAATGAAAACGTTCTGGAGCAGTGCGGGATGGAAAGATACTCGTACGATAACGTTCGCTGGGGAGGATTTCGAGTACGCTAAGGACAAAGGTCTGATGTTCGATCCCGTGACAATGAGTCACGATGAATGTGTGCTGCACATCGTAGAATTGCATAAATTGATTACGAAGGAGATGGTGGCACAAGCCTTCCTGCATAGCCTGTCTACGCGTAAGGTGCATTTGCGAAGTGCGCTCTCCAGTTGGGCACTAACACATAGTTTGCTACCCCATCCATTTGAGAGCAATATCGGTAGATGCAAGAGCAGCACATATGCGATGTATGGGGATTGCTATGAATGTGACAAG
This sequence comes from Paenibacillus wuxiensis, assembly GCF_040195695.1. NCBI lineage: Bacteria > Bacillati > Bacillota > Bacilli > Caryophanales > Paenibacillaceae > Paenibacillus > Paenibacillus wuxiensis. The sequence continues at coordinate 44,129 of NZ_JBEFZI010000006.1, read as the reverse complement.
AGCGGGATTGCCGTTCTTGAATCCTATACGGATGAAGATATCAATGTTCTGAATTTCGAGCGGATGAAATGGGGAGGCGTTCGTCTTAACCATATCCTATATTGTCTATTAGATCTGGAACAGCTCCTAGCAGAAGGGACAGTTGACGTTACGGAAGAGGACGTGACCATTCTCAAACATATGCTGACCGCGATAAAAAGCTGCCAGCCTAGCGATGCTGCGCGTCAATTGGAGAAGAACTTAAGCAATGTGCTGCCATCCAATAAACAGGAACGCGATGTGATGATGGAAATTTTGTCTTATGCGGGTGTGCTGCGAGCTGGTTCGGAGAACAGGCCAGGCAGGGGTGGGAAAAACGACTTCTTCGCTGTTGTAAACTGGCGTGGAGTGGATGGGTATTCCGATCATGCGGTTGAACATTACTTTGGCAAGTGGTTGTATGAATAGGAATCGAGTACATAAAAAGGATAGTTGACATTGGACAGATAGGAGGAAATCAACATGATCGAAATTACAGAGTCATACGTAGATTCACTTGCCCCGAACGCCTCAGCCATCAAGAATGGACAGGGGCTCGTGAAAAAGCGGAGCTTCGTACAGTTGAACCGCTCAGAGGACGGTTCACTCTTATTTGGGGAATGCTCGGGCAGCGGCAAATCGAATTATCAATGCTCGGCAGACTTCATCCAGCCTGAGAAGCCAATTCTGCGCTGTTCCTGTCCAAGCAGGCAGCTGCCATGCAAGCATGCGCTTGGGCTGCTATATGCTTATGTAGGCGGAGGGGAATTCGCAACAGCGCCTGTGCCTGAGGATATCCTCTCCAAGCGGGAGAAGGCCGAGAAACGCGAAGAGAAGAAGCAGCAACAAGCAGCGGATGGTGCTGAGCCGAAGCCGAAGAAAGTAAACAAGTCCGCGCTGAAGAAGAAAGTTCAGGCACAGCTGGACGGACTGGAGACGTTAGAGAAGCTGGTGCTGTCGCTCGTGCGCGGGGGCATCGGTACGATTGATACGAAGACGATTAAGATGATTCAGGATCATGCCAAGCAGCTAGGGAATCACTATTTGCCTGGAGCGCAGAATGAACTACGCAGACTGGCCTTATATTTATCGAGTGATGAAGATCGAGAAACCATCTATACCAATGTAATGGAGCAGTTGACTCTCCTACATGCCTTCATTAAGAAGGGGCGGAGCCATCTGACTGCGAAGCTGGATGATCCGGAACTGGCACTGGATCACGAGAGCACCGTAGAAGAGTGGCTGGGTCATGCATGGCAGCTTAACGAATTGAAAGAATGCGGATTGATGAGCGAGAATGTGGAGCTTATTCAACTCTCCTTCCTCAGCTACGATGATCAAGCTCGACAAGAATATGTCGATCAGGGCTATTGGATGGAGAGAGAAACTGGTGATATTCATCGCACGATGCAGTATCGTCCGTATAAGGCGGCTAAGCAAATGCGTGCAGATGATAGCTTCTTCGATGTTGCACAAGTGAAGACGCTCTATCGATATCCGGGAGAGATGAATCGCAGAGTACGCTGGGATGAATTGATTACTAGAGTAGTAGGAGCGGAAGATGTGGAATGCTTGTCCGCACATGCACAGCGTTCGTATGCTGATGTACTCAAGAAAGTGAAAAATCAGCTGAAAAATCCGCTCGGCGATAAAAATCCAGTGATGCTCCTTCATGTGTCAGACATAAAGCAGACAGATCAGAATGAATATGTATTGTTGGATGAAGCGGGCCAGCAGATCGTGCTGGATGATGTGTGCGCTTCTCATCATTCCACAGTGTCTCTGCTCCCGCTGCTCCCTGCTGATTGGACGAAGGATGCTTCTATGCTGGTCATGTTCGAGCACCGACTTGCAAGCGGACGATTGCTTGCACAGCCATTAACAATAATGAAGGATGCGGAAATGATCCGTCTCATGTATTAAGGAGGATTGGCCATGAGTACAGCATTGTTGCAAGAGCTTCATCAAGAAGTACGGCGACTGTATATTGCAGGCAGTGATTTGGCAGTCGGCGACTTCCGTCTAAAACGACTACTTCCGCAGTTCCAGCAGCTAGGTGAGCGGGCCCCCATTTTCAAGCGGCTGGCAGAAGGAATTGCATCATTAATTGAGCCTCCTGCGGGCAAGGAGCAGTCTTCAGCGGAGACGCTGCAGGACATTGGAATGCTCCTTCATTCCGTCTTATATACGCAGGGAAGCTCGGCTCCGGCAGGGCAGTTGACTGACATGGAGAGCTATCCGAGCAATCTGTCTACGAAGCTGTCTTACCGCAAGCTGGCGGCGGTGCAAGAAGCATTAACGACAACAGGCGGAGGACGCTATGAAGTGATCTTGCAGGCATTCGAGGACGGAATGTTCGCCGATCTGCGCTTGCTCCAGTATGCGATTGCAGCCCTTGGAGACCCGTATACGGAAATTGCTGATCTAACTACGGATAAGATTCTTCCTTCCTACGGATCGCAAGTCGTACCACATCTGATGAAGACATTCCAAATCGATGGCGGCAAGCTGGAAGCGAGAAAGCTTCGTGTCATCGGTACCGTCGGCGGAGAAGACGTGGCATCGTTTATCTATGAAGCGGCACAGTCCGGCTCGGATGAAGTGAGAGCGACAGCAATCCGATTGTTGTCAGCCTATATCCAATATGAAGAATCGGTTCTTGATTGGACGAAGGAGAAGAAGAAAGCGATTCGAGAATCCGCGTATCATACGCTTGCGAACTATGGAACAGACAGAGCGGTGGCACGCTTGCATGAAGCGTTTGCCAGCAAGGATATTGAACTTGCCTCAGAAGCGGCAGCTGAATGTGATCATCCGCAGCTGACTGCCCAGTTGGTGCAGGATTTGGATCGCGATTTGAGCGCAGCGTTGGAACTAGCAGACGATAAGAAGAAGCTGGAGGCGGCTTGGACGAGGATCCGATATGTAGTTCGTGCATTGCATGAAAAGCGGTGCGCAGAACTCTACGACGTATATGCGAATTTCGTGGGCCGCTATGAAGAATATAGACCTTTCCAATGGCTGGAGCTGCTCCACACTGTCGCTTGGTATATGGAGACAGAGAATTCGGAAGAGGCACTTGCTCATTTGCGAAAAATTGAAGATCTTGACGTACGCTTCATGTCTTATGCTGTTCGCGCCTCGTTCAATCTGTTATCACCAGAGGCAATGTACGATCACTATGTAGAATCGATGCGGAACAAATGGAAGATGCAGACGAACAAAGAGATGCAGAGAAGGAAGAAGGAACTGTGCTCCACAATCGAAGCACTGGTACTGTCCAGAGAATATGTTGAGGTGCCTGCAGAGTGGAGCTATTCCAACGGAATGATGTCACTATACACGATTGTCATTCAACCACTTCCGCTTATTCTTGCTGCATGGGATGAGCGCTGGCTGGATTGGTTCATTGAGCAGAATGAGCTTGAGCTCGTATGTGCTTTTGCACGGCCGGGACACGAAATAAGCGCCAAGTTTATGTTGAGGAAGTTGGAGCAGCATCCTGAATTCCGCAATACGTACGCTGGCTTGATTTTGTCTGGATTGAAACGATCTGACGTGCCTGAAGAAGTAATGTGGGAAGCTTTAGTGGGGGCTATCGAGAACAAAAAAAATTCGAATTGTTACACATTTGATGGAAATGTGTATGAACGCATATATGAGCTGCCAGCTTCGTATCACGCTCGCTTGTCAGAGGTTCTTCCTATATACAAGTATACGGCTGGCGAACAACTGCGCTATGTCGTGGAACAGATGGAGAAGAAGCAAGCAGTGGTTGCGTCAGAATCGGTATAGCGCTGATTCCTTCTAACACGGAAATTGAAGAATCGTGGGCGCATTGTCAGAGTTATAAGACAGGTGCGTGCAACGAGCTTAAACGTCAGGGGAGATGATGAGATGGCAACGAGCCAACAGCAAATGCAGGATATCATGCGACTCTCAGCCGAGCGCTTGTATGAGGATGAGATTGCGGCACTACGCAAGGCGGACAAAGGAAAGATTCCAACAGGATGGCAAATGTCTCCGCAAGCGGTGCTCACGTTCATCACGGGAGGCAAGGCAGGAAAGACGACAATTACACCCAAATATATCGGCAACAGACGATTAGTGGAAATGGCGATTGCAACACTTGTGACAGACCGAGCACTCCTTCTGATCGGGGAACCGGGTACAGCCAAGTCATGGCTTTCCGAGAATTTGACTGCCGCTATTTACGGTAATTCCGGTCTTGTCGTACAAGGAACTGCTGGAACGAGCGAAGAACATGTACGGTACTCGTGGAATTACGCGATGCTCCTTGCGAACGGACCTACGCCGGAAGCGCTTGTTCAGAGCCCAATTATGCGGGCGATGGAGGCTGGTGGGATCGCTAGATTTGAGGAAATATCTCGCTGCGCCTCTGAGGTGCAGGATGCACTTATCTCGATACTTTCGGAGAAGACAATATCTGTGCCTGAGCTCGGCAAGGAAGTAAATGCGCGCAAGGGTTTCTCCATCATTGCGACAGCAAATACAAGAGATCGCGGAGTCAATGAGATGTCGGCTGCCCTGAAGCGCCGATTCAATATTATTGTGCTGCCAACGCCATCGGATATGAATACCGAGGTTGAGATCGTGAAGAAGCGCGTTCAGGAGATCGCTTCCGCTTATGATTTGCAGACAGCTGCTCCTTCTGATGAGGCGCTTCACAAGGTTGTAACCATATTCCGTGAGCTGCGCAGCGGCATGACGGTTGACAGAAAGGAGAAGGTGAAGTCTCCGGCGGGTGTCATATCGACGGCAGAAGCGATATCCCTGCTCACGAACAGCATGGCGCTTGCAGCAAGCTTCGGAAGCGGAGAACTGAGCGATGAGGACTTGGCGGCTGGTCTACAGGGAGCCATCGTGAAGGATGATGTCAAGGATAAACTCGTCTGGAAGGAATATCTCGACAACGTGATGAAAAAGCGCGGCGCGGAATGGCGCGGACTATACACGGCTTGTAAGGAGCTGAACGAGTGATGAGCGTGGTTGCGGCTTCTGCCGTGAACATATTCGGGGTTCGGCACTTATCGCCGGGCGGCGCGAAGCATATGTTGGATGAACTGGAGCGGATACAGCCTACAGCTGTGCTTATCGAAGGCCCCTCGGATGCGACGCCGGTCATCTGTCATTTGACGAACGAAGTAACGAAGCCGCCTATCGCCATTTTGGCCTTTACGGATGACTTGCCCGTGCGGACGGTCATGTGGCCATTTTCCGCTTATTCGCCAGAGCTGCAAGCCATGAGATGGGCAGAGCAACATGGCGCACAAGCTGCATTTATCGATCTTCCATCCTCTGTAACGCTTGCTTTGCAGGAAACACGGCATCGCGCAGATTCTGCTGATGAGGAAAGTGACAGCATGGAGACTGAATCATCTGAACAACGGATACAGGAAGGGGAACACCGCTCGATTTACGGCCGAATTGCCGAGCTTGCAGGGGAGCCTGACTATGATACGTATTGGGAACGAAACTACGAGCACAACTTGAACCCGGGTGCCTATCGTGATTCCATATTGGCTTTTTCCGCTGAGATGCGGCTGTTAACAGAAGAGACAGAACGACTGACCGATCGCACGGAATATGCCTACAACGCGATCAGAGAAGCATATATGCGGCGGAACATCCAAGACACGATAAACGCAGGCCATGCTCCTGAAAAAATCGTCGTTATATGCGGTGCGTATCATGCTTCTGCACTGGTGGATCTAACGGCAGCGATGACGGATGAAGAAGTGGCGCAGCTGCCGAAGCGGAGCTCGAAACTTACCCTGATGCCTTATTCCTATTATCGATTGTCCTCACGCTCAGGTTATGGAGCGGGTAATCATGCGCCTGGCTACTTCCAGATGATGTGGGAGCATATGCTGGACGGCACGCTTGCTGATCTGCCGATGCATTATTTATCCGCTGTTGCTCGTTCACTGCGCAAATCAGGGACGCATCGCTCTACAGCAGAGGTAATTGAGGCCGTACGTCTGGCGCAATCGCTTGCCTCCTTACACGGAGGGAGTGCGCCGACCTTGCTGGATTTACGTGACGCGGCACTTACATTGCTCGGTCGCGGTGAACTGTCCGTCATCGCAGAAGCATTAGTGCGAGTTGATATCGGAACTGCAATTGGATCGCTTGCTGATGGCGTTAGCCAGACACCGATTCAGGATGACCTGAACCGTTGGCTGCGCAAGCTGAAGCTGGAGAAGTACAAGACGGCCGTGGCGACCGATCTCGCGCTTGATCTGCGCGAGAATCGTCGTGTCAGTTCGGAAGAGTCTGCATTTCTTGACTTGAATCGCTCATTTCTATTCCATCGGCTGACTCTGCTTGGTATATCGCTTGCGAAGCAGAAGCCGAGCCCACAAGAGCAAGCAACCTGGGCCGAGCATTGGGTACTTCAATGGACGCCGGAAGTGGAGATTGAAGTTGTCGAATCCACGTTGCTGGGAGAGACAGTTGAGGTGGCTGCTGCCTACAAGCTTCAGCAGAGGCTGGATAGCTGCGTAACGATTAACGAGGCATCCAAGCTAATCCGCGTCGCTTGCGAGTGCGGCATGCTGACGCAGATGGAAGCCGCTCGTCAAGCGCTGCAGCGGCTGGCAGTGGATAGTCGGGATGTCGTTCAGATTGCAGCGGCGGCAAGAGACCTGTCTATGATTATCCGTTACGGCGATATAAGACGTATGGATATGACGCCATTGCTGCCACTGCTGGAGCAGCTGTTCTTCCGCGCTTGTCTGTTCCTGCTCGATGCTAGCAGCTGCAATGATGAGGCTGCCAATGCCATGATCATCGCTATGAACGAGTTGAACAGCATATCACTCGATCATAGCGAACGGGTTGATGAAGCGCTATGGCTGCAAGAATTGCAACACTTGGCAGAGCGGGATGATCGGAATCCACGGTTGTGCGGATTTGCCTGTGCCATATTGATGGAACGCAACGTCATCTCTGCACAGCAATGTGCAGAGGAGGTGTCACGCCGCTTGTCCCCAGGTATCCCAGCAGAGCTGGGTGCGGGGTGGTTCGAAGGATTATCAATGCGCAATCGATATGCGTTGTTGTCACGCATGACGCTCTGGGAGCAGTTGAATGAATATATTCTATCTCTGGATGATAATGAGTTTGTAAGAGCACTCGTCTTCCTGCGGCGAGCATTCAGCACATTCGATCCGAGAGAGAAGGCGATGATTGCCGAGCTGCTTGGGGAATTGTGGGGCGTCCAACCCGAACAGGCCGAAGAGCTGCTTATGGGTGAGTTGAAGGAGGAAGAAGCGAGCATGATTGACGAATTGAATGATTTTGATTTTGGGGACATATAACATGAGCACATTCGCTGAATCACAAGCACTTACACGTTGGCGGCTCATCCTCGGCCAGCCAGCTGAAGCGCAGCTATCCAGCTATTCCGTGAATGGCTGTACCGATCTGTCGGAAGAAGAACAGATCATGGATCAAGCATTGGCGGCTATCTATGACGAGACGAGTGATTCGCAGGCCGAATCCAGTTCTTCCGCTGGCAGGAAGGGAGCAGGACTTGGCCAATCGGCACCGCGCTTATCAAAATGGCTTGGAGATGTACGTTCCTTCTTCCCTGAAGATGTCGTATCGATTATTCAGCATGATGCGATGGAGCGAAAAGGATGGAAGCAGCTGCTGTTCGAGCCGGAGGTTCTGGCGCAAGTAAAGCCAGATATTCAATTAGTGGGCACATTGCTGTCATTGAAGGGCAAAATCCCTGAGAAGACGAAGGATACGGCTCGCATGCTTGTACAGGCGGTTGTGGATGAACTCGTGAAGCTGCTTGAAAGTGACATACGCCGAGCGGTTACGGGGGCGCTGAATCGAAGACAGCATTCTCCGCTTCCGTCTGTAAGCGGTATCGATTGGAAGAGAACTATTTCGCGTAATCTGAAGCATTATGACATGGAGCGGAAGCAAATCATTCCGGAGCGGTTCTATTTCTTCGACCGCGCGCAGCGCAATAAAGAATGGACGGTCATCGTAGATATCGACCAGAGCGGATCGATGGCGGACTCCGTAATTTGGGCGTCTGTAATCGGGTCAATATTTGCATCAATACCATCGTTGGATACACGGGTTGTCGTATTCGATACCGAAGTGGTTGATCTGACAGAACAGTGTGCTAATGATCCGGTTGACATGCTGTTCGGGATTCAATTGGGCGGTGGAACGGATATTAACAAATCTGTGGCGTATTGTGAGCAGTACATATCGGAGCCGAAGAAGACATTGTTCATCATTGTGTCCGACTTGTATGAAGGCGGCAATCGTGGAGCGCTCATCCGCCGGATGAAGGAGCTAAGGGAAGCAGGGGTAAGGACGATGTGCCTGCTCGCGCTATCTGATCAAGGCCAGCCCTTCTATGATGAGAATCTTGCTAAGATTCTAGCGCGGGATGGAACCCCATGCTTCGCTTGTACACCAAGCTTGCTGCCGGAATTGGTTGAAGGAGCTTTGAAAGGGCATGATCTGACTGAACTGGCTAAGCGGGTAGGTACCAAGTGATGTGGTGCTCACAAAGTTATAGATCTAAAAAGGACAGGACGGTATGTTAACCGTCCTTTTTTCATTTTAATTTATGAACTGGAAGGCAAGATCTCTTGCTGAAAATTTGGTGCAGGTGATGTTCCATATGCGCCACGTAGTCTTGAATCAACCATTCCAAGGTCACGATTTGTCCGTCAGGGAGTTTGCAGCGCACATCAAGGCTTGGTTGAGAGCGGTGTGTGATCACTCGAAGGACGGCTTGATTCAAGCTGCACCATAATCTGATTACGTCTTCAATAGGGGCGTTGTTGTACTGCTGCGCATCAACCCAATGGTTCTGACTTCCTCTTGCAGCGCTTGAAACTGTTCAGGCACCGTATTCAAGGCAGCTTCGAGTCTGGCAATAGAATTTGCAATCAAAGTATCCTCTCCCAGTGGCATTGATTTTCCATCTAGACATCTATATTTATATTGTACTGCGATCATGAGTTTGCTGCCATAGAGCCGCTAAGAATTCACTTACACGAAGTATTCTCTCGCAGCTCAATGACAGGATCCGTTAGAAGGATCGTTAACGGTGCATGCAGCCTAGGACAGGATGAGCCAAAATATAATGGGAGATATGCGAGAACAGAGTGAATCTTATATACCTTATTGATGGAGACTGATTGGAAGCTTATGTTTTGATGAGGTATAGGTAAATAAGAAATGCTGGATACGATGACAACATCGAGTGTATTTAAAGCGATTAAATAAAGGCGGTTGGGGAGTCACGCTGACAATTGTAATTGTATAGTCAATAAAATAAATACGCTATAACTTGCAGGACTAAAAAAGAACAATAGTGATCGAGCTATGTTGTTTACCATTGTGAGCGTGTTGATGAGCAGTTGTGTTACTCACGAGGTTACTGAGGTTGAAGTGCTGCTTTGAGGTGAATGGCTGCGAGTCAATTTCAGTCTGCGGAACAACAGTTGATCCACTCCGAAGCGGCCTGCATTGGTATAGGCGACGAGAATGAACAACGTAAGGATAATCATGATAGGATTGGCGCTGATAGAACCACTTAGTAGAAATGATATATTCATTACAATGCCGAAAAATGCTGCAGTTCTCGTTAACCCGCCTACGATCAGGCCAATACCGACAAGAAGTTCTCCCCATTGAACCATGAGGCTGAATAGTTGGGCATTCGGGATTGCGACATGTTCAAGGAATGACGCCCACCAACCCTGAACAATAGGATTCTCGCCAGAAGCCTTTGCTAGAGCACCTTTCAAAAATCCGCTTGCATCAAAGCCTCCACCAGTCATTTTGTGCAATCCGGCTGAAACCCAGGTGTAGCCTACATAAAGCCGGAGGGCCAACAATAGTGCTGCTGCCCACACATTTTTCCGTAAAAAATCGATCATTAACCAATCCTCCTTAATATTCGTGTGATTCCCATATATAGGATGCATAAACACTTTATAGTGCAGGACGCTAATTTGCAAGCCCCATTAGAGCTATTTTTTGACTAAAAGCTTGCATTTTCTGCATGAATATAACGGATATCACATTATTATGCGTAATCACTAGAAAAATAGTAGGATTAAGAGTATTGTATCGCATCAGCCGTACAGACGGGAATCATCCAATACTTATGATATAGTAAAGCACAGGCTATCTCCTATTGAGAATAGGGGATAGCCTGATAGCGCCGCATGGTTAGAAATGTTGAATTTGTAGGATAGTCGCATCGATTAACATGCCGCTGCCACAGCCAAGCGCATATGCGCTCAGCTTGCGGCTAACTGTCAACTTCCATTGCTGAAGTGAAGTATCGGCTTGAAGACGTCTATCTTCCTCGCGCAGTGCATTCGATGTCGCTGTGAACATGGAGCCTAGTGAAGAAGCTCCACGTACAATTGGATTCAAAAATCCAGTACGCATAACATAAGCGAATGCACCAATAATCAATAGAATCAGTCCATACAGAAAGCATCTGTTCACACTGCCTACATCAATTCGATCACTCATAAGCCCGAATGGGGGAGCACTAATGATGTACACGATGGCCACGACGATAATCGACGATACCGCGTATCGTGCCAACATGATTATTGCTCAACACGCTTTGCGAAGCGCAGATCTGGATTAGAACGAACATCGAACACGATGCCTGTTACTTTTGGACTTACAAGTGCTGTATCCACGGAGAATAAGATCGGCATGATTGGCAAGTCTTCCATCAATACTTTTTCAGCTTGCTGGAGGATTTCAACCCGTTTGTTAGAATCCAACTCGTACGTAGATTTTGCAATCAGGTCATCATACTGTTTATTGTTCCAATTTGTGAAGTTGTTCGAGTTCGTAGATTGATAGTGAACAAGTACGCCAAGCGGATCAAGGAAGATTCCTTCCCATCCCATACGTGCAACTTGGAAGTTCTTCTGTTTGAATGTATCAATATACGTTTTCCATTCTTGTGCTTCGAGCTTCACTTCAACGCCGAGATTTTCTTTGAACATTGCCTGCAATGCTTCAGCCACTTTTTTGTGCTTATCAGCAGAATTCAATTTGAATGTAACAGGCGGCAGAGCGGACAATCCTTCTTCCTTCAAGCCCGCAGCGAGCAATTCTTTTGCTTTTTGAGGATTGAACTCGTAATACTTAGCTGCATCATCACGGAAGTCATTGCCGGACGGATTCTTGATGCCGTAGGGCACATAGCCGTAAGCAGCCTGTTCGCCTGCCTTCGTTACATTCTTCGTCAGCGTCTCGCGATCGATCGCATAGGAGAATGCTTGACGAATTTTTGGATTTGTAAATGGTTTTTCATTTACATTGAACGAATACGTATAGACACTGAACGTAGGGTGAGCCAAGTATTCTTTATTTTCTTTCTCCTGATCCAGTGTGTCGATTGGCAGTGCCGTAATCAAATCAAGGTCGCCGGTTTTGTACATTTGATAATAGGTTGTTGCATCTTGCACCATTTTGAAATGGATGGTATCCATCGAAATGGCGTCTTTGTTCCAGTAATGATCGCTCTTTGCAAGTGTAATCTCTTCGTTATGCTTCCATTCCTTCGAAGTGTAAGGACCATTGCCGACGATGGTACTCGCTTCAGCTGCCCATTTCTCGTCTTTGTCTACGACCGTAGAACGAACCGGCAAATACGCATGTCCCATCGAGATAATCGGGAAGATACCGAGCGGTGCCTTCAATTCAACGATCAACGTATGATCATCTTTGGCTTTAACGCCAACGTCATCCGCGCTTCCTTTGCCTGTGTTGTACTCTTCTGCACCTTTAATGTAGTACAGTGAGGAAGGGTCGTACGCTGCTGTCTTCGGATTCAGTACCCGTTTCCAAGAGTATTCAAAATCTTGTGCTGTAACAGGATCACCGTTCGACCACTTCGCATTATCGCGAATCGTGAAAGTATACGTCTTGGCGTCAGCAGATACATCGACTTTGCTTGCAGCACCTTCTACGATTTTGCCGGCTTTGTCATACGTGTAGAGGCCTTCATATAGGTTATCGATAATAAAATAAGATGTTGTGTCTGAAGCGAGAGCTGGATCTAGGGTGTACGGTTCGCCGCCCGATAGATTCGTTGTGATCACTTGCGGAATCTTGTCGTTGGATTCTGTACCGGCAGCAGATGAATCCTTCGCTGTCCCGTTATTGCTTCCAGAGCATCCGGTTAAGGCAGTTGCGGCTAAGATTAGAATTGCTAACATTAGGTTCCATTTTTTCATGCTCGTTCCTCCAATAAAATCTTCATATGTAATAGATCTTCTTAATACAAGTGGCAGGCAACCCAGTGATTGCTGTACACTTGCTTGCCTTCCGGCATTTGATTGGCGCATAGCTCCGTTGCTGCCGGACATCTGCTATGGAACGGACATCCGGTAGGCGGAGATAGCGGGCTTGGCGGATCGCCATGCAGTACAATTCGTTCACGAAGTCTCTTATTTGAAGGATCCGTTGTTGGAATTGCTGATAATAAGGCCTGCGTATAAGGATGAAGCGGGTTGGTGAACAATGAGCTTCGATCTGCCAGCTCCATCATTTTCCCTAAATACATCACGCCGATTCGATCACTAATATGTTTGACCATCGCCAGGTCATGGGCAATGAATAAATAACTTAAGCCTTGTTCGATTTGCAAATCCTTCATCAGATTTACAATTTGCGCCTGTATCGATACATCGAGTGCAGAGATCGGTTCATCAGCGACGATAAATTGCGGATTCACGGCCAATGCGCGGGCGATGCCGATACGCTGTCTTTGCCCGCCGCTAAATTCATGCGGGTAGCGAAGCGCATGATCTGGGTGCAGCCCGACCTTCTCAAGCAGCTCAGCAATGCGCTCTTTGCGGGCCTTGCCTCTTGCCAAGCGATGTGCGTCGATTCCTTCGGCAATAATGTCGCCAACACGCAGGCGAGGGTTAAGTGATGCATGCGGGTCTTGAAAGATCATTTGCATGCTCCGATTCAGCTCACGACGTTCCAGGCCGCGTGCCCTAGCCAATTCCTTGCCATTGAACACCACCTTTCCAGCTGTAGGCTCCAGCAGGCCTACAGCGACTCTGCCTAATGTTGACTTGCCGCTGCCGCTCTCACCAACAAGGCCAACCGTCTCGCCGGGAAGGATGGATAAGCTGATTCCGTCAACTGATTTCACGGTGTGATTCGAACCTGTCCGAAAATGCTTATGCAGTTGATGGAGCTCAAGAATAGGCTTCGACATATTCATTCCTCCTTGCAGGGCCTGTCCCGTGACCGATTGGAGATCGGGGATCATTCAGCCAGCAGCGAGCGCTATGCTGATCTGTGAACGAAAGGGTGTCAGGCAGATTCTGCAGGCAGACCTGCATGGTATAAGGACATCTCTTCGCGAAGGGACAGCCAGTGATCGGTTCGGATAACTCTGGAGGAGAACCTTCAATCGGTATCAGCCGTTCATCCTCGGAGGTATCCAGCTTCGGCGTGGACTGAAGCAAGCCCCATGTATATGGATGCTTCGGACGCTCGAAGATATCTTCGACTGTGCCTGTTTCCACAATCATTCCGGCATACATGACTGCAACGCGATGCGCAACCTCAGCCACGACACCGAGATCATGGGTAATGAGCAGAATTGAGCTTCCCATCTGTTCTTGCAGCGTTGTCAGCATGTCAAGAATTTGGGCTTGAATCGTGACATCCAATGCGGTCGTAGGCTCATCCGCTATCAGCAGCTTGGGATTGCAGGCGAGTGCAATAGCGATGGATACACGCTGCCGCATTCCTCCACTAAATTCATGCGGGTATTGACTGTATCTTCGTTCCGCATCTGGAATGCCTACGAGCTGCAGCAATTGTATCGTTCTCGTTCGTGCATCGGTTCTGGTAAGCTTCTGATGCTGTCGCAAACCTTCACTGATCTGCGTACCGATCTTCATCGTTGGATTCAAGGATGACATCGGATCTTGAAAGACCATACCAATCTCGGAACCCCTTAGTTTCCTCATCTGAGAGCGAGAGAGTGAAGTGATGTCTTGGCCTTGAAAATGAATGTCTCCACCCTTCAGCTTCGCATGTGGAGCAGGGAGCATTCCCATAATGGTTCGAGCGGTTATGCTTTTGCCGCTGCCGCTCTCGCCGACGATTGCGAGTGTTTCCCGTTCATCAATATGGAAGGACACGTCTCGCACGGCTTGAAGCTCTCTATTTCTTGATTGGAATACAACATGCAATTGTTGAACTTCGAGCAAATGCTTCATGAGTGCACCTCCTTATTGTTGTGATCGTGGATCTAGGGCATCCTGCAATCCATCTCCAAATGCGTTGAATGCGAACATGGTGAGCGAAATCATTAATCCTGGAAAGAACAGTCGCCACCATTGGCCGCTTAATATGACGCCAAGTGAATCGTTGGCCATTGTGCCCCAGCTGGCATCAGGTGCTTGTACACCTAGACCAAGAAAACTTAGAAATGATTCAGAGAAAATTGCCGCCGGAATCGTAAACGTTAAGTTGACGATAATGATGCCCGCAGCATTCGGGAGCAGATGCTTAAAGATTATGCCTGCATGAGATGTGCCAAGCTTATGCGCTGCAAGTACATACTCTTGCTGCTTAAGCTGTAGAATCTGTCCACGTACAACACGCGCCATTCCAACCCAGCCTGTTATAGATAGGGCGATAATCATGGTGAAAATTCCTGGCTTCATAACGACAAGAAGCAAAATGATCACGAGCAAGTAAGGGATGCTATATAAAATTTCAACAATCCGCATCAACACATTATCGACGCGATCACCGAGCCTGCCGCGACCTGCCATATATCCTGAAATGCCACCTACTACAATGCCGACGACAAGATCAATTGCCGCTGCTGCGAATCCGATCGTAAGCGAGATACGTGCTCCTGCCCAAGTTCGCGCCCACACATCGCGTCCCAAATCATCTGTTCCGAACCAATGTTCTCCGGAGGGAGGGAGGTTCGTAGCTGTTAACGATTGAGCGCTCGAAGAATAGGGAACGAGCGATGGACCAATAGCGGCGAGGAAAATAATGACCAGCAGCAGCACGAGTCCGAGTACGGCGAGCTTGTTGCGCGATAGCTTGCGCAATCTGTCCTGCCACAATGGAACGCTGCGAGTTGCGAGCTGATGCTCTGCTTGGTGGCTGCGTTCGATGGGATGGAATAGATGATCCAATTCGGCTGATGAAGCTTTCATGCTAATCTCCTTTGCTAGCAAGTTTAATTCGCGGATCAACGATCCGGTAAGACATGTCGATTAAAAATAACGTAACGACCAATACGACGCTGTAAAAAATCGTTGTGCCCATAATGACGGGATAGTCCCGATTGAAAATACTATCGACGAAGTATTTACCGATACCAGGGATCGCAAAGATCTTCTCCACCACAAACGTGCCTGTGAGGACGGATGCGAACAGTGGGCCCATGAAGGAAAGTACAGGAATTAAGGAATTTCGCAATCCATGACGAATCACAATTTTCCAAGTAGGCAGACCCTTGGCTTCTGCTGTATGTATGTATTCCTGTTGCAGTACTTCCAACATGCTCGTTCGCACGAAGCGGGCAATGATCGCGATCGGCGCAACTGCAAGCGCGAGTGAGGGAAGAACCGTATGCTTCCAAGTTCCCCATGCAGCGACGGGTAGAAGCCCCCATTTCACCGACATGTACTTAATAAGCAATGGTGCCA
Source organism: Paenibacillus wuxiensis (assembly GCF_040195695.1). Lineage (NCBI taxonomy): Bacteria > Bacillati > Bacillota > Bacilli > Caryophanales > Paenibacillaceae > Paenibacillus > Paenibacillus wuxiensis. The sequence continues at coordinate 28,368 of NZ_JBEFZI010000006.1, read as the reverse complement.
AGATGAAGCTCGGAATCGAGATACCGAGCATCGCAATCATCATCGCTGCATAATCCAGCGCGCGGTTATGATGAAGGGCGGCAACCGTGCCTAGACCGATTCCGACCACGATTGCAAGCAGCATCGATTGAATGCCGAGTATCGCTGATGGTAGAAAACCGCGGGCTATCAAGGTGTTAACATCCGTAGTCTTGGATTGGATCGATGGCCCTAAGTCCAGGGTGAGCAGGCTCTTCAAATACAATAAGTACTGTGTAGGCAAAGGCTTATCCAGGTTATACCTTGCCCTCATGTTCTCCAATACGGACTCTGGCAGCGTCTTCGAATCTGAAGCGAATGGATCACCTGGGATCATGTGCATGATCACGAAGGTCAACGTAACAATGATCCATAGCGTGACCAGCATAGCGAATAAGCGTTTCAGCACAGCCATTATTCTGTTGTCTCCTGTTCATTTAATATTATATAATTCACATTGAATAAGTCGGAATTATGGCCAAATAAAATCCCCTAGCGAAATCGAAATCAACCGGTTGTTAAAAATTAATTCTGATAGGATTAGTATGAATAATAGGATAGAAGATTGGAAATGTCAATGTAATACTATGTAAATTTCAAAATTTAAATTTCATTTCATCATCTCATACACTTTAGAGGTAAGAAAGGGGGAAACGATGCCATTCCGTTGATTGTAAAGGGATATACTGGTACAATTGGCTATATTCAAACTTTACTAGATAACGAAATGAGGGGATCGTTTGTTATACATGCGTATCGACTTAGAACTACTCCATGCAAAGTCTATATTATGGACATGAACGGTTGCTTGTGTGGAGTTACATCGCTTAACCGTTCACTTTCATTTTGACTTTCATGGTGAAAATACGTTTATAATGTAGGCTTTGCTCCCTTAAAAGAGACCAATTTTTTAAGGAGCGAAGGGATCATGAAATATATGAAGGCGAATGAATGCTTGCCAGAACATCTGCTATTAGAAATACAGAAATATGTCTGTGGTGAATTCATATACATTCCAGCACCGCAAGGATCTCGTAAAAAATGGGGCGAAAACTCCGGGATTCGAAGAGAGCTCCAAGTTAGAAATGAGAAGATTCGGCACTGTTTCCGTGAAGGGGCATCGATTGATCAGTTATCTGAACAATATTGCCTATCTGTAGATAGCATCAAGAAAATTGTATACAAGAAATAAGGAATGGTAGACCCGCCCTGCTTCGAACGCAAGGCGGGTCTATTTGGTGTTAATGTCATAATCCTTGCCGCTGTATAGGATCGTGTGAGGATTAGTAGAGATATCTCCAGAGGTAAAATGTCGCATAAGCTTCCCAGCCGCTCCACTTCTTAGACATCTCCCGCAATTCGCTCTTCGTCGGCTTTCTGTCCGAGCCGAGGCGATGGCGAATGGCATTATGAAGTCCGACATCATCAATCGGAAATGCAGATGGCATTCGCAAGCAGCGCATGAGTACGTAATTGGCCGTCCATGGACCGATTCCACGTATTTGCGTCAACATCTGTTCGGCTTGCTTGAAGTCGTCGGCTGCGAGCAGCATTTCTTTTGACAATCGCTTATCGGCAATTAGCTGTGCAGTATGGATTAGGTACTCGCATTTTCGTTCGGTCATGCGCAATTGCTGCAGATCTTGGACGGCTAGAGAAGCGATATCGTGGGCAGTCGGATAGATCCAGTAGGTGTTCCCATCATATGTAATTCGCTTGCCAAAATGTTCGACTAGTCTCCGCTTCAACGTATACGCAAACGCAAGATTAATTTGCTGGCCAATAATTCCCCAGCTCATCGCTTCAAATAGGTCAGGGATGCCAATGATTCGCAATCCAGAGAATGACTGGACAGCATGTTGAAGCAAGGGATCGTTTTGGGCCAGAGCGTAAAAGGGTGCCAAGTCAGTGTCTAGGTCGAACCAATCTCGAACGTAATGTTCGACAGCACGATGTTCCTCCGGATTACGAGGAACCGTATTTCCAAGATAGACAATGTTCAGAGATTGATCTTCATTGGCGCTAATTTCTACGATTGGCGAACTATGTTCAAGAGGAATTGCCTTACATACCTTGTGTTGTTGTATCTCATATAGACATTCATTGGTCGTACGAGATAAGTAGTTCAGATTCTCGTTGAAATTGAATTCCTTAGGAACCTCCAACCGCGTCCGATTTTCCTTGTGTTCCATCGTCATGGTATCCCTCCCTGCACGAGAAATATCTCCTATTATAGTTGTATCATACTTCCGAATCACATGGATTTCGAAATATTGCGTTTCCATTCTGATTCGCGTACATAGCCCCGTCTATCAGGTTATACTGGAAGAGGAGGTGAAGTTCTATGCCAGAGAGGAACGAACCTATTCGGTTCATAGGCTTGTCTGAAGATGGGGGGCAGCAAACCATCATGCTAGGTATAGCGACAGATGAACAGTGGCAGGCCATCTTAGGGAATGATTCATCCTATGATCACCACTTCATCTATGCAGTGAAGACAACAGGGATCTTCTGCAGACCCTCATGCAAGTCAAGACCTCCAATTAGAGCGAACATATGTATATTTCAGAATGCGGAACATGCACAGAAGGCTGGATTTCGCCCGTGCAAACGGTGCAAACCATCAGGAGAGCGCATGCCGGATCAGGAATGGGTCCTTGAGATCGTTCAATGCATTCACAGCCGTTACGCGGAGTCATTGACGCTTCAAGCACTCGCCGAATTTTGTCACGGCAGTCCTTATCACTTACAACGTACATTTAAGCGGATAATGGGGGTATCTCCGATGGAATATGTTCAGCGTACGCGCATGCATCATGCCAAGCATCTACTCATTCATTCCAAGTATCCTGTTGCGGACATAGCACAGACAGTAGGGCTTTCGAATACCCCGTATTTTATCACCTTGTTCAAAAAAATGACCGGACATACACCGGCAGCCTATCGGATGCGCGAATGGAATATCGATCAGGATGAGATAAGCGGAGGAGAGAACAATCATGGGAACTGAGAACCTCAATATATATTGGTCATTGTTGCAAAATGATGCATGGCATCTGCATATTGCTGCTTCAGAACGCGGTTTATGTTATATTAGCGGGCAGAATGAATCATTTGAACAGCTTAGTCAATGGGCTGAGCGGCACTATCCCGCTGCTGGTCTAGTACGTGATGATGAACGTATGCAGCCATATGTTACGGAAGCAGCGGAATATTTGGCAGGGCATCGTGCGGAATTCGCTGTGCCGCTGGATATACAGGGAACTCCGTTCCAATGTGAAGTATGGGAAGCACTGTGTGCAATCCCCTACGGTGAAACTCGAACTTATTCCGAAATCGCGGAACAGGTTAAGAAACCGAAGGCCGCGCGAGCCGTTGGCAGTGCAATCGGGGCGAATCCTATTCTGATTACGGTGCCCTGCCATCGTGTCATTGGGAAGGATGGTTCTATAACGGGCTATCGAGGTGGGCTTGAGATGAAGAGGCGTCTTCTGCACGTTGAACAACGGCCTGCGATCAAGTCATGACGTAGAAGGTTGATAAAGATTGATCGCTGGCGAAGGGAGGAGTGAGGCGAATGATTGACTTGCAATTTACTACACCGAAAACGCTGCTGAACAAAGGTTCCGGATTCCTAGCCGACTATTCCCATACACTGAACCCATATACCGGGTGCTCATTCGCCTGCTCTTATTGTTATGTGCGACAAATGCCAGTGGCTAAGTTCCGCAAGGCGGCATGGGGCAGCTGGATTGATATTAAACAGCAGGCGGCAGCGGTGCTGCGTAAAGAACTGCGGAGAGCGAAGACGAAGGGCAATGTCACCATCTTCATGTCATCGAGTACTGATCCCTATCAGCCGATCGAATATAAGGAACAGGTAACGCGCTCGCTGCTGGAGGTTATGGCTGATGAGCAGCCTGATTTCCTATTGGTACAAACACGCAGCCCACTCGTTCAGCGTGATATCGATTTGCTCCAGCAGATGAAGGATAAGGTACGTGTAAGTATGACCGTAGAGACCGATAGGGAAGAGATTCGCAAGCATTTCACGCCTGGGGCGCCGCCAATTGCGGCTAGATTGAGAGCTTTGGAACAATTGCGTCTGGCAGGTGTTCCGACCCAGGCAACGATTGCCCCTGTTCTTCCAAGCAGTGAATCGTTTCCACAGAAGCTGGCAGGGCTGACGAATCGAATTTGTATCGATGATTTCGTTATGGGTGATGGTAGCGGGGGAGCTAGAACGAGACAATTGGGAATATTCAGATTGTACGAGGAACTCGGTTTGCAAGATTGGTACGAGCCAGATGCATATCGGCTTGTCTATGATCGGTTCAGCCGCGTGTTTCCTCCCGATCAACTTCATATAAGCCAGAAGGGATTTGCCCCAACGTAGACATCGATAATACAGACGGACAGCAAGGACAGGAAAGCTTTATAGATAGTAAAGCTAGTAAGGCTGGCAAAACGGTAAAGACGGTTATGCCAGCAAGTACAGACAGCATTTACGTTTGGACTTATGGATATCAAATGAACAAAAGGATAGACAGCGTAGGAAGTTGGGCAGTTCGCCGACTCCGATAGCTGTCTATTTTTTTGTCTATATACAAATGGAATAAGATGCGTTATTGTTTATATGACTAAATGAACTAAAATAGTCATAAGAATGAAAGTTTATTGGCAGCATACATAGGAGCGTGAAGCAAATGACACAGGTTCATGTACAAGGTTGGGTGGCAGCAGGATTTGAAGAAGTGGAAGAAGAGTTCGTACGGAACTTTACGAGGCGCAAAGAAACGGGTGCAGCATGTGCTGTATATGTACAGGGCAAGAAGGTTGTAGATTTATGGGGCGGGGTATCAGACCCTTATAGCGGAACATTATGGAAAGAGCATACGATGGTACCGGTATTTTCTAGCACGAAAGGCTTTGCAGCCCTGGCAGGGGCACTTGCGGTATCACGGGGGCTGCTCGATTATGATGAGCAAGTCAGTGCCTATTGGCCCGAATTCGCTGTTCATGGCAAAGAACGCATCACAGTTAGGCAGCTGTTGTCGCATCAAGCTGGACTGTGCACGGTAGATACATTACAATTGGAGAAGTTTGCAGATTTAGATACAGCTCAAGTTGCCAATAAGCTTGCGAACGTGAAGCCAGAATGGGCACCAGGTGTGAGGCATGGCTACAACGCTTGGACAGTAGGCTGGTATATCGGTGAACTTATACGTCGCGTAGACCCAAGAGGAAGAAGCTTGGGCCGTTTTTTCCATGAGGAGATTGCGAGTTCGCTTGATGCGGAATTCTATATTGGTCTGCCTGCTTCGGTGCCAGATGCAAGACTGGCTCAGGTGAGAGGCATTAACAGCCCAGCTCAAATCTTGAAGCATATTCATGAGATTCCCTTCTCCATGCTGCTGGGGTTCCTTAACCCTCGCTCGTTAACAGCGCGGAGCATGGTTGATCCGAAGCGGCTAGTTGCGAATGAGAACTTCAACCGTCGTGAGATGCTGGCGATCGAATTTCCATCCGGCAATGGAATTGGCGAGGTACGCGCAATGGCTGCCATATATGGTGAATTTGCTGCGGGAGGCAAGAAGCTGAACTTGTCCCAATCGGTGCTTCGAACGCTAGAGGCTCCACCGGAGCTGCCATTATCGGGGGCTTATGACCATGTGAATCGGACCAAGCTGGCTTATTCCGTCGGATTCTGGAAGCCCATTGAAGGGCATACGTTCGGCAGCAGCCACCGGGCATACGGACATCCGGGAGCCGGAGGTTCCTTCTGCTATGCAGACCCAGACTATGAGCTGGGTTATGCCTACGGGTTAAATGAGATAGGCGGGTATATGGACAATAATCCGCGTGAGAATGCGGTGCGCCAGGCGGTATATCGCTGCCTGAAGTAAAGGAGAGAGACATTATTCCGAAGTTTAGTGAGATGGAAAGAGAAGCGGTTCGTACATGCCTAATGTCCACAGGCAAGGAACTGTTCACTCAATATGGACTGAAAAAAACGAGTGTTGATGAAATTGTAAAGGCATGCGGCATCGCGAAGGGATCATTTTATGCCTTTTTCCAGTCGAAGGAAGAACTGTATTATACCATCATGCAAGAAGAAGAATCGTTCAAGGATCAGAAGATTCGAGAAATGCTGAACAGTGAACGATCTCCGAAGGAACTGCTGAAGGGCCTGTTCGACTTGTCATTTGAGATGCTGGAGACAAATCCGTTCCTGAAACGAGTTCAACAACGAGACGAATACGAATTGCTGATCAGAAAATTGCCTAAAGATAAGTTGGAAGAACATATTCAAGCTGACAATCGAGCTGGTGCCGAGCTGATTAAGCAATGGCAGGAGAAGCAGGTCATTATTGATAAAGACCCAGAAGTCATTATCGGTTTACTGCGCTCGGTTATGCTGCTGTCATTGCACAGAGAGGAAATTGGAGGTAAGTTCGATCAGGTCAAGGAACTGCTGCTTGAATGTGTGACGGAGGGACTGCTTCGCAAATAACAGGAACACAGCTTCATAATCTTACCATCAAAGTTGTACTGCTGATCAGAAGGCGGTGCAACTTTTTTATTAGGCAATGTCCTTTTTGTGTGAGTTTAAGTGTTGTATAGGTGAGGGAAGGAGGGGAAAGTTGGAATGGAGTCTGTTGAAGGGTTTGTTGAACAGGTGCAGGCAGGCCAAATCGAAGAGTATATCCATATCATTAATACCTACCAAAACCCGTTATTTCGATACTGCTCACGTCTGCTAGGAAACAAGCATGAAGCAGAAGATGCTGTTCAGGACATATTCGTGAGAGCCTACGAGAAAATTCACTTGTATAAGCCAAATGTATTGTTCTCTTCTTGGCTATATAAGATTGCTTACCATTATTGCCTCAATCTAATTCGCAAGCGCAACATCCAACAAAAATTCAAATGGTGGTTTACACAAGAGTCGACAACGGAGAGTGCTGAAGACACCGTCGGGAAGTCATTATTTGATGAGCCGCTTCATTCCGCATTGAAGCAACTTAGCGTGGAGGAACGGAACTTATTAGTTCTTCGCGTATTTGAGGAAAAGTCTTTTGCAGAGATCGGTGAGATTCTGAATAAAAGCACGGAGACAGTGAAGAAACGGTTTGGACGTACTAGAATCAAATTGCAGCAGTTCATGACTGAAGAAGGGGGGCGGGTTCGATGGAGCGAATCAGATCTATTATCGAAGATGAAGAAATAAGACGATATGAGCGAGAATTTGATACTGAACTGAAGATCGATATTCGCGAACCCGTTATGCGGCGCATTGCAAGTTTACACAGAGTTAGGAAATCCATGAATCGTTCAAAAGCAAGATTGCGCAGAAAGACGATCATTGTTCTTGCCTCCATCATTGTCACGTTAACCTCTATCTCGGGATATGCGGCATCTAAAATTATTCAAATTATCAATTCCAAAGGGGATGTTGTTGTTGAGACGAAAGAAATGAAATACAATCCAGGCGATATTCGCATACATAAGACACTAGAGCAATATGGGGAAATGGTGAAAGCACAATTAAAGCCGGGGGAATGGGCTGCTTTTTACGTTGAAGATAAACAGTTTACTCATTTGACTTTATTGAATAGAGTGAATTTTGAATATAATCCGATCGTTCATACCAATTATGATCGTTTGCAGCAGGAAATCAAGGATAAAGCTGGAGTGCCTGCCGTCGATATAGCAAATGCTCCAACTGGGCTAAAGTTTGAGTCAGGATGGGTATTTCCGAGTGTATATCCATTTAACGAAATAAAAGGATTAGCAGAACAATTTGAGAAAGAAGCGAAACAGGCAATACAAGAAGGAAAAAATCAAAAGTTGTTTATTAAACCACTTTCTTGGAAAGAAGTAGGCAGCTCACGCGCGAACTTTAATTACGATGGAAATCAACTAAAATTTATCGGGTTTTACCATACTCAATCACGGGTGGTATCACAGAATACTTCAGAAATTGCCGTTTCGAAAGTAAAGTTGAACGGGATGGAAGTTCTGTACAAAGAAAATGTAAAAGGGAAAAATGCCAGCTTCAAGCATCAAGTGGAATGGATGCGGGAGGGTGAAAATTCCTATTATATGTTATCCGATGAAGCGGGAAGTAAGCTATCAAAAACAGAGTTTTTTGAGATTGCGAAGAGTATGGTAGGAAAATAGTCATGCTTGAAAGCGGCCCGGGTGGCCGTTTTATTTATTTTAAAAAACAGATCTTTCCCGTCCCTTTTTACGTGTGCCAAGTGTTATACATAATGAGACTCAGGTGAGTTAGTTCATTTGGTTCCACGACATGCTTCAAAAATAATGAGAAGAAAGGGATGGACAAATTATGAAATCAAAATCATTTCTAATTACCATGTGCGCCGTTCTTGCGATGTCAATGAGTATAAGTCAAGTGGTGACGGCAAAGGAAGCTTCTGCAGCTAAGGGATCATCCACGAAGAAAATGGAGTCACAAAAAAAGGAAGATGCCAAGCAAAATGGAGAGCTTACCATCAAGGATGGAGAGCTTTATGCTACGTATACAAGCAAGGATAACTCCATTAATTTTAGTTTCAGAACGATAACCGGGGAAACTTATGAGGAGTTTCTCAAACAAGTTGTTCAGTATAAAGCTCCAAAGTTTACGGAGCTAGCTTTCTTGCCTGAAGGTTATAAGTTTATCAAAAGCGAAATCACTCCTCCATACCCCGATTTTTCCAGCGAGGCATATCGGGTGCTTGTAGACCAAATGAAAAAGGAAGCTAAAGGAAAAAAAGAGTATCAGAAGAAGCTGAACTGGAAGGAAGCCGGGGAGGCAGGTGTCATGTATACGAAGGATTCGGACTTCATTTTCTTGACAGTGACAAGAATTCAGCCTCTGACTATTGAAAAATCACCCGCTGCTCCTGTTGGCGGAAAACTGGAGAAGGTGAGTGTAAGTGGATTAGATGCGTTTTATACGACAGGGAGCAATGCACTATATTCGAATGTATTGATGTGGCAAGTAAAAGAGAAGAAGCTTGAATATCGGATTTCTACGAATAAGCAAAGCCCATTAACGAAGGAAGAACTTATTCAGATCGCAGAAAGTTGGAATGCTGCAAACTAACGGTTTCCACTGATTTCAGGAACATATAAGAAAGCCCTAGACGATGTCATAGGGCTTTCTTGCATGCACATGTTGCGTCTTGCTTTTACAGCAGTTTGTCTGCGAAAGGAGTGACAAGCTGTAATTTCACGCGTTCTCGAAGCTCCTGCATTTGACTAACGAGGTACGCGCGATTTTCTTGAATGTAGCTTGCTGTTTCTATTAATGCTATCTCCATATAATCGGCATGAGTTGGTATGATAATAGTTGGGAGACTCATCGAATGTACAAAGTCATACGATTTGAAGCGGTAGCCCAAGCAGATGAATGGGATTCCTGCAGCAGCGGACAATACATTGGCGTGTAGTTTCAGGTTGACAGTGAAATCGAATCTTTGTACTAGTTTTAAATAGGAGTCAAGGGAATGAATCTCTTGATCGAATACGACATGGTCTGGGAATCCGATTTTTTGCTGCAAACGTTTGGCGGCTTCACGGTCTGGTCCCCACACTACATAAATGTAGATCTTGTATCCCTCTCGAATCCAGCGCTGCGCCGCATAGGCAAGTTCATTTTCTACAACGGATTCATTGCGTCCATAGATGCGATTATAAGACGTTCCCCAGTTCAGACCGATCCAGCGTTCACCAGTTTGTCTCACACCTGCATGGTCTGAAGTAGGGAGCGTGGCCAGCATGGCAGGATCCCCGCTAATGGATACACGATCCATTTGTACACCGTTGTTGGACAAGTATTCATAAGTCCATGGACCACGTATGCCGCAATATGCCGCATTGCTGATAACCTCATGCAGCATTGTGCGATATTCGGCACTATCAGCTGCAGGTTCAGGGCTTAAGGAGCGGTCATCATTGATCATCAGTCGACTGAGTCGATCATGCCCGCTGCCCCAGATAATTGTTGTTTTGTTCTTCTTGGCAGCGTGATACATAATATCAACATACCCTGGTATAAGAAGAGAACCTCCGCCAAGCACTACGGTGTCATAAGGGGAGATATCGTTCACATCAACACCTGGCAATGAAGGGATGATTTCGTACTTATCCGGTTCCAAATATGCCTGTGACATGTTCTGGAACATGCTCCACATCCATTCATCCCCGAAATTGTTGTAGCCAATCCACCCCAGATATAGTATTTTCCTCATTTGTGTTGCACCTCCTCTTGGCCGGCTTGCAGGATGACATGTCGATAGAGATCTTCCAACTGATTCACGATTTTGTGAATATCGAAATGCTCTAACGTCCACTTACGGCCCTGTAACCCGGTCTTGCGCAAGGATGCTTTGTTAGCCAATGCCTCGCGCAGTTCACTCGCGATTAATTCTTCGGACGGCTTACATACGGAAGCATGGTCACCGAAATATTGCTTCCATGCCTGTTCATACGTGGATGGCGTGACAAGCCCGAAGTACCCGTGGTTGCCGATAGCAATTACCGGCTTGCCGCAGGCCATTGCCTCCAATGCTACTCTCCCTGTGCCGACGACTATATCGGCGAGACTTAGATAATCGCGAACCTTTTTTTGACTTCCTACCATGTGAATGAACGGTTGTCCAATTTCAGATTCGATGCTTTTGGACAATTCGCGAATTTCGTGATATTGATGCCCATCTCCGACGATGACGATATTCAGTTGAGAACGTCCTTCCAAGCTCAGTCTTCTCGCGGCCCAGATGAGCATTGTGCACACATAAGCCTTGTCCCATGACAACCTGCTGGCGTACACGATGGTGTCTGCATGATCCGGTATACCGAGACGGCTCCGTAAAGAGGAGGAATCCACTTCGATGAACTCGTCCGGATTTACTCCATTTGGGATTAGCTCAGATTGAATATTCATGCTCTCCAAGAATTGCCTCACTGGATGGCTTACACTAATGACAGCGTCACTATATTGATTCATAGTAGTCAATTGATCCTCAGGATAATAAGTGCCATGAGCGGTAAATACAACGGGAATTCCTAGCTCTTTTGCCGCCATTGCGGCGTATAGGCCAGACGGTGATTGGTGAACGTGAACGACGTTGATTTTCTGGGTTTTCATGATTTGCTTTAATGAGGAGATGATTTTGGGCAGCATGTGGTTCTGCAAATGAAGAAGTGTTCCTGGCGATAAATCAACAGCGTGAATTTGACATCCTGCTCGTGCATAAGCCTCATACATATTGCCGCTGGCGCCGGCGTATATCGAGTGAATTCCACGCTTTTTAAGGGCTTTAACAATGCTAAGCACATGCGTCTCTGTACCCCCGACGGCTAAGCTGTCCATCACCATCATCACACGAATACGATTAGGATTCATTCGTTGGATCCTGCTTTTTTGAAAAATATTTTCGAGAGCGTTGTTTTGGGTGACTGCGGTAGTAATAGAGAACGTCAGGGATGTTGTCAATATTCAAATGGTTAGGATCCAGAGAACGGGCGATAAAATCATAATCTTCCGCGCCTTTTACACGTCTTGTGTGACCGCCTATACGATCGAACAGAGCGCCGCGCATCATGATTGTGCCATGACATACACAGTGCCCTCCTTTTTGATACGTTGTACGGATATGCTCTCCATAGCGAAGCCATTTTGGGATTGTAACGACCTCGTTCGGGTCGTGTTCGAACACGTGATAGTTTGTGCCTAACAATTCAATATTTTGATGAGCTTCTAGATAGTTGATTTGCTTTTCCAGCCGCTGCAAATGGGAGATATCGTCGGAGTCTTGGATTGCAATGTATTCGCCCTTCGCCATATAGAATCCGATTGTCATTGCTCCTGCATACCCGATATTCCGGGGAAGTGCCATTGTAAATATCGAATTATGATTGGGTAAGTTTATACGATTATCGAGAAGCCAAGCTTGTGTCTGTTGGATGGAATCATCGGTCGAACCATCATCAATCAGGATGATTTCCCAATTTGTATACGTCTGCTGCAAAATGCCGTTTAGGCATTCCTGCAAATAAGCTGCACGGTTGTAATTGGGAATTACCACACTGACAAGTCCTTTAATTCGAGAATAAGTCATATTTATACCACTCCAAATTCAGAATTCAGTATGAAATTAAATAATACGAATGTAAGAGATAGATTTTAAAGGGAAAACAGCGTATTGGCCATTTTCATACCCAGATATGCTAGATGTGCGCAGCGTTAGCTTCGTATCATCGACAGAAATGAGAGTGCCAGTCGTAGTTTCCAACGAAGTAGCAACTTGCAAATTAGAACCGATTAAGGGTCTAAGCTTGTCCATCATGGTCATCACCTCCTTTCATGAAATTAACCAGCTTGCAAAGAAATCGCATTGGCCAGCTGAACAATAACGACCAAATCTTCCGATTCCATAATTTCGACATAATCGTTTCCGACTTCTGTGATTATCCCTTCGACGATTCCAGCCGGTGTATTTATGGATACATTCCGATTCACATATCTCTCAATCATTTCCTGAAGTGGAGAGGAGGGAGGATGTGGCGTGTTCAGTTTTTCCATTTCCTGTTTGACTTCAGCTTTGAGTCTTTTGATGATGGGATTATCCTCATTTGGATTGCTAAGCAGTGAATCATGCACTGCTTGTTTGACAATATTGCTAATTCCTTCGAGCAGTGCTTGCAGCTCTTTCTCATTTGCTCTGAACCACATAAGCGTCTCACCTGATTTCCTCATTTTTCGATAAAATATGATACATTTTATACGTTTCCTAGCTGATTTGATTGAGCAGATATACGAAATCTATGAAAATGTTTGTTTGTATGGAAGCAATTATCATGTAAAATTTCAATTAATTAACATTTTCGGAGACAGTTTTGTCTTCGTTTTCGAAATAGTGAAGGAAGATAAATAGGAAGAGTTGACTTTCTTTATGGTTGTAACTATAATAGTTACATCGAACGAATTATTTTTTTGTTATCGGTGTAACTACAGTTGTTACATCATATTGAGATATGGAAGGCGAGGACTTGGATATGACTGTGAAGATTAAAGCCTATTCTGATTTTGTATGTCCGTTTTGTTTTCTGGGCAAAGGCCCGTTGGATGAAATCGTAAAGGAGAAGGACGTAGAAGTGGAATGGATGCCATTCGAGCTTCGTCCCGAACCATACCCAAAGATCGATCCGTGGAATGAACCTGATAAGCTTGCATCGTGGGATGCATTTATTAAGCCAACAGCAGAGAAGCTCGGCATCGATATGCGTCTGCCGCATGTATCTCCTCATCCATACACCAACCTGGCATTTGAAGGGTATCAATATGCGAAGGAACAAGGGAAGGGCAACGAATATATTCAGCGCGTGTTTACAGCCTTTTTCCAAGAAGAGCAGAATATCGGGGAGATTGAAGTATTGACGAAGGTTGCAGAGGAGCTTGGCTTGGATGCAGCAGCGTTCCGCGGGGCGCTTGAATCCCGCACATATCGTGAAGCTCATCAAGCTGCGATCAAGCATGCTTATGAAGAGGCTCGCATCTCAGCTGTACCGACATTCATTATCGGTGATCAGGTGATTCAAGGTCTGGCTAGCAAGGAGCGTTTGGCTCAAGCCATTGATCGCGCAGCTTCCAAGCAGTCTTTTGACTCGATTGAAGGCATGCAGTGCGATCTCGATGGAAATTGCTAAGTTTATCATGTATACCAACCACATTATTTATAAATGGAGGAAACCTCAATGACAACATTCAAAGACGCAATCATCAACCGCCGTTCCATTCGCAAAGTAACTAAAAATCCCGCGATTACAGAAGAGCGCATCCGTGAAATTTTGAAAACATCCTTGCATGCTCCAACATCATTCAACATGCAAAGCGGCCGTATGGTCGTATTGTTGGACGGTGAACATGAGAAGTTCTGGGACATCGTGAAAGAAACGCTGCGTGCTCGCGTTCCGGCAGAGAACTTTGATGCAACCGTTCAAAGACTGGCAGGCTTCCGCGATGGTGTAGGAACAGTCTTGTTCTTCGAGAACCAAGCAACGATTCAGAGCATGCAAGAAAATGCTCCTAGCTATAAAGAGCAATTCCCGTTCTGGTCCCATCAAGGCAGTGCAATGCTGCAATATGCAGTATGGACAGCGCTGGAAGCAGAGGGTATCGGAGCTTCCCTTCAGCACTACAACCCGATCGTAGATGAAGAAGTGAAACGTACATGGGATATTCCGCAAGAGTGGTCGTTGATCGCGCAAATGCCATTCGGTGAGCCGAATGAACAACCAGGTGAGCGCAGCTTCCTGCCGTTTGAAGAAGTTGTAACGTTCCACAAATAAGATTATGTAGTAAAATAGTTAGTTTTCGTGGGAGGGCTGGATATGGAAAGTCAGCAAGCAAATGTAGACATCATCCGCCGCACCTATGAAGGGCCTGAATTTCTGTTTGGAGCATTAACTGACAGCACGGTATGGACGGAAGCGGCCGGATATCCGTACGGTGGCACATTCCATGGAGCCGCTAGCATTAAGAGCAATGTTTTTGAACGCTTAGGAACGGACTGGGACGGCTTTGTCGCCACTGTGCACACCTTCCATGAGGTTACGAAGAAAAATATCGTAATTACAGAAGGCGTTTATACCGGAACATACAAGGCTACAGGGAAATCCATTTGTGCAGATTTCGTACATGTATGGAAGCTTGATGATGGCAAAATTACAGCATTCAAGCAATACGTTGACAGTCATGTTGTTGTTCAGGCTATGTCTTAGCATCATGAATAGAAGAAGCATGTCTCTCGTTATAGAGGGCATGCTTCTTTGTGCTTGAAGCGCCGTCACTTGTGCTTCATCCGGTATTACTCGTCAATTAACTCCAGCAAATAATCGGTATACTTTTCCTCGCTCATTCCCGATATGGCATCACGAAGTCTATCCTCAGCTTGCTCAGGAGATAGAGCTTCAAAGTCTGCTTCCTGCATACTTATCATTCGCGCTTGAAATTCAGGCGAACTATGCTGCGTTATATATTGAATCACTTGCTGCAGGGGCATTTTCTTGAGTGCCCATATACTGATACCATCACTCACGGAAGTACCTCCTTCTATTTGTTGAATTGGTATATACCGTTATCGTGTCCGATTTCCGAGGCTCAGATTCTTAGATACTCCATATTACATATTAGGGTTGACACTGCTGTTATAGAGGAGTAGGATGGGAATATAGGGTTTTGAACATATGTTCAAAACGATCGTTCAAAACAAGTGTTCAATAAATGGGGCCAGCATATTCGCAGTTCCTATTATTCATCAATAACAACATGAGAGGAGAACAAAGATGGTTCAAGACACAAATGACGTGAAGGCAAAGATTCTTGGCGCGGCGAAGAAGCTGTTTGCACGCAATGGGTTCGAAGGAACAACGGTAAGGCAAATTTGCGAAGAGGCGGGAGTAGCGCTTGCGCTTGTCTCGTACCATTTTGGCGGCAAGGAAAAGGTGTTTTATGCGCTATTTGAGTCGTCGATTCCCAATTATGCAATGGCAACCTATGCGTTGCAAGATCCGGAGGCAGACTTTGCGAATTTTATACGTGAATTTGTTCGCCTGCGTCAGACAGAGCCTGAGCTCATTAACTTGCTGCAGCAGGAGATCATTATGCAAAGTCCGCGTATGGAGAAATTGCAAGCCTATGTCTATACATTGTGGAAGCAGCTTCGCGACATACTGGAGGCGGGTAGAGCGAAGGGATGCTTCCAATTCACTTCCTTGAAGCAGACGCTGCACTTTATCATAGGAGCACTCATTTTCACTCGAAATGTACCTGCGCTAGATGACTTGTTCGAGACAACAGTCAAAGAAGAGAATGCAGAGAGTGTTGACGAGATTGCTGAATGCACCGTTCATTTTCTCTTGAATGGGTTGAAGTAAACATAAGATGTTCTTTGTAAGAATACTTGGTATTGCTTGAATGTTCCAATAAGGAGGAATACAATATGAATAGTTCTATTATTATCTTGTTTTTGTTCGCATTTACGATACATAACTTAGAAGAAGCAGTGTGGCTCACCAGACAATCTTCCGCAGCTGGGAAGGTGAAGATGCATAAAGCCGTTACTCAGGATCAGTTTTTGTTTGGCTTATTTTGGGTGACTGGATTCGCTTATTTGATTACAGCCCTATATATCATCTATCCAGACGTTGCATTGTTCAAATATGCGTATTTCGGCTATGTGGGTGGAATGATCTTTAACATCATCTTCCCGCATTTGATATCGACGATTATCGAACGCTGCTATTCGCCAGGTTTATTTACGGGCCTATTGGTCATCGTTCCGATTGATAGCCTCATTATGAAGACAGGGCTTACTGCAAATGTTATTTCAGTAAGTGAGCTTATTATCAGTACGATCATTGCTGGTGTTGTCATAATGGCCAGCATTCCATTTAGTTTCAAGGCAGGCAAGAAACTGATTACATACTAACCTTATTAATGAACAAATCTTTTGAATTGAATACCGGAACGGATAAGCAGTATGCGCCAATCGGATAGAACAACTATTCGGTTGGCGCTATCTGTTTTTTTATTTTTGGCCACGTGTCACAAATCGGAGATTACGGTTGTTATAGAGGTTGGAGAGCATCAAGGGAGGTGAACCTGTGGAACTATCCAGCCCGGGTGAACGACAACAGAAGCAGCAATTTATTGAGGCAATTGTTGTGAAGGTGCAGGAAGGAGATGATGAAGCTTTTGCAATCCTTATTCATCATTTCGAGAGGCAAATGTACAGCTATTGCTATTATCTATTAACGAATCGAGAAGAAGCAGAAGATGCTTTGCAGGAGATTTTCCTACAGGCCTACCGCAATCTGAATCAATACATACAGAACACGAACTTTTCGGCTTGGCTGTATAAGATTGCATATAACCACAGCATGAATGTACTGAAGAAGAGAAAACGCTGGTATCGGCTGCTCTTGCGCAGTAGAGAGATTGCACCTAATCCTGTTCCTATCAATCATGCATCAATCATTGAGAATATGCTCGAACTATTGACAGTGGAGGAAAGGCATATTCTGCTGCTTCGAGCAGTTCAGCAATATAGCTTTACTGAGATAGCGGACATTATAGGCAGTAATCCAGCTGCGATTCGCAAGAAATATGAGCGGCTGCGTACCAAGCTTCGGAATAACGATAAGGAGGTCTTTGCGAATGGCGAAATGGTCCAACCGAACTAAGCTGACTGATCAAGAAATCAATCAGATAGAACAGATCATTCACGATACCGAAATGCCGGTCGATACATACAGTCATCGGATCATGAATCGGATTCGGGAAGAAAAAGCAGCGAAGAAGAAATCGATCTGGAAGCCAGCATTGATCGCTGCCTCCTTAGCAGCCGTTATTAGCGGCGGTGTAGTTGGAAGCGGGTTCGTCTCATCAACGATGGCGCATGCATTAAGCAAGCTGCCCTTCATCGGCGTCGTGTTCCAGCAAACCGGCGATTTTGGCCTTTCTTACGCGGTTGATAACAATCTGGTTACAAAAATCAATCAATCCATCACTCATGACGGGGTTACGCTTCGGATTAAAAACATAGTTTATGATGGCATCCGCTTGGCTTTTACGTGGGAGCGTGAAGGCGAAAATCTGTCTTCTTATCTGTTCAGTCCCTCTTTAACAGACGATAGGGGAGTAATTCGTCGAATTCGTTTCTTGGACTCTTCACTTGAGGAGATAACATACGACTTAAGTTTAAGTATGTACCAAATTCCTGGAGACCCAGATTCGGGTATTTCAGTTAGTTGGAGTGAACCCTCAGTAACGAGAAATGGAAATCTCAGCAGCGAGCCGAAACCGCTACCCGATGAGTTCAATATCCGCATGAATGTATCATTATCGGGAGTTCGGGAGGTGTTCATGTTCAATATTCCGGTGAAGAAGAATACGAAAAATATTAAATTTACAAAGAATATTACGAAATCTTATGACGGTCTTAGCCTGTCGCTTGAGAAATTGGAGTTAACCCCAATCACGACACGAGTGATGCTGAGAGGAATAGGAGAAATGCAGCATGTTCCCGATAAATTTATAGGTCCGAAAAATGACTTTGGACTGCGCGATAACCTGCTGTTCAGTGCAGACGTGTTCGATGATCAGGGGAACAAGGCGAAAGGACTGATACATGCGGGACTTGGAGGATTAGCTAATAAGTACGAAGAGTCGAATGATTATGGATTGGATTTGATGTTCGAGCCATTCCGGCAAAAACCGAAGTCGATTACGATCAAGCCTTTTTTGTATGATTATGAGTCTTTAGAAGCCCGGAAAATCGAAAAACATTATCTGAAAGAGCTAGAGTTCACCATAGAGCTAGAAAATGAATAGCGTCTTAGGAGCGAGGAAGGAGAGGCAGCAAGTATGGGGAAATCGAGAGTCACAATCACACTCCTTATGATAATCGCATTGATAAGTGGATGTGCCGGCAAGACGCTAGAGCATGACGAGTCCATACAGACAAGCAAAATCAAGGTGCTGTATCAGGATGAAGATGCGTACTACGTCGATATCGACAAAATAAAAATGATGAACTATCCAGTGGATCAAATCGAATTTATTGTCCAGACGAACGAATTTGCCAAGTTCAAGAATGGAAAATCTCTCGATGAGTTTTACGAGGGGCAGAAAAAGTTCCTAGACAGACACAAGCCGGATGTCATTGTTGTTGACGAGAACCTGTTCGCGGATACCGCCCGGGAAGGGAAGCTCTATGACATGGAGGCTGATCTGCAAGATGAAAGTTTTCATCTAAATGAATTTATGCCAGGTCTGATCGATCGATTGAAAAGCAGAGGGGACGGGAAGCTGTATGGAATAGCGCCCTTTTTCTATAGACAGGTCTTATTTTACAATAAGGACTTGTTCGAGAAGCATCACGTTGCTCCTCCACGAAGCAATATGACATGGGATGAGGTGCTGGAGCTGGCTGGACAAATCTCCGATCCCGGTTCGGGGAAGCGGGATTTTCACGGCATTTATCATACGTACTCCGCCGCCCCGGCGATGATGTACCAGATCGGTTCTTCTTCCGGACTGAGCTTGTTCGACGAGAAGGGGGAGAAGCTGCTGATCGATACAGACGGATGGAAGCATGTCATAAAGAAAATGACAAAAGCAGTGAGAAGCCGTGCGCTGCTCGTTCATCCGAAAGAGCGCAACATGACCCATGATGGGATTTTTTTAGATGGGGATTCTGCCATGTTAATCGGTGATCCATCCTTTATTCATAAAGATGTGATGCAGCCGGACGATAAGAGAAAATTACACAAAAAATGGGGCGTCCTGTCGCCGCCTGGCAATCCGAAGTTGGCAGAGGCGAATATGAAGCTGCCCTATGTGTATGCAGTAGCAGCAGATTCTGATAACAAGCAGGCTGCGATGGAATTCGTCAAATTCATCAATGGCAAGGAAACAATGGGGACATACTTCCAACGCTTTGTTTATGACTACGCGCCGACGCGCATGGGCAATCTGAATGATTTTGATTCAACAGTAACAGAACCGTTCTATCAATTGAAGCCGCAGAAGGCCGACGGCATATGGGACAACCCGAATGTACCTCGTGATTTCTTTCTCGCCTTCGAGCCGATCCTGTCGGAAGAACTGCAAGCGGTCATTGACGAGAAGAAAACCGTAGATCAAGCAGCTGCCGAATTAAAGGAGAAGGGGCAAGCTGTATTACACCAATTACGTCACAAAGCACGCTCAAGTAATTTAACTTCCTAGTAAACACATGAGTCCCTTATTGGTAAACGTCTGGTCTGTTCTTTGCGATAAATATGCTGGAAGGAGAGTAGGAGAATATCTATGAAAAAGGTATGGAGAACGGGAATTTTCATGCTGACGATTTTATCCCTGCTGAGCAGCTGCGCCGAACAAAACGAAAAGCTCGAGCCACTTCAGGCTGGCACAATCAAGGTCGTCTATCTCGATGAGGAATCATTCTATGAGGATTACGGGAAATACTTCAAAT
The DNA here is from genome assembly GCF_040195695.1 of Paenibacillus wuxiensis. Lineage (NCBI taxonomy): Bacteria > Bacillati > Bacillota > Bacilli > Caryophanales > Paenibacillaceae > Paenibacillus > Paenibacillus wuxiensis. The sequence continues at coordinate 8,296 of NZ_JBEFZI010000006.1, read as the reverse complement.
TACAATTTCCGCAAATTGATGTGGAAGTGATCAGCAAGTCGAAGCTCATTACCGAATTTAATAATGTAAATGATTATGAGGAAGCGACTAGGAAGTTTCTGAATACATACAATCCTGATGTATTGCTGTTAGATGAGCAAATGTTCAAAGCCTTCGTTGAGGAAGGCAAACTGTATAACCTGGAGACAGCCATTCATCAAGATAACTTCGATCTGAATGGGTTTATGCCTGGACTCATCGACAAGCTCAAAGCGTTAGGCAAGGGTGATTTGTACGGCCTTGTACCGAGTGTCACCTTACATGCCCTGTATTACAACGAGGATTTGTTCAAGGAATATCAGCTAGAACCGCCGAGAAATAAAATGTCCTGGCAGGAGCTATTGGAGCTGGCTGACAGATTTATGGGTCAAGGCAGTGGCGGCCGACACGTGTACGGCTTGGAGGAAACTTATTCCGATCCCGGACGAGAGGTACTGAATATCGGCTTCGATTCTGGATTACAGCTATTCGACGAGAAGGCAGATCATGTGCTTATCAATACGGACGGCTGGAAAAGCGTCATGAAGCTCGTCACGGATGGAGTCCGCAGCGGGTCGGTGATTCTAAATTCGAATGGCAGCAACAAACATTTTATGAACAAAGAAGCGGCCATGATATTTGGTTCGCCAGATCTCATGCTGTCGCTCAAGCAGAACGGTATCCAAATGAATTGGGGCATCGCAACCATGCCCGTCCATTCAAATGATGAGTCCGTGAATATATCTTCACGTGAAATCTTCGCCATATCAGCCGCTTCTTCCAATAAGAGGGCAGCTTGGGAGCTGGTCAAGTTCGTAAACGGTGCAGACATGGCGAAATCCAATTCCAAAACATATAACGGGACATTGCCGTCGCGGACAGGATTTTTGAAGGAATACGACGGAAAAAGCCTAGAAGCCTTCTATATGCTAAAAGTGAGGGAAACAGCGAAAAAATGGGGGAACGCTCATGTTCCGGAGCCCTTTTTCCGCATGTTCGTGGAGCCGATGCGAGCAGAAATGCAGGCAGTGATTGAGAATCGAAAAACGGTTGATGAAGCAGCCGCCGTGTTGGAGGAAAAAGGACAAGCGGTGCTGATGCAAGCACGCAGTGAAACCGGAAAAAGAGGAATCGTTGATAGGAAGCGATGAGCTATGTACTCCACATATACATCATGTCACGAACGACAATAAAAGGGGAAGCGAGCGAATTATGCATAGAAAATATAAACTTGTACTTCTATTGCTGACAATCATGTCACTATTGGGTGGATGCTTTGGGGGAAATTCAGAGATGGCGCCGCTGAAAGACGGCAAAGGGAAGCTTAAGATCGTGTATCAGGATGAGGAATCATTCAATCGGGATTATGGGAATTTATTTCTAATGAAATATCCGGATATTGAAGTTGAAGTGATTGCTCAGGATGAGTTATTTGAACAATCCGAGCAGAATTCTTCCTTTGAATTAAATGAAGAAAAGAAGAGAGTAATAGAGAAGTATAAGCCTGATGTATTGCTGTTGAATGAGAGCATGTTCGAAGCCTTTGCCCAGGATGGGAGGCTGTATGACCTCGATATGGTCATCAACCAGGATAAATATGATATTGACGGATTCATGCCTGGGCTTATCGATAGGTTGAAAGAGAAGGGGAACGGAAAGCTATTCGGATTGGCGCCCTATTTCGAAACTCCTGTGTTGTATTACAATCGCGGGCTGTTCAAAGAATACAATATCGAACCGCCGCGAGACAAAATGAGTTGGAAAGAATTGTTGAACTTAGCTGGCCGATTCGGGAACGAGGGGGTATATGGCCTGTATCAAACGGAGAAGCCCGAAAAGCTGTTGTATAATATTGCGGCTGCCTCTGGGCTTCGACTGGTTGACGCTAAAGGAGAGAAACTGCTTATTCAATCCGAGGGCTGGAAGGAAGCTGTAACGATGACTGCTGATGCGATCCGCAATAAGTCCGTGTACATTCCGGAGCAAGACGCCAACAATGAGCGTATGGATCGCTATTACGAGCCTTTTCACCAAGAAAAAGCCGCGATGACATTTCAAGAGTCCTGGTTCACTGATCTTTTGAAAGAAGTTCCGATGTATGAAAAAACGCCGAAGATCGATTGGGGTATTGTTACGACACCGGTCGATCCGGCCAGCCCGAATGAATCTGCCTATGTGCATTTGTCAGAAATTTATGCGATATCCGCAAATTCTGAAAATAAGCGGGCAGCATGGGAATTTATCCAATTCATAAATGGAACGGACATGGCTCAGGTCGCCACGCTGGGGAATAACGGGAAGCTGCCGACGCGCACAGGCTATTTTAAGGATCTGGAAGGCAGAAGCACGGAGCCATTCTATCTCTTGAAGCCGAAACAAGGGGTAAGGCTGTTGGAAGATAAGAACATTCCTCACGGGTTTAATGAACTGTTCGACCCGTTATTATCAGAAGCAATGCAAGCGATCATTGATAAACAGAAAACGATAGATGAAGCGCTCGCGGAGTTGGAGTTGAAGGGGCAGCAAGCATTAGTCAAGGTACGTGAAGCGGCAGCGAAGAAATCGTAAGGGAATCTCGATTCTGGTTCCCGAATATGCAGATACATATACATAACGAAGCAAGGGAGAGAGAGAATTGCGAGGACGAATTAGCTGGAAAATGGGGATAATGCTTCTCATTATTATGTCATTGGTAAGCGGTTGTTTTGGTAGAGAATCGGAAGTAGAGACCTTCAATAAGGTAAAAGGGACAATTAGAGTCGTCTATCAGGATAAAGAGGCATTTTATCGAGATTATGGGCAATTGTTCAAACTGAAGCAACCTGATATTGATGTTGAAGTAGTGAGTAAATCGGAGTTGTACTCCAAGTTCGGAGATCCTGAATTCGATTTTGAAAAAGAGTCGCAGAAACTGCTGGACAAGTATAAGCCCGATGTATTGCTGCTGGATGAGACATCGTTCAAAGAATTTGCCCAAGGCGGTAAGCTGTATGCGATTGATGGAGTCATTAAGCGAGATCGTTATGATTTAGAAGGGTTCATGCCAGGTCTTACCGACAGGCTCAAAGCAATGGGCAAGGGGACATTGTATGGACTCTCCCCCACTATAGATACCACTGTATTATACTATAATCGTGATATATTCAAGGAGCATAATATTGAATCTCCTCGAAATCAAATGAGCTGGAGGGAATTTTTTGAACTGGCGACAAGCATATCGAATGCAGGCGGTACGGATAAGCATCTGTATGCGCTAGCCCAAGAATATGGCGGAGCAGACAGCCTGATGTATGAAATTGCTTCCTCAACAGGCTTGAGGCTGTTCGACACGAAGGGAGAGCAGCTGTTGATCAACTCGGAGGGCTGGAAGGAGGCCATCCAGCAGGCGACGGATGCGGTGCGAAGCAAGGCACTGTATATTCCACCAGCTAATAAAGGTCCGCAGCCCATTGAACCGGAGAAAGGGCTCTTCTTCACAGGTAAGGCTGCAATGAAGCTGGGAAGGCCGTGGGATTTGGCGCATTTAAGGAATAAGAAAGCCGAGAAAATCAATTGGGATGTTGTGACAGCTCCGATCGATCCTGCGACACCCGATGAAACCGGAAATATAACCATTCACGAAATTTATGCGATCGCAGCTGATTCCGGCAATAAGGAGGCCGCATGGGAACTCGTCAAATTTATAAACGGCACGGAAATGGCTAAGGTGGCAGCTCGAACGACTGTCGGCATGATCCCTACCATTCCTTCCAGACCGGAATATTTCAAGGAATTGGACGGCAGAAGCACGGAAGCATTCTATGCATTGAAGCCGAAGGAACTGTCCGCATTGGATGCTTTGTGGGGCAACAAGAACGTCCCTGATGACTTTAACAGTTCCTTCCGGCTATTGTTGTCCGAAGCGCTGCAATCCATCATTGACAATAAGAAATCGGTGGATGAGGCGGTGAATGAACTGCAGACGAAGGGCCAAGAAGCGCTTCGGGTCGCGCATGAACTACAAGAAGATAAACGATTGCACGGCAAAAATGGAAAATAAATGACGAATTGTGGCAATTTATTTCTTATTTTATTCTTAAATTTTATTCATTGAATGTTAAGTTGAGTATTAGATGTTCAATGTTAGCATAAAAGGGATGTTTAAATATGAAACTTAGGAGGAAATAAAATGAATGTAAACAAAACAATTCTAGCGGCTATAATCGTGTCAAGTATGTTGGGTACAGTGGCAGGCCCAATTCCTGCAGGAGCTGAGTCAGCGCATGAGCAGGAGCAAACGAATAATAAGAAGGTTCAAATTGACAAAACGATGGCCGTCAAATTGCAAAAAGCGGTAAATCAATTTGCTGGAAAAGAGATTAAGCTGCAGAATGTTGCCGAGTCATTGGGCGGTTCAGAGGCGAAAGTTACATCGGTAGATGGTAAGTACACTGTCTACTTTAATGATAAAGGAGGAGTATGGTCGATAGACGGAGCGGTTCCACTTGATAAAATCAGCAAAGAGACTCAGGAGAAGGTGCTGAAAGCACTGAAAAAGGCATACGAAAAGAAAACATACGTCCTTGATAAAGAAGCGATTCTAATGCGGCCTTATGATGGAAAAAAAGAGAAACTAAAAGATCATTTTGCGTATGCCTTGACAGGGAAAGGTTTTCAGGCAGTATGGAGGAGTGGAACAGATTTTGTCAGTGAGGTTACAATAAAGCTTGCCAAGAAAGAACTCGATTCGAAATGGCTGGAAACAGCAGCAAAAACGATGAAAACGGCTTTCGATCATGATTTGAATGTAACAGAGGCGTTGCTTGTTTATAGCGGAGAAAATTACCATAGGTTGATACTTAAGGATAACGATGTATCTCTTGAGATGGATGCAAAAAAGGGAAAGATTGTGAACGTATTTCATCATACAAGAAAAAAAGAAACGACCGACCAAAGGATTACGGTAAAAGATGCAAAGGAAGTGGTCGCTCCGCTTGCCAAGGAATTATTCAATATCGATATTGCGGAATATGAAGTGAAATGGGACAACACAAATAAAGATTACGGTTTCGTTAAAGGCAATGAAACGATAATGAGAGCAGCATTGGATGCCGATAAGAACGCGGTGTATATTTTATCAGATGGCCCAGCATGATTGCCGTGCCAATAGACGTTATTGGTCTAAAAATAGAATTACAATATGAATGCACAAATTTGTACAATAACTAATCTGAATGTCTAAAATCCGTTAAAGTTCACACTTTGATGGATTTTTTTTATTCCGTACCTATTGCGATTGACATCTGAATGACTTGCCACTGACTTGCGTTAAGTGCACAGATTACCGATCAGGGTACTTCTCTGTCCCAATAAATTTCGCAATGCGTCACATTTCACATGATCCGGATTGTTATATATTAGGAAAGCTTCTTGGGAGAGTAAAACTGAGACGATTTCCTGCCCCGAGGAAAAGAACAGAAATGGAGAAAAACGGAGATGGAGAGGGGGAGTAAGAAATATGAACAAAGGTTGGAGAAATGCAGTTCTACTCGTATTGATCATGTCATTCATAGGCGGCTGCATGGGGAAGAAGGAAGTGCTGGAACCGCTGCAGCCAAGCAAAATCAAGGTGGTCTACCGGGATGAGGACGCCTTCTACCGCGATTACGGGAAGTATTTTCATATGAAATATCCGCAAATTGAGGTTGAAGTCATTCCCCAGATGCAGGTGCTGAAAAAGCTTGGGAAAATCATTAATGCGGATGACTATTTTGTAGAAAAAAAGAAGCTGCTAGAGAGCTCGGGCGCGGATGTATTTTTACTGGACGATTATATATTCAAGCTCTTTGCCCAAGATGGCAAGCTGTATGATTTGGAGGACGCGATCCGCCAGGATGAGTATGATGTGGATGGCTTTATGCCGGGATTGCTGGACAATATCAAAAGTTTGGGCAACGGGAAGCTGTACGGACTGGCTCCATCCTTCAACAGGGAGGTTCTATATTATAACAAGGCCTTATTTAAGGAGCATCAAATCGAACCACCGAGGAACAGCATGACCTGGCAGGAACTATTTGATTTGGCTGCGAGATTTTCCAATATTGGTGCTGGCGACAATAAGGTATACGGCTTGTATGAATACTTCGGAGACCCAGGCAGGCTGATGTATCAAATCGTTGATACATCCGGCTTAAGGCTGTTCGATCCAAAGGGAGAGAAGGTGCTTCTAAATTCAGAGGGCTGGAAAGATGCAATGAAGCTGGCAGTGGGTGCGGTACGCAATAAATCGGTCTATTTCCATCCTGAGAGTCAAGTGTATACACAAAAAAGCTACTTTTTCGAAGGGAAAGCCGCAATGATGATTGCGAATTCCTTCGTGATGACGGAATTGAAGCAGCGGCCTACTTATGTGGAGGGGGAGAAGCCGATAGATTGGGGCGCGGTCACGGTGCCGATTGATCCTGCGGAGCCATCGCAATCCATTTCTCTTTTCGAAATCGCTGCAATTGCAGCCGACTCGCCGAATAAACGTGCAGCCTGGGAATTCGTCAAGTTCGTGAATGGAGAGGAAATGGCCCAATCTCGTTCAAGAACAATAAACGGCTCGCTCCCCTCACGTACCGGCTATGCAAAGGAAATCGACGGCAAGAGCACGGAAGCCTTCTATCTGCTGAAGGTCAAGCAGGGGAACACGATATGGATGAATGAGCATGTTCCAGATGTCTTCTTCCGATTGTTCGATAAGCCGCTACAGAAAGAGATGCAAGCTGTTATTGATAATAAGAAATCAGTGGACGAAGCGTTAGCCGAGCTGGAGATCAAGGGACAAGAGGTACTCCTAAAAGCGCGTGAAGCACAGGAGAAGAAGCCTTGAATAAGAAATAAAGAAGCTTCGTAAGCTGTATAACTTTGAATTTTACTATAGAAGAAATCAGGGTTCATTGTGAACTGCGCTTAAACAAAGAAGGAGAGCTAGAAAGATATGCATAATAGATGGAAAATAGCAATACTGATGCTGACGATCGTTTCCCTAATGAGCGGTTGCTTCGGCAAGAAGGAAGTGCTTGAGCCATTGCAGCCAAGCAAAATCAAGGTGGTCTACCAGGATGAGGACGCCTTCTACCGCGATTACGGGAAGTATTTTCATATGAAATATCCGCAGATTGAAGTTGAAGTCATCCCTCAGGTTCAGGTGCTCAAAAATCTCGGCCCTATGATTAGCGGAGAAGATTGGGACGCGGAAATGAAGAAACTGCTGAAAAACTCCGGTGCTGACGTATTAAGGATGGAGACAAATATGTTTCAATCATTTGCGAAAAATGGCATGTTGTATGAGTTAGAGGATGTAATCCGGCAGGACGACTATGATATGCAGGGCTTTTTGCCAGGGGTAATCGATAGAATTAAAAGCTTAGGCAATGGCAAGCTGTATGGGCTTGCTCCTTATGTGGATCGACAGGCTTTATACTATAACGCAGCATTGTTCAAAGAGCATCACATCGAACCGCCAAAGAACAATATGACCTGGCAGGAAGTGTTTGATTTGTCTGCGAGATTTGCCAATATCGGAAGCGGAGACAGTAAGGTGCACGGGTACTACGAATGGATAGGAAGCTTACGCTACTTCTTGTTTAGAATCGCCGATACCTCTGGATTGAGGCTGTTCGATCCGAAGGGAGAGAAGGTGATTCTGAACACTGAGGGCTGGAAAAAAGCGATCAAGCAGACAACAGATGCGATGCGCAGCAAAACGGTATTTTTCCATCCGGAAGGCCAGATTTATTCGCAAAAAAGTTATTTTTATAATGATCAAGCTGCGATGATGATCAGCAATGCTTACACATTCCTAGAGCTTATCAATAACAAGAAAGATTGGGGTGTAGTTACAGCGCCAATAGATCCTGCAATGGATTCTTCAAGTATCGACTTTGAATTCATCTATGCAGTTGCAGCCGACTCAGCCAACAAGCGTGCAGCCTGGGAATTCGTCAAGTTCGTAAATGGCCCGGAAATGGCGCAGGCCCGCTCTCGTACACTGAAGGGCCAGCTTCCTTCGCGCAACGGCTATATGAAGGACATAAAGGGCAGAAGTACGGATCCGTACTATACGCCAAAGATCAGGGCGGAGAACAACATTGAGAGAGATGAGCGTATCCCATCCGGGTTCTTCCCATCATTCGATAAGCTGCTGCGTGTGGAGCTGGATGCCGTCGTCGCGAACCAGAAAACAGTTGATGAGGCAGCAGCTGCTCTTGAGGAGAAGGCACAGGAATTGCTAATGAAAGTACGAGAATCTGCA